>JBJMLG010000150.1:0-3774 GCA_045805385.1 Thermoleophilaceae bacterium
ATTCCACGACAGTTCCAGCCGGTTCTTGCACTCTCTGAGGACACGCCTCTCTACCTCCGTTGCCGCCCGCAGGGTGGGGCAGGTCGCGATCGACGCGTGCGCCGTCGGCCTGGCGTTCTACCTGGCCTTCGTGCTGCGCTTCGACGCCGGCATCCCGCACCGCTACGACGAGCTGCTTCGGGACACGATCTGGTGGGTCATCCCGTTCAAGGTGTTCGTGTTCGCGCTGTTCGGGCTCTACCACAAGCTCTGGCGCTTCGTGGACCAGAAGGACTTCGAGTCGACCGTGCGCGCCGTGGTGGTCGCGGACCTGCTGCTCGTTGCGATCCTCTTCGCCATCTCGCCGGGCGGCACCGACCCGCCGCGCGGCGTGATCGCGCTCGACCTCCTGCTCACGCTCGTGCTCGTGGGCGGCACGCGCTTCCTGGTGCGCTCGCTCGTGGAGCGCCCGTTCCGCGCGCCGCTCGTGCGCGACATGCGCGAGGTGCTCGTGGTGGGCGCCGGCAACGGCGGCCAGTCGGTGGTCGACGAGCTTCGCCGCAACCCCGAGCTGCGGCAGCTCCCGATCGGCTTCGTGGACGACGACCCTCGCAAGCAGGGCATGCGGGTACGGGGCCTGAAGGTGCTCGGCTCGACCAACGAGCTGAAGCGTGTGCTCGACGACGCCGAGCCGGACGAGGTGATCATCGCCATTCCGTCCGCGCCGGGCGTGGTGCGCCAGAAGGTCGTGACCGCCTGCCGCGAGCGCGGGATCCCCGTGCGCACGCTGCCGACCGTCTTCGAGATCCTCTCCGGCGGCCTCAACCTCACCCGCCAGCTGCGCGAGGTGCAGGTGGAGGATGTGCTCGGCCGCGAGCCGGTGCGCGTGGAGATCGACCGCGTGGGCGCCTACCTGGCCGGCGAGGTCGTGCTCGTCACCGGCGCCGGCGGCTCGATCGGCTCCGAGCTGTCCCGCCAGATCGCCCGCGTGGGCCCAGCTCGGCTGATCCTCGTCGAGCACGGCGAGAACGCGCTCTTCGAGATCCGCCGCGAGCTCGAGGACGACCGCCACTTCACGCGGGCATCGGCCGTGCTCGCCGACTGCAAGGACGCCGTGCGCATGCGCGAGGTGTTCCTCGAGCACCGCCCGTCGTTCGTGTTCCACGCCGCCGCCTACAAGCACGTGGGCCTGATGGAGGAGAACCCCATCGAGGCCGTGCGCAACAACGCCGTGGCCACCCGCATCGTGGCAGCGGCGGCCGGCGATGCCGGCGCGAAGCGCTTTGTGCTCGTGTCGACCGACAAGGCCGTCACGCCGGCGACCGTGATGGGCGCCTCGAAGGCCCTCGCGGAGTGGGCGGTGGAGGCTGCGCAGAGCCGCCACCGCGGCACGCGCTACACGACTGTGCGGTTCGGCAACGTGCTCGGCTCCTCAGGCTCGGTCGTGCCGATCTTCCGGCGCCAGATCGCGAGCGGCGGCCCGCTCACGGTCACCGACGCCGCCATGACCCGCTACTTCATGACGATCCCCGAGGCCGTGCAGCTCATCATCCGCTCCGGCGCGCTCGGCGAGGGCGGGGAGATCTACGTGCTCGAGATGGGCGACCCGGTGAAGATCATGGACCTGGCCGAGAACATGATCCGGCTCTCCGGGCAGGAGCCCGGCGTGGACATAGCGATCTCGATCGTGGGCCGCCGTCCGGGAGAGAAGCTGCACGAGGAGCTGTTCAACCCCGACGAGCGCCCGCACCCGACGCCCGCCGAGAAGATCGTCGCCGCGGTGCGAGCGCCGCTCGACGCCGTCTGGGTGGACGATGCGTTCTCGCAGGTGGAGGAGCTGAGCTACCAGGGCGACGCCGCGGGGCTCGCGAAGACCGTCTCACTGCTCTCGAGCGAGCGAATGCATGCGGCTGCCGCGGCCCTCGAGCAGCCCTCCAACCCCGAGTCGACCACGCGCATCTAGTCACCCGCGCGCACGGTTAAGGTTCACGACGAATGACCATCGTCCAGGAGATCGGCGCCTACGCAGGGTTCGCGGCGGTCGTCGGACTGGCCGTTCTGGCCGCCCTCTACTTCTCGCAGGCCCGCGACGTGAAGCGCCTGCGCGAGTGGGCGGGCCGGGCGCCGGAACGAGCGGCCGAGCAGGAGGCGCGCATCCGCGCCGCCAACCAGGCCCCTGCAGCACAGCCCCAACCGGCGCAGGCGGCTCAAGCAGCACAGCAGCGCACCGCGGTCGCCGCTCAGGGCGGCGTTCCCGCGGTCGCGCCCCCGCCGGGAGGGGCGCCGACGGCTGTGCAGACCCCGCAGTCGCGGCCGCCGGTCCCCACCACGAGCGCCTTCCGGCCCGGTCCGGGACCGGGCACCGGCCCGATTCTCGGTGGTGCGCGGCCCGACGACCCCTGGTACCGCCGCATGCACTGGCCGGAGCCGAAGTACATCGCGCTGATCGTCGCCGGCGTGCTCATCCTCGGCGGCGGCGCCGCCTATGGGGTGAAGCAGCTCACGAGCGACAGCGGCGGCTCGGCCGCGCCGGCCACCTCGAGCAACAGCGGGCAGACCGGCGGCGGCACGAAGAAGTCCGGCAAGCGCGCCGGAGGCCAGGTGAACCCGGCCAACATACGCGTGTCGGTGCTGAACGGCACCAGCGTGACCGGGCAGGCGAGCAAGCTCGCCGATCAGCTAGAGAACAAGGGCTACCAGCGCGGCACGGTGGCGAACGCGACCGGCAATCAGGGCCAGCGCGCAGAGTCAGTCGTCGAGTACTCGGACGGCAACCAGGCGGCGGCTCGCGCGGTGGGGCGCGAGCTGGGGATCACGCAGGTCGAGAAGGCCGACCCCGCCACCCAGCAGCTTGCCGGTGACGCCCAGGTGATTGTGATCCTGGGCGCCGACAAGGCTGCCCCCACAGGCTGAGCGCCATTACCGTTACGCGCGTGCCGAGCAGCCTCCTGGTCCGCGCCGTCTTCGGCCTGCTCGTGCTCTCCACGGTCGGGGCCTTCTTCGTCACGCAGAGGCTGAAGCGTTCGACGCCGATCGTCGAACGCGTCTACTACAAGCCGTACATCTCGCCGAACGGCGATGGGCGAAAGGACACGGCGTCGCTGCGTTTCGACTTGCCGAAGCGCGAGCGCGTGACCGCGACGATCGTGAATGACGCGGGCGACCCGGTGCGGACTCTCCTCGACGACCGACGCCGGCCCCGCGGCACCGTGCGGATGATCTGGGACGGCCGCGACGACGGCGGCGCGATCGTGCCCGACGGCGTGTACCGCCTGCGGGTGTCGCTGCCGAGCGAGGGGCGGGCCGTCACGTCGCCGCGCAGCCTGATCGTGGATACCAAGCCGCCGCGGCCCGCGATCGTCGCGGTGACACCGCCCACGATCCTCCCCGGCGACAGCGCCAACATCGGTGACGCGCGCATTCGCTTCCGCGGGCCCTCGAACCCGAAGCCGGTGTTCCGCGTCTACCGCACCGATGTCACGGGGCCGGCTCGGCTGGTTCGCAGCTTCCAGGGCCGCCGCGGCCGCAAGACTGCGACATGGGACGGCCGCCTGCAGTCGGGACAGCTCGCCCCGGACGGCATCTACTCGATCAGCGTGACGGTGCAGGACAAGGCGGGCAACGCGGGGAGCGCGCCTTCGACGCTCCCGCCCACGCGCCGCAGCGTGACGCGGGGTTCCGGCGTATCGGTGCAGTACCTCAGCCTCACCGCACCGCTCGAGCCGGTGAACGCGGGCGACGTGGTGAAGCTCGCGACGGGACCGAAGGGCCGCCGCGCGCGCTGGAACCTCACGC
>JBJMLG010000151.1:0-10158 GCA_045805385.1 Thermoleophilaceae bacterium
CTACGTAGCGTCTGGCGCGCTGCGGTCTCTAAAGGCCGAAGGCGGCGCGCATGCTCGGCGCGCTCCGAGCGTGTCCGAGCAGCGGTTGGAGCCCGAGCAGCTCTTGGGTCGTGCGCAGCATCGAGTAGTGCGTGAAGCGCAGCCCGGACTTCCTGCCGGGCGCGGTCGAGGGCGACACCACGATCGTGGGCACGCCGTTGCCCGGTCCGCCGTCGTTCTCGTCCCACGTCAGGAAGACTGCCGTCGTATTCGAGCGGTATTGGGGCGTGGCGAAGATCTTCGCCAGCCACTTCGATAGCCAGGCGTCGCCGGTCCTCAGGCTGCAGTCGTGCGTGTCGTTGCAGGGGTTCGGCACCATGAATGTGAACCGCGCCGACACGTCGGGCGCTGACCCGAGCGGGATGTCCTGTCCCATGCAGCGCCTGAGCACGTTCGTGAAGTAGACGGCCGGGTTGTGGCGCACCAAGTAGCGGCTCGAGTTCGAGCTCGAGCAGTTCGACGGCATGCTCTCCGCGAACGTCCGCCATCCGCTTTGGAGCTGGGAGAAGATGCTTGCAACCCGCAGTCGATGAGCGCTCGGCCCTGCATCGTCGTGGATTCCCTGGGTGCCCCCGGAGGTCATCGCGACGTAGTTCGGAAGACTCGGGTGCGACTCGGCCGTGAAGTTGGTCGCAAGTCCGCACCGCGCTGCCAGGCGGTTGATGAAGGGCGCGTTGCGCGACCCGATCACCTCGCGGAAGGATTTGTTCTCCATGACGATCCAGACCACATGGGCAATCGTGCTGGCGCCAGGGGTCGCGCTTCCGCACCGGGGGCCGGTGCTCGCGCCGGGAGCGGTGCGCTTTGGAGCGGATCGCGAGGATGTCGTGGCGGACGAGCCACAGCCGACGCCGAGTGCGACCACGACGAGTGCAGCGCATCCGATCGCCGGCCGGAACACGCGACCGAGGCTACCCCTGCCAGTCGCGGTCCGGCGCAGGATTTACGCAGTCCATAAGTGCAACGTGGACGGGGCGCTTCCAGTTTTATACGGGCGGGTAACCTGCCGAAAGAGGGTGCAGGGACCCTCTACGTACCACTACACTTTCTGAAGTGATGTTCGAGCCCCAGCTCGAAAACAGGCCCTGCGGGGGCAAATACGGCGACATCGTCGAGTCCATCGGCCACACGCCGCTGGTGGAGCTGAAGCGGCTGTCGCCAAAGCCCGGCGTTCGCATCTACGCGAAGCTCGAGTCTGCCAACCCGACCGGCTCCGTGAAGGACCGCGTGGCACGCTCGCTGATCGAGGACGCGGAGGAGAAGGGGCTGATCCGCCCCGGCCAGACGATCCTCGAGCCGACGTCGGGCAACACCGGCATCTCCCTCGCGATGATCTGCGCGCGCAAGGGCTACCCGCTCAAGGTCGTCATGCCGGACAACGTGACGAGCGAGCGCACCCAGCTGCTCCGCATGTACGGGGCGGAGATCGTCTACTCGCCGGGCGTGCAGGGATCGAACGGCGCGGTCGCGCTGGCACTCGAGATGGCCGAGAAGGATCCCTCGTACTACATGCCCTACCAGTACGGGAACCAGGCGAACCCGCTCGCGCACTACAACGGCACGGCGGTCGAGATCCTGGATGATCTCGACGATCTGACCGCGTTCGTCGCCGGTCTAGGCACCGGCGGCACGCTGATGGGCACGGGGAGCCGCCTCAAGGAGGCGAACGAGGACACCCTGATCGTGGCGGCCGAGCCGATGCAGGGAGAGCTGGTGCAGGGCCTTCGGTCGCTCGAGGACGGCTTCATCCCGCCGATCATCGACCTCTCACTGCTCGACCGGAAGATCTTCGTCTCGAACCGCGACGCCGTGGTCTGGACCCAGCGGCTGCTGCGCGAGGAGGGCCTCTTCGTCGGCGTCTCGAGCGGCGCGATCGCAGCGATCGCCGTTCGAGTGGCGGAGGAGCTCGACGACGGCAACGTCGTATTCGTCGTCGCGGACGGCGGCTGGAAGTACCTCAGCTCGGGCGTGTACGACAAGTCGATCGAGGAGCTCGAGGACTCGCTCGAGTCGGCCTCGTTCTGGTAGGCCGCGAGCTCGGGAAGACCGGCCTGCGGGTGAGCCCGCTCGGCCTCGGCCTCGCGGCGCTGGGGCGGCCCGGCTACATCGACATCGGGCACGCTGCCGACCTCGGTGCGGACCGCAGCGTGGAAGCCATGCGCGCGCACGCGCACGCTGTTCTCGACGCCGCCTACGAGCTCGGCATCCGCTACTTCGACGCCGCGCGCTCCTATGGCCGCGCGGAGGAGTTCCTCGCGTCGTGGCTCGACGAGCACTCCCCGGCCGACGTGACCGTCGGCTCGAAGTGGGGCTACGTGTACACCGCCGACTGGCGCGCCGACGCCGAGGTGCACGAGGTGAAGGACCACTCGCTCGAGAACCTGAAGCGCCAGTACGCCGAGTCGCGCGAGCTGCTCGGCGACCGGCTGGCGCTCTATCAGGTGCATTCCGCGACGCTCGACGGTGGCGTGCTCGAGGACGAGCGGGTGCTGGACGAGCTGCGCAGGCTGCGCGCCGAGGGATTGGTGGTTGGGCTCACCCTGAGCGGGCCGCGCCAGGCCGACGCGCTGCGCCGCGCGCTCGAGCTCGACGTGTTCGAGACCGTTCAGGCCACCTGGAACCTGCTCGAGACCTCGGTGGGGGAGGCGCTCGTCGATGCACACCGGGCCGGCTGGGGCGTGATCGCGAAGGAGGCCGTGGCCAACGGGCGCCTGACCGCGCGCGGCGATGCCGCGGAGCGCGAGCCCCTCCGCTCGCTCGCTGCACACCGGGAGGCATCGCCCGACCAGCTGGCGCTCGCGGCGGCACTCTCCCAGCCGTTCGCCGACGTCGTGCTCTCGGGCGCGACCACGGCCACGCAGCTCAAGTCGAACGCGGGCGCGGTAGGGCTGGCACTGCCGTGGCAGGAGCTCGACGCGCTCGAGGGAATGGCGGAGCCGGCGGAGCGCTACTGGGAGGAGCGCTCCGAGCTGCCCTGGACCTAGAGGCTGAGCAGCGTCATGACGGCGGCCGCGAGCATCGTCACGCCGATCGTGACGTAGACCGCCGTGAGCATGGCAGCCGCGATTGCGGCGCTCACGCCGTTGTCGTGGGGATCGAATCCCATCAGCCGGGATTGTGCCGCCCGAGCGACTCGTTCACACCAACGGTCACCGAATGTTCACGGGAGGTGCCCGGCGAGCCGTATTACCCCCGCCCGGCCTAGTCCGGCGGTCCGGCGAGCTTCTCGCGCTCCGGCGCCTCTTCCTCGCCGGAGATCGCGTCCTTGAACTCGCGCAGGCCCCTTCCGACAGAGCGGCCGACCTCGGGCAGCTTCTTCGGGCCGAGAACGAGCAGCGCGACGATCAGAATTACGACGAGTTCGAGTGGTCCTACGTTTGGCATGGGTCTGTTCCTCCGCTGCCCACAATAGCCCTACCGCGGGGGCACGAAGGCGCTCGGGAGCGGATCTTTACCCAATTCCAATCTGAGCAATGCGAGGTGCTGAGCGTCGTTGGCCATGGTCGAGGCGACCAGCGCAGCCAGGCTGGCCTTCGACAACTGGCGTGTGGCCGATTCGGCCGCGGAGAGCAGGCGCTGCTCCTGTGCCGACGCACGGCGGAGCACTGCGGCCCTGCCCTCGGGGGCCTTCATCCTCGACCCAGCTTTTGAGGGGTTGCGCTTGAGCGCCGCATTCAACGCGTCCACGTGCGCCTGTTCCTGCTTCGCCATCTCGCCGAGCAGCTCGCGCAGTCGCGCGCTCAGCGTCTTCTCGCGAGCGCCTATCGCGTAGATGCGCGCTGACTCGGTCTCGAGGCGCACGAGCTCCTCGAGCAACTGGTGGTCGCGAGCGTCCGACTGGCTCTTCGCGAGCGCGACGGACGGCGCAAGCGCCGCGGCTGTGGCGGTGCCGAGCGCCGACCTACGACTCAGCCGGCGCATTGCCCTCCACGAGCGCGTCGGGTATCGGCTGCTGCCCGGTCGCCCGCCGCACCAGTGCCAGGTGCTGCGCATCGTCGGCGAAGATCGACGCCACGAGCCCGCGCAGCTGCGGCGTCGTGAGCTTGCCGATGGCGTCCGCGAGCCCAGCGGTCTCGGTGTGTTCCACGTCGACGGCGAACGGCATCACGCCGCGCGCCGGAACCTCGACCGCGTCCGCGGGCTGCGGGTGCAACGGCCGGCCGCCGAGGTCGCGGATCGCGCGCGTGAGCGCCGCCACGTGCTGTTGTTCCTGGGCGAGCAGCTTGTCGAGCAGCGCGCGGTCGCGTCCCGACACGTGGGCGCGGCCGGCGCGGTACGCCGCGACGGCCGCGTACTCGGCGAGCAGCGCCTGGTTCAGGACGGTCGCATCGGCCTCGGCGTCGATCTTCGGAGGCTTCGATCCGCCGCCCCCGCCGCAGGCCGCGAGCAGGGCGGCGGAGCCGCCGCCCGCCGTAACAGCGGCCGCTCGTAGGAGCTCGCGCCGGGAGCTTTCGCCGGTCACCCAGCGCACCCTAATAGCCTTCCTCTCGATGCAGATGTCGAAGGGAGATTGGGACGCGATGATCGCCCACGCGGGCGAGGAGGCACCCAACGAGTGCTGCGGCTACCTGCAGTTGAGCGACGGCCGGGTGGACGAGGTGTTCCGGTCGACGAACGAGCGCAACTCGCCGTACGGCTACCAGCTCGACTCGAGGTCGCTGCTCGCGGCCAACGAGCTCGACGACGAGGGGCACGGCGTGGGCATCTACCACTCGCACCCGCGCAGCCCGGCGGAACCGTCCCAGACCGACATCAACCTCGCCACCTACCCGCACTGGACCTACCTGATCGTGTCGCTCGCGGGTGAGCCTCACGTGCGAGCCTGGCGGATCGCCGATGGCAAGGTGGAGGAAGAGCAGATCCACGTCAGCTGACGGGCTCGTGTGCCCGCGCTGCGGCCGCGAGCACGCGGCCGATGAGCAGTTCTGCGTCGATTGCGGCATGCCGCTGGTGCACGGCGGTCCCGAGAAGGTTCACACGCCTCTGACGGAAGCCGAGGAGCGCGCCCGCAAGATCCGCCCCGAGTACACGCGCGGCGAGCCGGTGCGCGTCGCGTCGGCGCGCCACCAGGCCGAGGCCGAGTGGATCCAGAACCTCCTGCTCGAGGAGGGCATCCCGAGCTATATCCGGCGAAGCGCCGGCTTCGACGTGCCCGACTTCCTGGCTGCCGGGCCGCGCGACCTCCTGGTGCCGGCGTCCGGCGCCGAAGCGGCGCGCGAGCTCCTTGGCGAGGCCAACCTCGACTCGAAGATCGCAACCGCGCCGCCGGCGGCGCAGCGGCGGCAGGCAGCATTCGTGGCCGCCTGGCTCGTCGGCGGGGCCGCGCTCGCGTCCTTCATCGCCTGGGAACTGGTGCGCGCGGTCGGATAGCCTGCCGGGCCATGGACTTCACACCCACGCCGCAGGTCGAGAGCCTGCTCGAGCGCATCCGCTCGTTCCTCGACGAGCATGTCTACCCGGTCGAGATGGAGGCGCTTCACGCGCTCGACGAGGAGGTGCGGCCGGGCGTCGCCTACCCGCAGATCGTCGTGGAGCTGCGCGAGCAGGCGAGGTCCGAGGGGCTCTGGAACCTGTTCATGCCCGACGAGCGGTACGGGCCCGGCCTCACCAACTGGGAATACGGGATGTTGTGCGAGGAGATGGGGCGGAGCCTCGTCGCCCCGATGGTCTTCAACTGCTCGGCGCCGGACACGGGCAACATGGAGATCCTCGCCGAGCATGGCAGCGAGGATCAGCGCCACCGCTGGCTCGATCCGCTCCTCGAGGGCAGCATCCGCAGCTGCTTCTCGATGACGGAGCCCGAGGTATCGGGCTCCGACCCGACGCTGCTCCAGACGCGCGCTGAGCTCGACGGCGACGAGTGGGTGATCAACGGCCACAAGTGGTTCACCTCCGGCGCCGTGGGGGCGTCGGTGGCGATCGCGATGGTGGTCACGGACCCCGATGCGGCGCCGCACAAGCGCGCGAGCATGATCCTCGTGCCCACGGACACGCCCGGCTGGAACCTGGTGCGGGCGGTGCCGGTGATGGGCCACGACGGCGGGCCGGGCCACTGCGAGATCCTCTACGAGGACTGCCGCGTGCCCGCCGAGAACGTGCTCGGCGAGCGCGGCGCGGGCTTCAAGATCGCTCAGGACAGGCTCGGCCCCGGGCGCATCCACCACTGCATGCGCGCGATCGGGGGCGCTCAGCGCGCCTACGAGATGATGTGCCGGCGGGCGAACGAGCGCGTGGCGTTCGGCGGGCCGCTCGGCGACAAGCAGTTCGTGCAGGACTTCATCGCGAAGTCGCGCATGGAGATCCACGCCGCCCGCCTGATGACGCTCCACGCCGCCTGGAAGATGGACACCGCCGGCAAGCGCGAGGCACGCCAGGAGATCTCGATGATCAAGGTCGTCGCGGCGAACATGTTCATGGACGTGCTCGACCGCGCGATCCAGGTGCACGGGGCGCTCGGCGTCTCCGACGACATCCCGATCGCGCTGATGTGGCGGCAGGGCAGGATGCTGCGGCTGGCCGACGGGCCCGACGAGGTGCACAAGATGGTGATCGCCGTGCGCGAGCTGAACAAGTACCGCGCGCAGGAGCCCGTCGGTGCCTGAGGTCGCGGTCGCCGGAACGGACATCGGCCTGACAGACGAGCAGCAGGACTTCGTCCGCTCGGTGCGCGACTTCTGCGCGCGCGAGTGCACGCCGGAGAAGGTGCGCGAGCTGCTCGCCGGCGAGGACGGCCACCACTCCGACGAGATCGCGCGCCGCATGGCCGAGCTCGGCTGGTACGGCCTCTGCATCCCCGAGGAGTACGGCGGCTCGGGCGGCACCTTCTTCGACGCGGTCCTGTTTCTGGAGGAGTGGATGCGCGGCGAGGCGCCGATCGGGGCCTACGGCGTGACGCTGATCGTGGTGGGCGCGCTCAACCGCTTCGGCACGGACGAGCAGAAGCGCGATCTGCTCGGGCGGGTGGCGCAGGGCGGCTCGCTCGCGATCGCGATGTCGGAGCCCGACTCCGGCTCCGACGTGGCGTCGCTTCGCACGCAGGCGCGGCTCGAGGACGGCGAGTGGGTGCTGAACGGAGCGAAGATGTGGTGCTCGTACGCGCACAAGGCGAGCCACACGCTGATCGTCTGCCGCACCGAGAAGAGCGACAACCCGCACCAGGGCATGTCGATGGTGCTCGTGCCGCGCGATGCCGAGGGCTTCACGATCACGCCGATCGACACGATGGGCGGGCGCGAGACCAACGAGCTGCACCTCGACAACGTGCGCGTGCCCGAGGACGCGCTGCTCGGCATCGAGGGCAACGGCTGGACGCAGCTCATGGCCGGTCTCAACAACGAGCGCGTGATCCTCGCCGCGATGGCGCTCGGCCTGGCGCAGCGAGCCTTCGACGAGACGCTCGCGTACGTGAAGGACCGCAAGCAGTTCGGGCGGCCGGTCGGCTCGTTCCAGGCGCTCCAGCACCGGCTCGCCGATCTGGCGACCGAGCTCACCCAGGTCCGCCTGCTCGTGCGCTGGGTGGCGAAGCTGACCGACGAGGACCCGGGCCGGATGCTGCCGCAGGAGGCGTCGATGGCGAAGCTGGCGGCCACCGAATTGGCCAAGAAGGTGGCGCTCGAGGGCGTGCAGATGATGGGCGGCTACGGCTACGCCACGGAGTACCCGATGGAGCGCTACCTGCGCTCGGCCGTCGTCACCACCATCTACGGCGGCACCTCCGAGATCCAGAAGAACATCATCGCCAAGACGCTCGGGCTCTGAGCGCGCTCCCGCGTTGCCTTGGCGGGCAGGCGGCCTACGGGAGACGGTGAGGCAATGAGAGGAGCCAGATCGTGACCCAGGCGCAGCACGACCACAGCGAGAACACGGGCATCCGTCACGGCGATCACGTCGACTACCTGCACGACGGCGAGATGCATCACGAAGGCGCGAGCGGAATGGAGAACCATTCGCTGGAGGTGAACGCGACCAATCCCGACGGCTGCAAACAGGTCGATTCAGGTGATCACACGCATGGCCCGACATGCGGCCACGAGCCGGTGCCTCACGGGGACCACACGGACTACCTCGTCGACGGGCGCCTGCAGAACCAGCACGGCGATCACGCCGACGACCACGGGCCCGTGGAAGTCGTTCAGACTGGCAGCTGACTATTCGGCGCCGGCGGTGAGCGCCGTCAGGTGCTCGCGCCAGGCGCGCTCGACGTCGGTGAAGTGCATGCCGAATGCATGTTCGAGAGCGCGCCGGTGCGCCGCCTCGTCGAAGCGCGTGGCCAGGTCCACACAGGCATCCACGTCGCGCTCGCGCTCGAGCAGGTCGAACACCGTGCCGCCGAGCAGCGGAGCGTCGCGCGTGTCGGGCGGAAAGGAGGGGCGGCCGCCCTCGCGCATGCGGCGCACGATCGCGGGGCGCAGGTACTGCGTCTGCCCCGACAGCCAGGTCGCCGCGCCCTCGCACAACCACGCCCAGCGCACGTAGCTGCGGAACGTGCGCGTGTTGAACGGCGGCGGCAGCGCCGGGTTGTTCGCGCCGACGACGAGGTGCGCGTACTCGTGCTCGGGCTCGAGCTCGAGCGCCTCGCGCGAGCCGGGCACGTTGGAGGCGCGCTTGCGGAGCGCGCTCGGCGCGAGCACGTGGATCTCCCGCGAAGAGAACCAACCGGCGAAGTAACGGCGACTGGCAGGCGCGGCGGTCCGCCGCGCGAGCGGCAGCCAGGGCTGCGCGAGCGACAGGGCCAGCGCGTTCGGGTGAATCACGACGCTCACGTCCTGGGGCGTCACCTCGAAGAGCTCGGAGAGCTCCTCACGGAACGTCTCGAGCCGCTGGAGCACTCGCTCGGCATCCCTCTGGTCGTCTTCCTCGTGGCGCGCGGTGAACGACAGGAACTGCGTCTCGGTCCAGGGCACCTGCGGTACTCTCGCGCATCATGCGAAAGGGCAGGGGTGCCCGGGCGGGGGTCGCGTGCGCGTTCGCGATCGCCGCGATGACCGGTGCGACAACACAGGCGAGCGCGCAGACGCAGGACTACGGCGGCTTCCGCAACGTGCTCGCAGTCGGCCAGGGGCAGACCGCCAACCTGCCCGACCTCGTGCAGTACGAGGCGACCGGCGAGCCGCCCGCCAGCTTCAACAACCAGCGTGCTCAGTACACCGGCCTCGTGGCCGCGTCGCCCGCTCTCACGGCGCCGCAGCTCGACGACTTCTACAAGCCCGAGTCATTCGGTCTGTCCGCTGCCGACACCGTGTCGACCGCGACGCCAAAGGGCGGCGTGCGCATCGCCCGCGACAAGTTCAACGTGCCGCACGTGTTCGGCGACACTCGCGCCGACACCGAGTGGGGCGCCGGCTACGCGTCGGCGCAGGACCGCCTGTTCCTGATGGACGTGCTGCGGCACACCGGCCGCGCGACCCTCACGGAGCTGATCGGCCCGGGGACGAACGACTCCACGGTGAAGATGGACGCCGAGCAGATGAAGGTGGCCGACTACACCGAGGCCGAGCTCGCCGGCATGATCGACGACGCCCAGGCCCGCGCGGGCGCCGAGGGCGCGCAGGTGCGCGCCGACCTCGACGCATACGTGGCCGGCGTGAACGCCTACATCACCGAGGCGCGCCTCGATCCGACGAAGCTCCCGGCCGAGTACGTGGCGCTCGGCAAGGCGCCCGAGGACTGGAAGCCGACCGACACCGTGGCGGTGGCGTCGCTCATCGGCGGCATCTTCGGCAAGGGCGGCGGCTCTGAGTCGCTCGCGGCTCAAGCGCTGCGCGAGGCCCAGAAGCGCTTCGGCGCGAACGCGCGCCCGGTGTTCGACGACTTCCGGCGCATCGACGATCCAGAGGCGCCGACGACGATCACCGATCGGTTTCCGTTCCCGTCGAGCGGCAAGCCGGATCCGAGCGCTGTCGCGCTCGTGGACCCGGGCTCGCTGAACACCGCTCCGAAGATCGACCAGTCGAGTGGTCCGGCCGCTCCGAGCGCGAGCGCGACGCTGCCGAAGCTGCCGTCCGCCCAGGCGCAGGCGGCGCGCGAGGCCGACGGCTGGGTGCGGTCGCTGCAGGACAACGGGCTGGGGATCCATCAGCGCCAGTCGAATGCGCTGCTCATCGATGCCGCGCACTCCAC
>JBJMLG010000152.1:0-15645 GCA_045805385.1 Thermoleophilaceae bacterium
GCCCTCGATCCGGTCGATCTTCGACAGCTTCTTCACGCGCGACTGCGCCTGCTTCGCGCGCGTGCCCGCGCGGAAGCGCGTCACGAAGCGCTCGAGCCGCTCGATCTCCGCCTTCTGCCGGTCGATCGCGCGCCCGAGCGCCAGCTCGCGCGCCGCCTGCTCCTTGCGCCACGCGTGCCAGGGCCCCGGGAAGAAGCGCGAGCGCCCGCCCTCGAGCTCGAGCACCGCGGTGCCGACGGCCTCGAGGAACCAGCGGTCGTGGGCCACCAGCACGATCGCGGCGTCCAGCGACACGAGCTTCTGCTCGAGCCACTCGAGCGAGGCGATGTCGAGGTGGTTGGTGGGCTCGTCGAGCAGCAGCAGGTCGGGGTCGCCCGCGAGCGTGCGGGCGAGCGACGCTCGCGTGAGCTCGCCGCCGCTGAAGGTGGAGAGCGGCCGGTCGAGGTCGCCCTCGTGGAAGCCGAGCCCGCGCACGGTCGCCATCGCGCGCTCGCGCCAGGCGTAGCCGCCGGCGTGCTCGAGCCGCCCCTGCGCCGCGCCGTAGCGGTCGAACACCGCGCCGTCGGCATCGCCGGAAGCCATCTCCTGCTCCAGGGAAGAGAGCTCCGCCTCCAGCGCGAGAAGGTCGCCGCAGCCGCCGAGGATGTAGTCGCGCAGCGAGATGTCGCGCTCGCGCGGCGGCCGCTGGTCGTGCAGCGCCACGCGCGTTCCCTTCGCGAAAACGAGCTCGCCGTTGTCCACCGACGACTCGCCCGCGAGCATGCGCAGCAGCGTCGTCTTGCCCGAGCCGTTCCGCCCCGACAGCGTCAGACGGTCGCGGTGCTCGAGCTTGAACGACACGCCGCGGAAGAGCGGCTCCCCGGCAATGTCCTTGCCGAGGTCGGATGCGATTGCAACGGCCACGCAATCGATGGTAGAAAGCTCCGGATGCGAGACGCCTACGCCGAGGTGAACGGCATCCGCCTGCACTACGTGGAGCAGGGCGAGGGCCCGCTCGTGATGCTGCTCCACGGCTTCCCCGAGTTCTGGTACAGCTGGCGCAAGCAGATCGACGCGCTCGGGAACGCGGGCTTCCGGGTCGTGGCGCCCGACATGCGCGGCTACAACCTCAGCGACAAGCCGCCGGGCGTGAAGGCCTACGACACCGACCTGCTGGCGGCTGACATCGCCGGGCTGATCAGGGAGCGCGGGGAGGAGCGCGCGCTGCTCGCCGGTCACGACTGGGGCGCAACGGTCGCATGGGAGATGGCGATGAACCAGCCGGAGGTGGTGCAGCGGCTGGCGATCCTCAACGGGGCCCACCCGCGCCGGCTGCAGAAGGCATTCCGCAGCAAGCCCACCCAGCTGATCAAGTCCTGGTACTTCTTCGCTTTCCAGATCCCGTGGCTGCCGGAGCGGATCGAGGGGCTCGGGCGCCACCGGTCCCTCCGCAACCGCTTCGACAACGCCAAGCCGGGCGCCTTCACTCAGGAGGACATCGACCGCTATGTGGAGGCGTGGTCTCAACCCGGGGCGCTCACCGGGCAGATCAACTACTACCGCGCGGCGGTACGCCAGTCGCCCAAGGAGTCCGAGGCGCGCCTCAAGCCGGTACAGGCGCCCACGCGCGTGATCTGGGGCGAGAAGGACCGCTACCTCGAGCGCGATCTCGCCGAGCCCGAGCGCGCCGACGTTCCGAATCTCGAGCAGGTGATCCGGCTGCCGGACGCATCCCACTGGGTGCAGCAGGACGAGCCCGAGCGCGTGTCGGAGCTACTGGTCGAGTTCTTCAAGGCCTAGGCCGGCGAAGCCGCAGGCTCGCAACGGCCACGGTCATCGGTGGTAGAAATCACACGTGGCCACCAAGGCTCAGCTGCAGGAAGGCTTCGCCGAGACCAACGGCATCCGCCTCCACTACGTGGAGGCGGGGGAGGGCCCGCTCGTGGTCCTGCTACACGGCTTTCCAGAATTCTGGTACTCGTGGCGCAACCAGATCGACGCGCTCGTCGAGGCGGGCTTCCGCGTCGTGGCGCCCGACATGCGCGGCTACAACCTGAGCGACAAGCCGCCGGGCGTGAAGGCCTACGACACAGATGTGCTGGCCGCGGATGTGGCCGGCCTGATCAGGGAGCGCGGCGCCGAGCGCGCCTTCCTGGTGGGCCACGACTGGGGCGCGGCGGTGGCCTGGGTGACCGCGATGAACCACCCGGACGTGGTCGAGAAGCTGGCCATCCTCAACGTGCCTCACCCGCGCCGCTTCCTCGAAGCGCTCCGCTCGCCCAGGCAGCTCCGGAAGTCCTGGTACATGTTCTTCTTCCAGATCCCGTGGCTGCCCGAGCGGCTCGAGCGCCTCGGCCGCCACCGCTTCTTCCGGTCGGGCCTCCAGGAGGCGAAGCCGGGGGCGTTCTCGAACGAGGACATCGAGCGCTACGTGGAGGCGTGGGAGCAGCCCGGGGCGCTCACCGGGTCGATCAACTACTACCGCGCGGCGTTCCGGCGTACGCCGAAGCAGGCGGAGGCGCGCCTCAAGCCGGTGCAGGCGCCCACGCGCGTGATCTGGGGCGAGAAGGACCGCTACATCGGGCGCGAGCTGGCCGAGCCGCCCCGCGCCGACGTGCCCCAGCTCGACCAGGTGTACCGCCTGCCGGACGCCTCGCACTGGGTGCAGCACGACGAGCCGCAGCGGGTTTCCGAGCTCTTGATCGAGTTCTTCACACGCCCTTGAGCCAGGCGGCTATGGTTGCCCGTTCGCACGGGTTCCTATCCAAGGCAGGCGGACGTGCCGACCCTGAACGAACGAGGCGCACTGCTCCTCACCGGCGCCACCGGCTTCGTAGGCATGGAGGTGCTCGCGCGCTACCTCGAGCGAGGCGACCAGCGCATCTACGCGCTCGTGCGCGCGGCCGGCCAGGAGGATGCGGACGGCCGGCTGCGCCAGACGCTCGCCGCAGCGACCGGTAGCGCCGAGGACTGGGACGACCGCGTGAGCGCGGTGCCGGGCGATATCGAGCAGCCGGACCTGGGCCTCGACCCGGAGCGCCGTGACGAGCTCGCCGGCGAGGTGAGCGACGTGCTGCACGTTGCGGCGTCGGTCTCGTTCTCCCTCTCGATCGAGCAGTCGCGCCAGATCAACGTGGAAGGCACGAGGCGGCTGCTCGAGTTCGCCGAGCGCTGCGACGAGCTCGGCGGCCTGCGGCGCTTCTCCTACGTGTCGACCGCATATGTGGCCGGCGACCACGAGGGCGACTTCCACGAGGAGCAGCTCGACGTGGGCCAGGGCTTCCGCAACCCCTACGAGCGCTCGAAGTTCGAGGCCGAGCAGCTGATCGACGCGTGGCGCGAGCGCCTGCCGATTCAGGTGTTCCGGCCGAGCATCATCGTCGGCGAGCGGGACACCGGCTGGACCCCGGCCTTCAACGTGCTGTACACGCCGCTCAAGGCGTTCAGCCGCGGCGCCTTCCGCGCCGTGCCGGCCGAGCGCGAGGCGCCGGTCGACGTGGTCCCCGTCGACTACGTGGCCGACGCGATCTTCGAGCTCGCGAGCTCCGACGGCGCCGCGCTCGAGACCTATCACCTCGTCGCGGGCTCGCGCGCGACCACCGTGGGACGGCTCGTGCAGCTCTCCGCGGACTACTTCAGCCGCCGCGCGCCGGTACTGCTGCCGCCTCGCCTGTACGACCGCCTGGTGCACCCGGTTCTGCTTCGGCTCACGCGCGGTCGCCGCAAGCGCGTGCTCGAGCGCACCGAGGTCTTCTTCCCCTACTTCTCCATGCGCGTGCGCTACGACGACCGCCGCGCGCGCGGGCGCCTCGAGCCGGCCGGGATACGGGTGACCCCGGTGGAGAGCTACTTCGGCAGGCTCGCCGACTTCGCGGTCGGCACCCACTGGGGACGCGCGATGGTGGACCGGGTGCAGGCGCGGCGCGACCGCACCCCCGTCGGCTCCTAGGCCGAGGGCTCGGGCGCCGGCGTCTCCGGCACCGCGGCGCTCCGGGCCGCGGCGAGGGCGCGGCGCGGCGACCACGCGCTCAGCGTGCTGCCGATCACTCCCAGGGAGATGGCCAGCCCGGCCAGCAGGTTCGCCGCTCCCACTCCGAACCAGAACGCGGTGATGCTCGCGACGTCGACCGACTTGTCGGTGACCTCGACGAAGCCGTAGGAGAGGAGCGCGACCCGCAGGCCCGCGCTCACCGGCGCCAGCGGGACGATCCGGCCCGCGCCCTGCGCCGCCATCACGAGCACGGCCGTCTGCGGCGTGACCGGGAGGCCGAACGCCCGCATGAAGCAGACGAGCGCGCCGAGTCGGACGATCCGGCTGAGCGCCTGCCAGCTGGCCACGCCGGTCACGAAGTCGCGTGGCGTGCGCAGGATCGACAGGCCCTGCTTGAGCCGCCGGATCAGGTCGCGCGAGCGGCAGCGCATCCAGCGGAACGCCAGCGTGAGCGCCGCCGCCAGGATCACTCCGCCGACCGCCGAGAGGATCGGGTGCGACGCGATGAACGAGACGTCGAGCGACGGAAGCTCGGTCGCCGTCGTCGGCACCGGCAGGAACCCGTGGGCGAGCATCCAGATGACGAGCCCGATGCCTACGACCGTCTCGAACAGGGTCTCCGGCAGGAACGTGGCCGCGAGCGTGGAGTAGCGCGAGGCGGGAAGCTTGCGGTGCACGAGTAACAGCTTCAGCACGTCGCCGCCGCGCGCCGGGACGACGGCGTTCACCCCGACGCCGGCCATGTAGGCGCCGGCCACGTCGCGCGCCCGGAGCTCGGTCTCACCGGGGTAGGCGGCGCGGATGATGTTGAACCAGCCGCGCGTGCGGATCACCTGCGAGAGCTGGTAGAGGGCCACGCCCGCCAGGACCCACCAGGGATTCACGGCAACGGCCTTGTCCACGATCAGCTCGAGTGCCTGGCCGGCACCCCTCAGCAGCGATGTCACGCGTCAGTCATCCCCCTCTTTGAGCATGCCCACCGGGCCCGCTCTTAGTCGAGGATATGTGCGAATCCTGTGAACGCGATAAGTGTTGAGGTTGGCTTGATCGACCTGGTCTGAAACCATCGCGGGGTCCACGACGGGAGGAGACCCATGGCGCTGGTTGTGCATTGCGAATGCGGGACCGACGTGAGCGGCGAGACCGAGGACGAGCTGGTGGGCAACGTGGAAGCCCACGTGCAGGACCGGCACCCGGAGCTGGCGGGCAAGATCAGCCGGGAGCAGGTGCTGGAGATGGCGCATGAGCACTAGCGCCTGAGCGGCAGGCGGCGCGGGTTTGCCGTGCCGCCTGCCAGGATGGAGGTATGCCAACTCCTCCGAACGCGCGCAGCGTCAAGATCGACAGCGACGAGCGCGGGGGCTGGTCCTCCGATCGCCCGCGTCGCGAGGGCGGCCCGCCCCGTCCCGCCGACATCTCGGTGCGCTGCCGGGTGCTCCGCCCCTCGGACGCCCTGCGCTACTCGCCTGGAAGCCTGCTCGTGATCGCCTCGGCCTCGCCGGCCGAGCGCGACCGCTTCGCCGAGCGCATGATCGAGAACAAGGCGGCCCTGCTGTCGCTCGACAAGGTGCGCGGCCTGCTCGCCGGGCGCGTGCCAGACGACGAGATCGACGCGCGCGGCGCCGAGCTGCTCGACGCCGCGGTGCGCAAGCGCCTGGAGGCGGGCGACACCGTGGTGATCACCACCGGCCTCGACCCCGAGGAGCGCGAGCGCTACGTGCGCATGGCGGCGCCGCTGAGGCGGCCGCGCCACCTGATCCTCTTCGAGGGCAAGGGCGACGAGCTGAGCGACGAGGACAAGGCCACGCTCAGCGCCCTTCGCCGCCGCGTGATGGCGGGCGAGGTGGGCGACGAGGGCTTCCAGACGGCGATGCGCCTCAGCGGCCAGTCGATCGCCGACGTGCGCCGGATCGTGTTCCGGCCGCCGCCGCAGGACGACTAGCGCAGCCTGCAGCGCACCTGGTAAACGGACGTGAATCCGTTCAGGAAGCCGTTGCGCGCGGCGCGCAGGTAGAGCCGCCACACCCGCGCGCGCTCCATGCCGGCTAGACGCACGGCCTCGTCGAAGCGAGAGTCGAAGCGCTCCGCCCAGTGTCGGAGCGTTTCCGCGTAGTCGGCCGCGAAGCCCTCCACGTGGTCGGTGACGAAACCCGCGCGCTCGAGCGCGAGCTGGACGCGGGACAGCGGGAGCGGATCGCCGTCGGGGAACACGTAGCGCTCCGAGAACGGGCCCGGGCTCGAATAGTTCGGGCTCAGCCGCGCGATGCCGTGATTCAGCATGCGCCCGTCCGGCTCGAGTAGCGCTGCGAGGCGCGAGGCGTATTCGTCGATCCGCTCCTCGCCCACGTGCTCCACCATGCCGATGCTCGCGATCGCGTCGAAGCGCTCGCCGGAGAGCTCGCGGTAGTCGGCGACGCGGATCTCCACGCGGTCGGTCAGGCCCGCCTCCGCCACGCGCTCGCGCGCGAGCTCGGCCTGCCGGGGCGAGAGCGTGATCCCCACCACGCGGCAACCGTGGCGCCCCGCGGCGTGCAGCGCGAAGCTGCCCCAGCCACAGCCCACGTCGAGCACCGTGTCGTCGGGCCCGAGGCCGAGCTTCGAGCAGACCAGCTCGAGCTTCGCCTCCTGCGCCTCC
The DNA here is from genome assembly GCA_045805385.1 of Thermoleophilaceae bacterium. Classification (GTDB taxonomy): domain Bacteria; phylum Actinomycetota; class Thermoleophilia; order Solirubrobacterales; family Thermoleophilaceae; genus JADGHQ01. The sequence continues at coordinate 6,606 of JBJMLG010000152.1, forward strand.
TCCAGCGTGGTCGCTCCGCGCGAGAAGACCGCGCAGCTGTAGGTGAGCGACTCGTCGAGGAAGAGGGCGAAGTAGTCGTTCGAGACGTCGTAGTGGTAGCGGACGGCGTCCGCGTCGCGCTCGGGGCTGTGGCGAGGACCGTGCAAGCTCACCTCGGCCGCCGGGACGGATGGAGGCCGCTGCAAACCGCACGCCTGAAGCGCCGCGAGCGCAAGCCGCGCCCGCGACTTCGCATCGAGCGGCGGCGGCTGCCAGCTGTCGAGTACGCGCATGACCGCCGCGAGGTCGTCCACGTCGAGCGCGCCGCTCACGTAGGCGCGGCCCACGCCGAGCTGGCCCGGCGCGCGCAGGGCGTGCGCCACCGCGGCCGGCGAGCGCACCGAGAAGCGGGGACCGCCGTTCTCCGTCGACGGCAGCGATGTTCCGTCCCAAAACTCCACCGTGAACGGCCGCGAGGGGAAGTTGCGTTCCATCGCGCGGCGCAGCGGAGCGGTGCGTGCGAGCGGCATGGCCTGCGAGGGTAACGCGTGCGCTATCGACTGGATCCGTTAGCGCCGACCGCAACTACTCAGGGTTCCTTCAGGTTGTGGCGATACCCTTTCGTGCCGTCGCGTCGCCGCGGGATGCAAGGCGGACCGGGCTAGAACGTGGCGCAACGAAAGGGGAGGCACTCGATGAGCGTCGCCGAGCCGGCCGCCGCTGAAGGCGGCGCAATCGCCGTGAGAGGGGTGCGCGACAAGACCGCGCCGCTCGAGAACGAGCGCTTGCACTCGATCGTGAGCGCGGTCGTGACGATCGTCCCGCTCCTCGGAGTGGGTTACGCCGGCTGGCTCGCCTGGAACAGCCTGCTGCACTGGCACGACCTGGTCGTGCTGGTTGCGACGTACATCCCGATCGGCCTCGGCGTGACCGTCGGCTTCCATCGCCTGTTCACCCACCGCAGCTTCAAGACCGGCGCCGCGCTCCGCGGCATCTTCGGCGCGCTCGGCTCAGCCGCGCTCGAGGGGCCGGTGATCTCCTGGGTCGCCACGCATCGCAAGCACCACGCCTTCTCGGACCAGGAGGGCGATCCGCACAGCCCGCACGTGGATCACCACGGCGGCCTGCTTGGGCCGCTGCGCGGTCTCGCGCACGCGCATCTCGGCTGGCTGTTCCTCCATACCCAGCGGCCCGACAACGAGCGCTACGCGCCCGACCTTCTGAAGGACCCGGTCGCGCGCTTCATCGACCGCACGACGCTCCTGTGGGTGATCGCCGGCCTGGCACTGCCGTTCGGCCTCGGCGTGGCGCTCACCGGCGGCAGCGTGATCGGCGGGCTCACCGGCCTGCTCTGGGGTGGCGCGGTGCGCATCTTCCTGCTCCACCACATCACCTACAGCATCAACTCGCTCTGCCACTTCTTCGGCCGTCGCCGCTTCAGGACGGACGACGAGTCGCGCAATCTCGCCTGGCTGGCGCCCTTCTCGCTCGGCGAGGCGTGGCACAACAACCACCACGCATTCCCCACCTCGGCTTCGCACGGCATGGGCCGGCGCGAGCTCGACGTCTCGGCGCTGGTGATCCGCGGGCTCGAGCGCCTCGGGCTCGTGTGGGACGTGGTGCGAGTGACCCCAGAGCGCCAGGCCAGCAAGGCCATGGCGCCCGCCTAGGGCAGGCGGCCCGCGAAGCGCACCGACGCGAGGCCCGCGCCGGCGAGGAGCAGCAGCCCGACGACGGCGAACGTCGCGGTGCTCTCGGCCTTCTGCGACTTCGTGCCGAGCTGCGAGCCGAGCGACTTGTAGATGTTCGCGAGCTTGCCCTCGTCCTCGGCCGTGAACGCGCGGCCCTTCGAGGCCTCCGCGATCTTCGAGAGCGTCTGCGGGTCGGGCGGCACGGGGATCGGCGGGCCGAAGCCGGGGTTCGGGACGGTCGCGTCCGTGGTGCCGAGGGCGACGGTGTAGATCGGGATCTTCAGCTGGCCGGCCCGCTGGGCGACGGGGATCGGATCGGAGCCCACTGTGGTCGCGCCGTCGGAGAGCAGGATGATCGCCGAGGGCGGGCGCTTGCCGTTCTGGCGGTCCTGGTCGAGGGTGGTGATCGCCACCTGCAGCGCGTCGCCGGTGGCGGTGCCGCCGTCGGCGACCTGGTTGTCGACCACAGTACGGGTGGCGTCGTGCTCGTTGGTGGGCGCCTGCACGGCGTCGGGGCGGTCGGAGTAGGTGACCACTCCCACGCGGATCGCGGACGGCAGCTTGCCGATGAAACCGTCGGCGGCCCGCTTGCCCGCGTCGAGGCGGGTGGGCTGGACGTCGTTCGCCTGCATCGAGCGCGAGTGGTCGGTCACGAGCATGATCGACGCCCGCTCCACCGGCACGGCGACCGTGTGCTGCGGCTTGGCGAGCGCGAACACGAGCGCGCTCATCGCCAGCAGGGCGAGGGCGGCGGGGAGGTGCTTGCGCCACGCGGGCGTGGCGCCCGCCGCCAGCCGCAGCGACGACACGCCCGTGAAGCGCACGGCGTAGCGCTTCGCACGGCGGCGGTTTGCCACGTACGCCGCGATCAGCAGCGGGACCAGAAGCAGCGCCAGCAGCCAGAGCGGATGCGCGAAGCCTGCGTTCAACGAAGCCTCCTGCCGAGGTCGCGCAGCCAGTCGCCGTCGGTGCGCACCACCACGTGCTCGATGCCGTGGCGGCGGAACTGGCGTGCCACCTCCGCGCGGCGCTCGCCCTCGATCTCGGCGAAGCGCCTCCGCACCTGGCTGCGAGAGGTGTCGACCTCGATGTGCTCGCCGGTCTCGGGGTCCACCAGCGCCAGCCGGCCCACCGCGGGCAGCTCGAGCTCACGCGGATCGCGGATCTCGACCGCCAGCACGGAGTGGCGCGCGCGCAGCGCGCCGAGCGGCCGGGTCCAGCCGGTCTGGTCGCGGAAGTCCGAGATGACCACCACGAGCCCTGGCTGCAAGGCCACCTTGCCGACGGCGCGCAGCGCATTGGCGAGCGCGTGCGGGTCGGCGGCGCCGTCGGCCGCCACGCCCTCGCTGAGTGCCCGGCGCACCGCCACCACGCCCGGCTTGGCCGCGCGCGGTGGCACGATGCGCGGCTTCGATCCCGCTCCGAAGGTGACGAGCCCGACGCTGCCCGCGCGCCGCACCGCGAGGCGGCCGAGCACCTGCGACACGCCCTCGGCCACGTCGTACTTCAGCCGGTCGGCGGTGCCGAACGCCATCGATGGCGACACGTCCACGAGGAGCCATGTGGTGAGCGTCCGCTCCGGCACGTGCAGGCGCACGTGCGGCTCACCGGTGCGGGCGGTCGCGGAGGCATCGATCTGGCGCACGTCGTCGCCGATCTCGTAGGGCCGAAGCTGCGCGAGCTCCGTGCCCTGGCCGAGCCCCGCCGCACGCTTGTCCCCGGGCAGCGCGCCCGAGGCGCGCCGCGCCACCACCAGGTCGAGCTCCTCGAGCAGGCCCTGGCGCATCGGCCCCGGCCCCTGGCGGGCGGCGGGGATCTGGAGCGGCGAGTCGCTCACGCGGCGGACGTCCTCTGGGTGATGTGCTGGTCCTCGGGCAGCCCGACCGCGCCGAGCACCCGCTCGAGGATCTGGTCGGCGGACACGTCCTCGGAGAGCGCGTCGTAGGAGAGCACGAGCCGGTGGCGGAATACGTCGGCGGCGAGGTCGCGGACGTCGCTGAAGGCCACGTGGCCCCGGCCGCGCAGGAGCGCCAGCGCCCGCGCCGACTGGACGAGCCCGATTGGCCCGCGCGGCGAGGCGCCGTACTCGATGAACGCGTCGACCTCCGAGAGCCCGTACGACGCGGGGTTGCGCGTGGCGTCGGCGAGCGAGACGGCGTAGCCGATCACGTCGCGGTCCACGAGCACGGAGTCGACCGCGAGGCGGAAGCGCTCGAGATCCTCGAGCGTCACCATCTCGCGCACCTCGGCCTGCGGGCCGAGCTGGCGCCCCACGATCGCGCCCTCCTCGCCGGTGGAGGGGTAGTCCACGACGACCTTCATGAGGAAGCGGTCCACCTGCGCCTCGGGCAAGGGGTAGGTGCCCTCGGACTCGATCGGGTTCTGCGTGGCCATCACGAGGAACGGATGCGGCACCTGGAAGGTGTTGCCGCCGATCGTGACCTGCTGCTCCTGCATCACCTCGAGCAGCGCCGACTGCACCTTCGCGGGCGCGCGGTTGATCTCGTCGGCGAGCAGGAAGTTGCCGAAGACGGGGCCGAGCTCCACGTCGAAGCGGCCGGAGTCCGGGCGATAGATGCGCGTGCCCACGAGGTCGGCCGGCACGAGGTCCGGCGTGAACTGGATGCGACGGAACGAGCCGCCGAGCACCTGGGCGAGCGTCTTTACGGTGAGCGTCTTCGCCAGGCCGGGCACGCCCTCGAGCAGCACGTGGCCGCCGGCGAGCAGCGCCACGAGCAGGCGCTCGAGCATCGCGTCCTGGCCGACGATCACGCGCTTGATCTCGTGGAGCGCCTCCTCGAGCGAGTCGCGCGCCTCACGTCTCATCGCGGTGCGGTCGTCTTCGTGCGGTGTCACTGGTCTGTCCTCCTTCGGGGATCTAGATGACGCGGCCGAACCAGCCGAGCGACATCGCCGCCCCGGTCAGCAGCAGCGCCAGCCCGCCGCCCGCGAACGCGGACGTGATCTGGCGCTTCTCCTTCTTGTGGCCGAGCTGTGAGCCGAGCTTCTCGTAGACCGCCTTCAGCCCAGCGGCGGTCTGCGCGGTGAAGGTCTGTCCGCCCGAGGCACGCGCGATCTGCGCCAGCGCCTGGGGGTCGGGGGGCACGCGCACGGTCCGAGTGCCGCCGCCGCTCTGCGGGACCGTGATGGTGCCCTGCGCGGTGCCGTACGCGACGGTGTAGACGGGGATCTTGAGCTTGCGCGCCGCCTGGGCTGCGAGCACCGGGTCGCGCCCCTTGGTGGACGCGCCGTCCGAGATCAGCACGATCGCGCCCGGTGGGCGCTTGCCGTTCAGCGCCGGCAGCGCTTTGAGCGCGCGCACGGACGCGTCGATCGCCTCGCCGGTGGCCGTGCCGCCGCTCGGGCTGAGCCGATCGACGGCCGCGTTCACCTGGTCGCGGTCGCGCGTGGGTGTCTGCAGCAGGGTCGGCGTGTCGTTGAAGGCGAGCACGCCCACGTTCACGCCGTTCGGCACCTTGGCGACGAACGAGCGCACCGCACGCTTCGCCGCCACCAGGCGGTTCGGCTGCACGTCCTTCGCGGTCATAGAGCCCGACACGTCGGTGGCGAGCACGATCGCCGCGCGCTCGACCGGCACGGCCACCGTGCGCTGCGGCTTGGCTGCCGCGACGATCAGCACCGCCAGCGCAAGGAGCAGCGCGAGCATCGGAGCGTGCCGGCGCCAGCCCGGGCGGGTGGGCGCCACGTTCGGCTGGAGCACGGGCGAGGCGAACGCCGCCGCGGCTTTGCGCCGCCGCCGCTGCTCGGCCGCGTACCAGAGCACGGCGAGCGGGATGGCGATCAGGGCGACTAGTACGAAGGGGGAGTCGAAGCTCACGGCGTGCGGGCTGGACGCGTGCCGAGCGTGACCGTGAGCGTCTTGCTCTGGCCGTTGCGCTGGATCTCGATCTTCACCTTGTCGCCCGGGGCGTGGTTGGACACCGCGGCCGTGATGTCGGTCGAGTCGGCGACGGTGCGGCCGTCGATCTTCTTGATCACGTCGCCCACCTTGAGCCCGCCGCTCTCGCCGGCCTGGCCGGACTCGACCTTCTCAACGAGCGCGCCGGCGGGGTTGTTCGGCGACGCCGACGAGGTCGAGATGCCGAGGTAGCCGCGCTTGATGGTCTCGCCCTTCTGGAGGCGCGGGACCACCTGGCGCACCGTGTTCGAGGGGACTGCGAAGCCGATGCCCACGTTGCCGCCGCCGCTTCCGCCGGTCGCGATCTGCGAGTTCACGCCGATCACCTTGCCGCCGTCGTCGAGCAGCGGGCCGCCGGAGTTACCCGGGTTGATCGGGGCGTCGGTCTGGATCACCTCGGAGATCGTGAAGCCGTTCGGCGCCTGGATCTCACGGCCGAGCCCGGAGACGATGCCCTCGGTGGCGGTGCGGTCGAGCCCGAACGGATTGCCGATGGCGATCGCCGTGTCGCCCACCGACACCGCGCGGGAGTCCGCGAACTGCAGCGGCTTGACTCCGCCGGGGATCGCCGAGGGATCGATGCTGAGCACGGCCAGGTCGCTCGAGGGATCCGTCGCGACCACCTTGGCGTCGATCGAGTCGGTGCGCTTGCCGAAGCGCACGATCACGCGGCCGTTGTTGCCCACCACGTGGTCGTTCGTGACGAGCGTTCCGTTCTTGTCGATCAGGAAGCCGGTGCCCGAGCCCTGACCGGTGCGCACGGAGACGACCGCGGGAGAGGCCGCGGCGTAGATGGCGCCTGCGCGCGTCTGACCCGGCCGCGGCTTGACCGGCTTGCTCGAGACGGCCGCTAGCGGCGCGGGGCCGTTCGAGCTCGAGCCGCCGTCGAGGACCGTGCCGAGAGAGAACGCACCTGCGGCGATCGCGGCGCCGACAAGAGCGGCGACCGCGGTCGGCGACGTGAAGCGCCGCCGCTTTGGCGGAGCGGGGGGAGCCTCGACGGGCTGACCGCGAAGGGCGGCCTGCCGGTGGCGCTCGGCGGCTTCCTCGGCGGCGCGACGTGCCTCGTCGGAGTCGTTGCGCCAGTCGCCGATCCAAAGATGTCGGGGGGACCTCATCTACCTGACAACGGTACGAGGGCCGTCCAGTGGGCGGAGCATTGCGAGCAGTGAACACCCCCGCACCTAAGAGCGTCTAACACCGAGCGAAGAATTGCTTAAGAGCGCGGACAGCGGGCCGCAGGCGGCATCTCGGAAGGCGAGCTACGAAACGGGCGCTCGCGCCCGCATGTGGTCGATCGAGGCGTCGGTGCACGTGGCGAAGAAGCCGCCGACCACGTCCACGATCTGCTCGACCGACTCGGCCCGGTACAGCACGGGCTGGTAGGCCGTGATGTCGTAGTCGGCGGTGCCCATCTCGATCAGGTCGAGCGGCCGGTGCTCCATGCCGCGGAACTCGTCGATCTCGCCGTAACTCGAGAGGATGCCGGCGCCGTACGCCCGGAGCTCGCCGTCCTCCACCACGACGCCGAATTCGAGCGAGAACCAGAACACGCGCGAGAGGAAGCGCACGTTCTCCTCTTCCTCGAGCCGGTTGGTGGCGACGCCGGCGAGCCGGTGCAGCTCGCCGAACGTGGGCGTGGCGAGCAGATGCCCGTGCCCGATCACCTCGTGGATGATGTCCGGCTCGGGCGTGTAGAGCGGCACGTCCGGATGGCGCACGTACTGCGTGGAGTGGAACACGCGGTTCTCGAGCGACCCATAGAACTCGCGCAGCGGCACGAGCCCGGCGGCCGGCACGTAGCGCCAGCCGGTGAGCGGCTTCACACGCGCGGTGACCTCGTCGAGGCTGGGCACGCGCTCGGTGGGCAGCGCGACCTGCTCGAGCGCCTCGCGGTACTCGCGCACCGCGTAGCGGCGGTGCTTCGGCGCGAGCTCGCGGCAGACCGTGCGCCACACCTCCTGCTCGGCCTCGGTGTACTCGACGTGCGGGGCGGGTGACCCGGGCTGCCACGCGAGCGCCGCTGCCGCGATGTCGCCGCGGCGGCGGCGGTACTCCGGATCGTTGGCGCCAGGATGGTCGTGCGCCAGATGCACCGTCACCTCGCCGTCCTCGGCCGTGACCGGCGAGTACAGCTGGGCTTCCTCGAACATCGCCACTCCCCTCAGAGCTGTCCCGCGCAGTGCAGCACTTGAGGTATGCGCTTACAAGTGTGACCATTCGAATTGAGCAGAACGCCCAGTCATGACAGCGAACGGACCGGAAGGCTGGTCAATTTGTCCATCGACGAGCTCGACTCACGCCTGATCGCGGCATTGCGCGATAACCCGCGCGTTGGCCTGCTCGAGATCGCGCGCCAGCTCGGCGTCGCGCGCGGCACGGTGCAGGCGCGGCTGGCGAAGCTCGAGGGGCGCGGGGTGATCACCGGGCACGGGCCCGAGGTGGACCCGTCGAAGATGGGCTACGGCATCAGCGCGTTCATGCTCGTGGAGCTCGCGCAGGGCCGGCTGGCCGAGGCGGTCCGGTCGCTCGAGGAGCTCCCGGAGGTACTCGAGGCCGACGCGATCAGCGGCCCGCAGGACCTCATCTGCCGGGTCGTGGCCCACGACACCGAGCACCTCCAGGAGATCGTGAATCGGCTGCTCGCGAACCCGGCGATCCGCCGCTGCACGAGCCACATCGTGCTGTCGCGGCAGGTGCCGCCGCGCACGGGGCCGCTCGTCAGCGCCGCGGGTTCACAGGGACGTGCCGGGTGATACACGTACAGGTGCGGTGAATCGTCCAAGGCTCGTTGGCATCAACCACATCGCTCTGGAGGTAGGCGACGTCGAGGAGGCGCTCGCCTTCTACGGGAGCATCTTCGAGATCGAGCGGGTGGAACGAGAGCCGGGAATGGTCTTCATCGAGATGGGCGACCAGTTCATCGCGCTGTCCGAAGTTGCTGCCCGGCCACCGGATGCCGTACGGCACTTCGGGCTCGTCGTCGACGACAAGGAAGCGGTCCGGGCCGCCCTCGACGCGGCCGGGGTGGAGGTGCTGGCGGGCTCGCGGCTCGACTTCCGAGACCCTTGGGGCAACCGCGTTCAGGTCGTGGCCTACTCCGACATTCGCTTCACCAAGGTGCCCGGCGTGCTCCGCGGGATGGGGCTCGAGGGCATCGAGAAGCGTCCCGAGGCCTTGCAGGAGCTGCGTGACAACGGCCTGCTGTGATGAAGCCGGCCGCCTCAGGACACTAGGCCTGCGGCGCTGCGGCTGCGCGCGGGGTCGGCCCGATCAGCGCTCCGACGATCCAGAAGATCGGGAAGAAGATCCCGAAGAAGAACAGCATGTAGTGGCCCTTGCGCAGCGTTCCGACGCCGAGCACGACCAGCGCGGTGAGGTACAGCGCGCCGAGGAGGATCCAGAGAAAAGTATTCATGAGCCGATCTTCGTCCCCCGGCGGGAGCACGAC
>JBJMLG010000153.1:0-8847 GCA_045805385.1 Thermoleophilaceae bacterium
CAAACCCGCGCCCCGTCGTCGCCCTCCCGCACGTTCGCATCCCGCGCGGCGCGGTGGTGCTCGACCGGCTGCTGACCGGGCGGCTGTGGATCGCCTGCGTGGGCGTGCTGCTCGTCGGCATCGTCTTTCTGAACGTGAGCGTGCTGCGGCTCAACGAGAACATCGCGAGCATGAGCGCCAAAGCCGATGCGCTGAAGCGGCAGAACGCCGGCTTGCGCGAGACCTACGCGCAGCAGTCGTCGACCGAGCGCATCCAAAGGGTTGCGGCGCAGCGCGGCCTCGTGCTCCCGCAGCCCGGCGACGTGCATTACCTCAAGGCGAAGCGTTCCGACGCGGCGCGCGCCGCCCGCGGAATCACGACGCCGCAGCTACAGGCGGCGCCGCCGCCCGCGCCCGCCACTGGCGCCACGGGGGCCACCGGCTAGCTCGTGCGGCTCGTCGATCGCCGCATCGGCCTGCTGTTCGGGATCTTCCTGATCCTCCTCGCGCTCATCGGTCTCCGCGCCGCCTGGCTCGGGACAGTGCGCTCCGGGAGCCTCAGCAGCAAGGCGCTCTCGCAGCAGGTCGAGGACCTCAAGGTCTCCGCCCAGCGCGGCACGATCTTCGACCGCAACGGGGTGGAGCTGGCCGTCTCCGAGGACTCCGTGACCGTCTTCGCCGATCCGCTCCTGATCAAGAACCCGGTGAGGGTCGCGGGGCAGATCGCGCCGCTCCTCGGTCGCCCCGAGAGCGAGGTGCTCAAGAAGATCGGTGACCGCAGCACCGGCTTCGTCTACCTCGCCCGGAAGATCGACCTGAGCAAGGGCCAGGCGCTCGAGAAGCTGAAGATCACCGGTATCGGCACGACGATCGAGCCGAAGCGGCGCTACCCGCAGGGGTCGCTCGCATCACAGGTGCTCGGATCGGTGGGCACGGACAACTGGGGCCTGTCCGGCCTCGAGCAGGAGTTCGAGAAGACACTCCACGGCAAGGACGGCCAGGAGAAGATCGTGAAGGACGCGCTCGGGAGGCCCGTCGACATCGTCGTGTCGAAGCAGGCGGAGGCCGGCACGGACCTGAAGCTGACGCTCGACGCCGCGATCCAGGAGCGCACCGAGGCCGTGCTTGCCGGCGTGGGGCAGACGTTCCGGCCGAAGGGCGCGACCGCGCTGGTGATGGACCCGCGCAACGGCGAGATCCTCGCTCTCGCGAACTGGCCGCGCGTCGATGCAAACGACATCGGCTCCGCGCCTGCGTACGCGCGCACGAACCGCGCGGTGGCGGCGAGCTACGAGCCGGGCTCGACGTTCAAGGCCTTCACCGTGTCCGGCGCCCTCGCGAACAGGCTGATCACGCCAGACACGAGCTTCGACCTGCCGCCCACGCTCCAGGTCGCTGACCGCACGATCAAGGAAGCGCACGACCGCGGCTCCGTCACCCTGACGACCGCGCAGATCCTGGCTCAGTCGTCGAACATCGGGGCCGTGAAGATCGGGCTGAAGCTCGGTCCGACTCAGTTCGACCGCTGGGTGCGCCGCTTCGGCTTCGGGCGCGGCACGGGCGTCGATTTGCCTGGCGAGGCCGCCGGGATCGTGCCGAAGCCGGCGCAGTACTCGGGCTCGTCGCTCGGCAACCTGCCGATCGGCCAGGGCCTCGCCGTCACGCCGATGCAGATGGCGGCCGCCTACGAGGCGATCGCCAACGGCGGCGTGATCCACCGCCCGCACATCGTCTCCGGCATGCCGGCGACCCCCCGTCGCGTGATGCCCGCCACCACCGCCCGCCAGGTGTCGAAGATGCTCGAGGGCGTGCTTGGCCCCGGCGGCACGGCACAGGAGGCGAAGGTGCCTGGCTACGAGCTCGCCGGCAAGACCGGCACCGCGCAGAAGCCCGATCCGGTGAACGGCGGCTACTCGAAGTTCAAGTACTTTGCGTCCTTCGTCGGGTTCGCGCCCGCGCGCAATCCGCGGCTGCTGGTCGCCGTGATGGTCGACGAGCCGCAGGGCGACATCTACGGCGGCGTCGTGGCGGCCCCGGCATTCCAGAAGATCGTCTCGTTCGCGCTGCCGTACCTGAAGATCCCGCCGGACTGAGCGGCCGCTGCTTGTGCCACCTGACAGCAGGCAGCGGGCATAAACCAGGGTTAGGGTCGCGCCATGCCGGTCGCCGCATTGCTCGCCCTCGGGCTCACGGTCTTTGTCGTGGCGGTAACCGATGCGTCCGATTCCGCTGCGGCGCCCTCGCCGATCGTGGTCACGCGTGACGACTCTCGAATTCCGTCGCGGTGCCGTCCTCTGAAGGTTGCTCAGCGACTCAGCTCGCTGTTCGAGGCCGTCAAAGACGGCGATCGCCGGGCCATCGATCGCTCGCTCGGCATCCGCAGTTTCCGCTGGTACTCGATGGGGTCGGTCGGGACGAGCGGTCGCGACTTCTTTGTCACGCATGACCGAAGCAGCGCGATTCGGCACTTGGCGGCACGCGCGCGGAAGCATGAGCGCCTCGAGCTGGGCGAGGTCTCGGTCGGCTTCGACAGAGCTCGTTACCTTGGCCACTTCGAGCTGAAGGGCAGCCGGGTGGCGGACGATCTCGATCGCCTGGGCGTGCCGCGCTACCTCGAGGCCAAGGGCGCCATCGAGTGCCACAGCGGCCGCCTGGCGGTGTTCAGCGGAAGCACGCAGGCGGGTAACGCGACGCTCGGCGCCCTCTGTCCCGAGCCGCCCCCCGAGGCGGATCCAGCGATCGTCGCCTGCGCACGCCGGTCGGCGACCCGCTAGCGCCAGCTGACACAACCGCGGCCCCTCCGGGCGACGTTCTAGACTGCCCCGATCCATGGACCTGCGCGAGCTCATGGGTCAGGGCCCGCCGGATCTCGAGATCAGCGCGCTGGCGTATTCGAGCAAGAGCGTCACTCCAGGGGCGCTCTTTTTTTGCGTGCGCGGCTTCACATCCGACGGCCATGACTTCGCACCCGACGCCGTAGAACGCGGCGCTGTCGCCCTCGTGGCCGAGCGGCCGCTTGGCCTTGGCGTGCCCGAGGTGATCGTGCCGGATGCCCGCGCCGCGATGGCTCCGGCCGCCGTCAAGTTCTACGGCGACCCAACCGCCAAGCTCCGCGTGGTCGGCATCACCGGCACCAATGGCAAGACGACCACGGCGTTCCTGATCCGCGACCTGCTCGAGGCCGACGACCGCCAGAGCGGCCTGCTCGGCACCGTGAAGTCGGTCGTGGGCGGGCGGGAGGAGCCGGTCGAGCGCACCACGCCGGAGGCGATCGACCTCCAGGCCACCTTCCGGCGCATGCTCGACTCGGGCGACGCGGCCGCGGTGATGGAGGTCTCCTCACACGCTCTCTCGCTCGGCCGCGCCGAGGGCATCCGCTTCGCCGCCCGCGTCTTCACCAACCTCACGCAGGACCACCTCGACTTCCACCCGTCGATGGAGGACTACTACCTCGCGAAGCGCCGCCTCTTCGACGGCGAAGGCCTATCGATCGTGAACGTGGACGACGAGTACGGCAGGCGACTCGCCGCCGAGCTTGGCGATGCCATCACCTACGGCATCGACAGCGAGGCGACCTACCGTGCGCGCGATGTCCGCTTCGATCAGAGCGGCTCTCGCTTCACGATCGAGGCACCGGATGGCGCTACCGAGGTCGAGACGCGCCTGCCCGGCCTCTTCAACGTGTCGAACGCGCTGGCGGCGTTCGCCACCGCACGCCGGCTGGGCGTGCCGGCCGACAGCGCGCGCGCCGGGCTCGCGAGGGCAGGCCGCGTGCCAGGCCGCTTCGAGCCAGTGGACGAGGGCCAGGACTTCACCGTGCTCGTGGATTACGCGCACACGCCCGAGGCGCTCGACAATGTGCTGCGCGCCGCGCGCGAGATCACGCGCGGGCGGCTGCACGTGGTGTTCGGTGCGGGCGGCGACCGCGACCGCGGCAAGCGCCCGAAGATGGGCCGAGTCGCGAGCACGCTGGCCGACCGCGTGATGGTCACCTCCGACAACCCGCGCAGCGAAGATCCGGACGCGATCGTGGACGAGGTGCTCGCGGGCACCGACGGGCACGCCGAGCGCGAGGTGGATCGCCGGCGCGCCATCGCGCTCACACTGGGCGGCGCGGCCGCCGGCGACGTGGTCGTGATCGCAGGCAAGGGCCACGAGCAGGGCCAGGAGTTCGAGGGGGGCCGCAAGGAGCCGTTCGACGACATGACCGTGGCGCGCGAGGCGCTCCGTGAGGGGGTGCGCGCGTGATCGACCGCGACGCGGCCTGGGTGGCGCGCGCCGCGGGTGGGATGCTGGCGGCCGGCGATGCCGAGCGGCCCGGGCCGCGGCGAGCCGTGATCGACTCACGCGTGGCCGGGCCCGGCGACCTGTTCGTTGGCCTGCCCGGGGCGACCGTGGACGGTGGCGACTACGCGCGTGCCGCGATCGAGCAGGGCGCCTGGGGCGCGCTCGTGGAGGAGAGCCGCGGCACGCAGCTTGCGAGCGGCGCCGGCAGCGCGGTCGTGATCGGCACGGCGAACCCGCTCGCCGCCCTCGGCTCGCTCGCTCGAGAGTGGCGGCTCGAGCTCGGCTGCCCGGCGGTCGGCGTGACCGGTTCGACCGGCAAGACCACCACCAAGGACATCCTCACCGCGCTGCTCCGGCCGTACAAGCGCGTGCACTCGAACCGCGAGAACCTGAACACCGAGATCGGACTGCCGCTGTCGCTGCTCCAGGCCGAGCGAGGCACCGAGGTGCTCGTGCTGGAAATGGCGATGCGCGGCGAGGGGCAGATCGCCGAGCTGGTGGCCATCGCGGAGCCGCAGGTGGGCGTGATCGTGAACGTCGGGCCCGTGCACCTCGAGCTGCTCGGCACGATCGAGCGCGTGGCTGCGGCCAAGGCCGAGCTGATCCGCGACCTTCCGAACGGCGGCGCCTCCGTGGTGCCGGCGGGCGAGCCGCTGCTGGAGCCGCACCTGCGCGGCGAGCTCGAGACGATCACGTTCGGCGAGGGCGGTGACGTGTCGCTCGAGTCGTTCGAGGACGGCCACGCGCGCATCCGGGCGGGCGGCCAGCTCATCGAGCTCGAGCTGCCGTTCGACGAGCCTCACAACCTCGACAACACGCTCGCGGCGGTGGGCGCCTGCCTCGCCCTCGGCGTGACGCCCGACGGCGCGGTGGACGTGCAGTTCTCGTCCATGCGCGGGCAGGTGCTCGACCTGGGCGGCGGGGTGACGGTCGTGAACGACTGCTACAACGCCAACCCGATGTCGATGCGCGCGGCTCTCGACCACCTTGCGGCCACGCCCGCGACCCGCCGCATCGCGATCCTCGGCGGCATGGCGGAGCTGGGACCTGACGCTGAGCGCTGGCACGAGGAGCTCGGCCGGCACGCGCGCGATCTCGGCATCGGCCTCCTGATCACCGTGGGCGAGCTCGGACTAGGGTTCGCGCGCGGCTTCGACGGCGAGACGCATTCAGTCGCCACCCCGGAGGAGGCGGGCGCTCTCCTCGAGGAGATCGCGCAGCCGGGCGACCGCGTGCTCGTCAAGGGCTCCCGGTCCGTCGGGCTGGAACGGGTGCTCGCGTGATGGGGAACTGACGCTTGCTCGGATCGATCCTCATCGCGGGCATGGCCTCGCTGCTCATCTGCATGTTCCTCGGGCCGAAGTTCATCGACCTGCTGAAGGCGCGCGAGTTCGGCCAGCACATCCGAGAGGAGGGCCCGGCCGGGCACGCGACGAAGGCCGGCACGCCGACCATGGGCGGCCTGCTGATCGTGTTCTCGGTCGTCGTACCGTTCCTGATCCTCGGTCGCTACGACTGGGAGACGCTCGCCGTGGTGGGGACGATGCTCGCGAGTGGGGCGCTCGGCTTCGTCGACGACTGGATGAAGATCTCGAAGAAGCGCTCGCTCGGCGTGTCGGGGCGCACGAAGCTGATCGTCCAGCTCGTGATCGCGATTGGGCTCTGGCTGGCCGCGTCGAAGGGCGTGGGGCTGTCCGACACGCTGCGCTTCCGCATCTTCGACTTCACGGCGAACATCGACGGCTTCTATCCGGTCCTGATCTTCCTGGTGCTCGCCGGCGCCACCAACGGCGTGAACCTCACCGACGGCCTCGACGGCCTCGCGGCCGGCTGCGCCGCGATCGTGTTCCTCTCCTACACCGCGATGACGTTCATCACCACGGGGCAGGACGACCTCGCGCTCGTGTGCTCGTGTCTAGTCGGCGCGTGCGTCGGCTTCCTCTGGTTCAACTCGTTCCCAGCCTCGGTGTTCATGGGGGACACCGGCTCGCTCGCGTTGGGCGGCGCCATCGCGGCGCTCGCGGTGATGACGAAGACCGAGGTGCTGCTCGTGATCACCGGCGGCATCTTCGTGATCGAGGCGCTCTCGGTGCTGATCCAGGTGATCTCCTTCCAGCGCTTCCGAAAACGCGTGTTCCTGATGGCGCCGGTGCATCACCACTTCGAGCTGCTCGCGTGGTCCGAGACGAAGATCATCCTGCGCTTCTGGATCGTGGCGGCGATCGCCGCGGCGATCGGCTTCACGCTCTACCAGCAGTCGATCAGCTGATGGCCGGGCGCCCGCCGCTTCCAGAGGGCCCCTACCTCGTGGTGGGCCTCGCGCGCTCGGGCGCCGCCGCGGCGCGCATGCTGCTCGAGCACGGCGAGGGAGACGTTCGCGGCGCGGACTCGGGCGAGCCGGCCGAGGCGGCCGACCTCGAAGGCGTGCGGTTGGCGCTCCAGTCCGACGGCCTCGAGCTGCTCGACGGCGCGCGCTGCGTGGTGAAGAGCCCGGGCGTGCCGAACGACGCCCCCGTGATCGCCGCGGCACGCGAGCGCGGGGTCGCGGTGGTGGGCGAGCTCGAGCTGGCGTGGCGGCTGCTGCCGAACGAGTTCATCGCGGTCACCGGCACCAACGGCAAGACCACCACCACAGAGCTGCTCGCGGCTATCCACCGGGAGGCCGGCTTGCCGGTGGCGGTCGCGGGGAACGTGGGCACGCCCCTCTCCTCGCTCGTGGGCGCCCTCGCGGAGGACGCGGTGGTGGTGTGCGAGGCGTCGAGCTTCCAGCTCGAGGACACGAAGCGCTTCGCGCCGGAGTGCGCCGTGCTTCTCAACGTGAGCGAGGACCACCTCGACCGCCACGGCACGATGGAGGCCTACCTCGCCGCGAAGCTCCAGGCCTTCGCGCACCAGGGCGACCGTGACATCGCGGTGGTGCCGAAGGGCTTCGGCCGTCCCGGCGCAGCCGAGCTCGTCGAGTTCGGAGGAGAGCGGGCCGACCTCTCGCTGCGCGGCGGATGGCTCGAGTGGCGCGGCCGCCGCCTGATGCGCGCGGCCGAGGTGCGCATACGCGGGCGCCACAACCTCGAGAACGCGATGGCGGCCGCGGCCGCGGCGCTCGCGCGCGACATCGACCCGAAGGCGGTGAGCCGGGCCCTCCAGTCGTTCGCCGGCGTGCCGCACCGGCTCGAGGAGGTCGCGGAGGTGGACGGCGTGCTGTTCGTGAACGACTCGAAGGCCACGAACGTGGACGCCTCGCGGGTGGGCATCGAGGCGTTCGAGGGCGGCCTCCACCTGATCCTCGGCGGCAGCCTCAAGGGCGGCGGCTTCAAGGAGTTGCGCAAGCCGGTGAAGCGCCGAGCGAGCGCGGCGTACCTGATCGGAGAGGCGGCCGACCGGCTGGCCGCCGATCTCGAGGGCACCGCCGAGCTGCACCGCTCCGGCGACCTCGCCACCGCGGTGAGCGAGGCGGCCGCGGCCGCGCGGCCCGGCGAGGTCGTGCTGCTGTCGCCGGCCTGCGCGAGCTACGACCAGTACCGCAACTTCGAAGAGCGGGGCGACCACTTTCGCGAGCTGGTGAGCGCCCTCGCGCCCGTCTGATCCGTCCAGGATGATTCACGCCGTGCGCGTCGAAGCAGGCCCGGATGGCCGCCACGCGAAAGCCCGAGCGACGCCCTCGCTCGCGCGCGGCCGCACGACCCAAGCAACCGCTCGAGTACTCGATCCTCTACACGGCAACCCTGTGCCTGCTCGCGGCGGGCGCGGTGATGGTCTACTCGGCGAGCTCGGCGGAGTCGCTCCTCACCGGTCCCGGCGACCCGGCCTATTACCTCAAGCGCTACCTGATCCTGGGCGTGATCGGCGTCGTGGTCCTGCACGCGCTCTCGCGCCATGGGCTCGACCTCGTGCGCAGGGCCACGCCGCTCCTGCTCGGCGGCTCCTTCTTGCTCACTCTGGCGGTGATGGTCCCAGGGGTGGGCGTGAACGTGAACGGCGCCACCCGCTGGCTCGGCGCGGGCCCGCTGCAGTTCCAGCCGTCGGAGCTGTTGAAGGTGTCGCTCGTGCTCTACGCGGCGCAGGTGCTCTCCACCCAGCCGCGGCGCATGCGCTCCCTCAAGGAGCTGGCGAACCCGCTCCTGCTGGTGGTGGGTGCGGCCTGCGTCCTGCTGCTCAAGCAGCCCGACATGGGCACCGCGCTGGTGGTGTGCTTCTCGATCGGCGCGCTCTTGATCGCCGCCGGCGTGCCGCTGCGGCAGCTGCTCACGATCCTCGGAGCGCTGGTCTTCCTGGCCACGATCTTCGCGATCGTCGAGCCCTACCGCCGCGCGCGCCTGATGTCGTTCGTGGACCCGTGGAAGGACGCCAGCGGGGCCGGCTTCCAATCGGTGCAGTCGATGATCGCGATCGGCTCGGGCGGCATGTTCGGGCGCGGCCTCGGCGAGTCGGTGCAGAAGATCTTCTACCTGCCCGAGGCCCACACCGACATGATCCTGGCGATCATCGGCGAGGAGCTCGGTCTGATCGGCATCTCCGCGGTCGCGGCGCTCTACGGCCTGATCGGCTACGCGGGCTTGCGCGCGGCCAAGCTGGCGAAGGACC
>JBJMLG010000154.1:0-9408 GCA_045805385.1 Thermoleophilaceae bacterium
CAGCCCGTGGCGCTCCAGGGCACGCAGGTGGTAGTTCGCCTTCTGGCGGCTGAGACCCAAGCGCGCCGCGAGGGTGCTGGCAGAGCCGGGCTCGGCCAGCTCGGCGAGCAGGCGGGCGCGGATCGGATCGAGCGACACCTCGGCGGCGGCGGGATCCTCGATCACGCTGACGTCGTGCATGGGGCGGCACCATCTCACCGACAACTAAATTTGTCAAGCACATTTCTCTTGTCGGACACCCGGATGATGCCGGGCCACACCTTTGCCATCCGGATCGGATGCGAACATGTGTTCGTGTCGAGCAGCGCCTCCATCCTCCACGCCGACGCGGACTCGTTCTACGCGTCCGTGGAGCAGCGGGACGACCCGTCGCTGCGCGGGCGACCTGTGATCGTGGGCGGCGGCGTGGTGCTCGCGGCGAGCTACGAGGCCAAGGCATGCGGCATCCGCACCGCGATGGGCGGCGGCCAGGCACGGCAGCTCTGCCCGCAGGCGGTCGTCGTGCCGCCGCGCATGGAGGCCTACTCCGAGGCGAGCAAGGCGATGTTCGCGGTGTTCGAGGACACCGCGCCGGTCGTAGAGGGCCTGTCGATCGACGAGGCGTTCCTGGACGTGCGCGGGCTCGAGCACATCTCGGGCACGCCCGCGGAGATCGCCGGGAAGCTGCGGCGGGCGGTGCGCGAGCGGGTCGGGCTTCCGATCACGGTCGGGGTTGCGCGAACCAAGTTCCTTGCGAAGGTCGCGAGCGGCGTGGCGAAGCCGGACGGTCTGCTCGTTGTCCCGCCCGGCGGCGAACTCTCTTTCCTCCACCCGCTTCCGGTCGAGCGCCTGTGGGGCGTCGGCGCGGTCACCTCGAAGAAGCTGCGGGAGCGCGGCGTCACGAGCGTCGGAGAGGTCGCGCGACTCACCGAGCCGGAGCTAGTGGAGATTCTCGGGCGGGCATCCGGCCGCCACCTGCACGCGCTCGCCCACAACCGCGATCCGCGACGCGTCGAGCGGCGGAAACGAAGACGCTCGATGGGCGCGCAGCACGCGCTCGGCCGCCGCGCGCCGAAGTCGCCGCAGGAGCTCGACGCGGTGCTCGTCGGACTGGTCGACAAGCTCACGCGACGGCTGCGAGCTGCGCGGCGGGTGTGCCGCACGGTCGTCCTGAGGCTGCGCTTCGACGACTTTTCACGGGTGACGCGCTCGCACACGCTCCTCGAGGCGACGTCGGCGACGGAAACCGTCCTGGCGACCGCCCGCGAGCTGCTCATGGCTGCGCTGCCGATGATCGAGAGCCGCGGGATCACACTGCTCGGCATCGCTCTCGGCAGCCTCTCCGACGGCGGCGCCGTGCAGCTCGCGCTGCCGTTCGAGCGCGAGCGCGCCTGGGCGCTCGACACGACCCTCGACGAACTGCGCGACCGCTTCGGCTCCGGAGCGGTCACCCGCGCGGTGCTGCTCGGCCGCGACCACGGTCCCTCGGTCCCGCTGCTCCCCGACTGAAAGGCATACTGCGCAAATGTCCGTGACCCAAGAGGAGAAGGCCCGCGCGTTCCGCGCACTGCACGAGGGCGAACCCTTCGTGATCCCGAACCCCTGGGACGCCGGGTCGGCACGCGTGCTCGAGGCCCTCGGCTTCAAGGCGCTCGCCACCACGAGCTCGGGCTTCGCGTTTACGCTCGGACGCCTCGACGGCGGCGAGACGCTCGACGAGGTCGTGGCGCACATCGGCCTGCTCGCCGGTGCCACGGATGTGCCCATCTCGGCGGACCTCGAGAACGGCTACGGCCGCGAGCCCGAGGCGGCGGCGAACGCGATCACGCGCGCGGCGGACGCTGGCGCCGTCGGCGGCTCGATCGAAGACTGGGATCCCTCCGGCGAGCTCTATTCGCTAGAGGAGGCGCTGGAGCGCGTGGCCGCGGCAGTCGAGGCGGCACGCGCGCAGAGCTTCCCGTTCACGCTCACCGCCCGAGCCGAGAACCACATCCGCGGCAACCCGGATCTCGACGACACGATCGCGCGCCTCCAGGCCTACGAGGGCGCCGGGGCCGACGTGCTCTATGCGCCCGGGCTGCGCGACGCAGCGGAGATCAAGGCTGTGAGCGAGGCCACCTCGAAGCCGCTCAACGTGCTCGCGCACCGCGGCCTGACGATGGCCGAGATAGTCGAGGCGGGCGGGCAGCGCGCGAGCGTGGGCGGGGCACTTGCGTGGGTGGCGCTCGACGGGCTCGTGACGGCGGCGGAGCGAATCCGCGACGAGGGCGACTTCTCCGTGCTCAATGCACCTCGGCCGCGGCCCGAGTGGCTCGAGGCCTGAGCCGGAGCGGCTCCTCCCGCGCAAGTCCCGGTCAGGTGCCGACGCGGAAGCTGTCGACAACGTCGCGGAGCTCCCGCAGCCCGCTCGACAGCTCGCTGCGCGAGCAGCCACGCTGCTGGGCGAACTGCGCCACGAGCGCCGTGTAGTCGCGCGTTCCGGAGCGGCGCACGAGCGTGATGGCCGACACCGAGGCGTCGACCACGAGCGCCGACCGCGCGCTGCTCGCGACCGCGCGCACGTTGTTGTACGACTGCTCGGCAAAGGTGCCCGTGAGGATCATCGCGGCGGCCTTGGCCGGCTCCTCGCGCCAGTTGCGCGAGAGGTAAGAGAACATCGACGCCTCAACGCAGCGCGAGCGAAGCCCCACGCCGTTCGGATCTTCCAGCGCGCCCGTGGCTCGCTGGCTCCTCCAGCTCGTCTCGACGGAGGCCCGTAGCCCGGTGTTCTGGTAGGCGAAGTAGACGCGGTGCGACGGGAGCCTTCGTTCGCCGCCATGTGACCCGGTCGGCGTGACGATGAGCCAGGCACCCACCAGCGCCGCAGCGAACACCGCGACTGCTGCGGCAGCTCCTAGGAGGCGGTACCTCGGCATTTGATGCCCTCCGGAAGTGCGGGGTGCCGGTCTTCGAAGCGACCCTATACCCGCGTGCGACGCGGGACCAGTACTAGCCGACCACGAACTGGCCGTCGCGCTGGAGCTCGGTGCCGTCGACCGAGATCGAGCCGCCGCGGCGAAGGTCGCAGACCATGTCCCAGTGCACCGCGGACTCGTTGGTGCCGCCGCTCTCGGGGTAGCTCATGCCCACCGCCATGTGGATCGTGCCCCCGATCTTCTCGTCGAGCAGTATCTCCTTGGTGCCCGTCGAGATGCCGTAGTTCGTGCCGATGCCAAGCTCGCCGAGGCGGCGGGCGCCCTCGTCGGTGTCGAGCATCTCGAGCAGGAACTCCTCGCCCTGCTCGGCCGACGCGTCCACGACCTTGCCGGCCTCGAAGCGCAGCCTCACGCCCGACACCTCGCGGCCGCCGTAGATCGCGGGGAACGAGAACGAGATCTCGCCCTCCACGCTGTCCTCGACCGGGCCGGTGAAGAACTCGCCGTCGGGCATGTTGTGCAGCCCCACGCATGGAATCCAGGTGCGCCCGGCCACGCCCAGCTTGATGTTGGTGCCCGGCGCGTTGATGTGCACCTCCTCCTTGCCGGTGATCCACTCGGTGAGGCGGTGCACCTGGTCGGACTGGCGCTGCCAGGCGGTGAGCGGCTCGGTATCGGTGGCGAGGCACGCGGAGTAGAAGAAGTCCTCGTAGCGCGCGAGCGACAGGCCGGCCTCCGCGGCGTAGGCCTGGGTGGGGAAGAGCGTGACGTTCCAGCGGTACTCGCCCGCGGCCGAGCGGCGCATCGAGGTCTCCATGATCTCCTTGCGCGAGCGCTGCACGAGAGCCTGCTTCTTCGGGTCGACGCCCTGAAGCTCGCGCGGGTTCGTGTCCGCCATCACGGCGAACCGAACGTCGCAGTTCTCGATCGTCCACTTCGCGGTCGGCGGGACCCACTCGAGCTGCTCGTCGGAGGCGAGCTCGTAGAACGCGGGCGCCTGCTCCTCGAGACCGATCTGCATGATCGGCAGCCCGCCGGCGCGCAGCACCTCCTCGTAGATCGGCTGGAGCAGCGGCTCCCCGGGCGTCGGGCCCTGGATCGACACGACCTCGCCCTTCTGCACCTTCGTCGAGTAGCGAACGAGGATCTGGGCGAGCGCGTCGACGCGCTGGTCTCTCATACGCGCTGTTCTACCCGACCAGAGCGCACCTGATCCAGCAGCAGCTCGTGCACGCGCGTGTCGTCCGTCAGCTCGGGGTGGAAGGCCACCGCCGTGATGTTCCCCTGGCGAACCGCGACGGGATGGCCGTCGATCTCGGCGAGCACCTCGACGTCGGAGCCGTGCTCGGCGATCCAGGGCGCGCGGATGAACACGGCCCGCAGCGGTCGGTCGAGCCCGGCGACATCGAGGTCCGACTCGAAGCTGTGCACCTGGCGGCCGAAGGCGTTGCGCGCGGCGGCGACGTCGAGCATGCCGAGATGGTCGCGGTCGAGCATGATCAACCCGGCGCAGGTGCCGAGCACCGGCGCGCCCGAGCGGACGTACTCGCGCAGCGGCTCGGCGAGCCCTTCGCGCTCGATGCCGAGCGTCATCGTGGTGGACTCGCCGCCCGGGATGACGAGGCCGTCGAGGTTTTCCAGCCCGGCGGGCGTGCGTACCTCTACCGGCTCGGCTCCGAGCCGCTCGAGCACGCGGGCGTGCGCCTCGAAGCCACCCTGGATGGCGAGTACCCCGATCCGCAAGGCCCCTACCAGCCGCGATTCTGGATGAGGCCGCCCTCGCCGAGCTCCGAGATCTCGATCCCGGCCATTGGCGCCCCGAGGCCGCGCGAGGCGGCGGCCACGCGCGCGGCGTCCTCGAAGTGTGTGGTGGCCTCGACGATCGCCGCGGCCGTGTGCTCGGGGTCCTCGGATTTGAAGATCCCGGAGCCGACGAAAACGCCCTCGGCGCCGAGCTGCATCATCAGCGCGGCATCGGCCGGTGTGGCGATTCCGCCGGCGGAGAAGTTCACGACCGGCAGCTTCCCGTCCTCGGCGATCTGGCGCACGAGGTCGAGCGGCGCCTGCAGCTCCTTCGCAGCCGTGGGAAGCTCGGACTCCTCCATCGAGGAGAGCCTGCGCATCTCGGCGTGGATAGTGCGCATGTGACGCACGGCCTCCACCACGTTGCCGGTGCCCGCCTCGCCCTTGGTGCGGATCATCGCGGCGCCCTCGGCGATGCGGCGGAGCGCCTCGCCGAGGTTCGTGGCTCCGCACACGAACGGGACCTTGAAGCCCCACTTGTCGATGTGGTTGCGCTCGTCGGCCGGCGTGAGCACCTCGGACTCGTCGATGTAGTCCACCTCCAGCGCCTCGAGCACCTGCGCCTCGACGAAATGGCCGATACGCGCCTTGGCCATCACGGGGATCGTGACCGCGCCCTGGATCTCCTCGATCTTCGTGGGATCGGACATTCGCGCGACCCCGCCGTGCGCGCGGATATCGGCCGGCACCCGCTCGAGCGCCATGACGGCGGCGGCGCCCGCAGCCTCGGCGATTCGCGCCTGGTCGGCCGTGACCACGTCCATGATCACGCCGCCCTTGAGCATCTCCGCGAGGCCGGATTTCACCCGGAAAGTGGCTGCGTCCTTCACGGACTGCATCTTAGCCGTGGAGGCGCATTGCCAGGAGGGACGCGGAGGACAACGTGGTCATTGCGTTTCGTGCCGCGAGGCCAGTGACACCTCTCACTTGACCGATCGGTCAGAAGATGCTTCCTTGGAGAGTGCCGGGGGGTCTCGTCCTCGAGTCCAAGGACTTCTTCGCTCCAAGGCCAGGAGGAGCGTGGAGCCTCCCGGCACTCTTCTCAAACGGAGAGGGGTGCCCGGGCTCGGGCGATCATGCGCCGGATCACCACCCTGGCGAGCCGCTGCACCAGCGCCACCCCGGCGCTGAGACCAACCAGCGCGAACGGGCCCGCCACGATCAAGGCCACGACGCCGCCGAAGAAGCCGCCCTCACCGCCCATGCCGGCCGGGAGCACCGTGAGCGCGAGCCAGAGCGCCGACCAGCGGTGCACGGCAAGCCCGAACGCGAACCCGGCCGCCAACGCCACGAGCGCGGCGTCGGTGTCGGGGAAGGGCATCAGCTGCCAGGTCTTGGCGAACAGCGCGGCGAGGACCACCGGGAATGCGACAGCGGCCAGGGCCAGACGGATCCAGCCCTTCCGTCCGGCGCGGCGCTCACCCTCGAGTTCATGCGGGTACGGGCCAGGCTCTTCTGCAGCCACGGCGAATGCGCCGAGGTGTTCGAGGCCGTGGGGCTGCTCGACGAGGTGCTCACGCTCGCGTGCGACTGCGGGTATGGGCTCGAGCTTCTTGGCCCGCCGGAGCCCGTGAGCAGTGAGGGGCGCGGGCAACGGCTGGAGCTCCTCGTGCTCGCTACTTGAGGCGGAACGCCTTGATGCGATCCGCGTAGGCCGACTCGTCGAGGGCGTAGACGCCGTAGGCGAGCGCCTGGACGAGACTCAGGAGGGCGGCGTGCGAGCGCACGTACGCCGGACTGTTGGACGAGTAGTAGAGCTTGTGGTCCGCAAGCTTCGCGACCTCTGAGAGCGTCGCGTCGGCGATCGCGATCGTGCGCGCCTTGCGGTGCCGGGCCAGCTTCACGGCGCGCACCACGAGCGGGTGCGGGCGGCCGGCGGAGAAGCCGATCACGAGCGTCTTCTCGTCGATCCGGCCGAGCCGCGCGAGTCCCTCCTGGCTCGGGCTCGCGACCACCTCGCAGCGCAGGTCGAGCAGCATCAGCAGGTGCCGCAGGTAGCTCGCGAAGAAGGCCATCTGGTCCGTGCCGCAGAGCACGATGCGCTCCGAGCGCGAGATCAGGTCGACGGCCGCCATCACCTCGTCGCGGTCCACCTTGCGCGCGGTGTCCTCGACGTTCGTGTGGTCCGCGGCGAGGGCGGCCTCGAACTCCGTCTGGTCGATCGGGAAGAGCGGCGGCGCGAGCAGGGCCTCCACATGGCCGGCGTTGCCCTCGCGGGAGCGGCGGTACTCGTCGCGCGCGGCCTGCTGCAGCTCTGGGAAGCCCTCGAAGCCGAGCGCCTGGGCGAACCGAACCACCGTGGAGCTCGAGGTGTTGGCACGGCGGGCGAGCTCCTCAGCGGTCTGGAACGCCGCCTCGTCGAGGTGGTCGACGATGTACTGGCCCACGTCCTTCTGGGAGCGGGAGAACTCGTCGAAGCGCTGACGGATCTCCTCCGAAAGGGTCAGGGCACTGGTGCCTGCGCGGGTCACGGTCCAAGGGATTCGCCCGCCGCCGGAAAGTTCCTTCCGGGGCGCCGGCCAGGCGTATGCGGACGCGTCAGACGAAGTTCGGGTACGTGGTCATGCCGCCATCGACGAACAGCGTGGTGCCCGTCACGTAGCTCGCCTGGTCGCTCACCAGCCAGGCGACCGCGGCGGCCACCTCGGACGGCTCGCCGAGACGGCCGAGCGGAATCTCCCCCTCCACCACCTTGCGCTTGTCCGGGTGGTCGATCAGCTCCTGGTTGATCGGCGTGAGGATCGCGCCCGGGCCCACGTTCACCACGCGTATCCGGTTCGGCGCGAGCTCCCTCGCGATCGTCTTCGACCACAGCCGCATGCCGCCCTTGCTCGCGCAGTAGTGACCGAACTCGGGCCAGGGGATCGTCTCGTGGACGCTCGAGATATTCACGATCACGCCGCCCTCGTCGGCGGCAATCATCTGGCGCGCGGCCTCGCGGGCGCACAGGAACGCGCCGGTGAGGTTCACGGCGATCACCCTGTTCCACTCCTCGAGCGGCATATCCACGAGCAGGAACGGCTTTTCGATGCCGGCGTTGTTCACGAGCACGTTCACATACCCGCCCAGGCCCTCGCGCGCCTGCTCGAACATGGCCGCCACGTCAGCCTCGTCCGACACGTCGCCCTGCACGGCGAACGCCGTGCCGCCATCCGACTGGATCTTCGCGACCACCGCGTCCGCGGCGTCGGCGTTGCCGATGTAGTTCACGAGCACGGCCGCGCCGTCCGCGGCCAGCCGCTGGGCCGTCTCGGCGCCGAGGCCGGAGCTCGCCCCGGTCACGATCGCCCGCCTCCCGCTCAGTGGCTTTTCGGCCATCGGCGGAGAAGGCTACCGGCGAGCCTCGCGACGCCGGCGCATCCACCGCCACGTCAGGAAGCCGGCGCCCGCGAGCACGATCAGGGCCGCTCCCGCGATGCCGCCGGTCTTCACGATGTTCTCCACCGCGTGCCCGGCGATGTAGGCGAGCAGCCCCACGGTGAGCGCCCAGGCGATGCCGCCCAGCGCGTTCCAGAAGAGGAACGAGCGCCACGGCATGTGGTGGATGCCGGCGAGCCATGCAGCGGTGATCCGGAGCCCCGCGAACCAGCGGCCCAGGAACACCGCCTTCGCGCCGTGCCGCGAGAAGAACGCCTCGCCGCGGTCGAGCAGGCGGGTGCGGTGCTCGAGGAACGGGCCGTCGCGCAGCAGCAGGCGGCGGCCGCCCTTGCGACCGATCAGGTAGCCCGCGTTGTCGCCCAGAATGGCCGCCGCGGCCGCGATCACGATCACCAGCTCGATCGAGAGGTCGCCGCGCTTTGCGAGCAGGGCCGCGGCGATCAGCGCCGTCTCGCCCGGCAGCGGGACGCCCATCGACTCGCAGCCCACGATGCCGGCGAGTGCCAGGTAGCCCAGGTTCGCCGGGACGTTGATCAGGGCCGCCAGAGGCATCGTCTGGAATCATTTTGGCCGCTCAGCCAAAACGGCGAAGGAGAGGTTCTCGAAATGGCCCAGGCGCTCCCGATGACGCAGCGGATCTCGTACACCGACCTGTACGAGCGCTGGGAGAAGGGAAACTGGAGCGCCACGGCTCTCGACTTCTCCGTGGACAAGGAGCACTGGCGCGAGCGCTTCAGCGACCAGCAGCGCCGCGCGGCGCTCTGGAACTACGCGCTGTTCTTCCACGGCGAGGACTCGGTCACCGACAACCTCTCCCCCTACATCGAGGCCGCGCCGAAGGAGGAGATGAAGTACTTCCTGGCCACCCAGCAGGTGGACGAGGCGCGCCACGCCGTGTTCTTCGCGCGCTTCATGCGCGAGGTCGTGGAGGACGGCGCAGCCGACATTGCCGGCTCGCTGGCGCGAACGCGGCCCGAGCTCACCTGGGGCTTCCGTCAGGTGTTCGACCGCCTCGACAGGATGGCCGACGAGCTGCGCCGCGACCCCTCGCTCCCCATGCTCGCGAAGGGCATCACGCTCTACCACGTCGTGATCGAGGCCACGCACGCCCAACCGGGGCAGCACTTCATCCAGTCCTATCTCGAGCGCGACGAGCTGATGCCGGGCTTCCAGGAGGGCATGCGCAACGTGGCCCTCGACGAGCAGCGCCACATCGGCTTCGGCGTGAAGGCGCTCGCCGACCTGGTGCAGATGGACCCGGAATGCAGGGACGCGGTCGCCGAGCTGCTGCGCGAGGTGATGCCCAAGTCGGTCGGCGTGCTCGTGCCGCCGG
>JBJMLG010000155.1:0-10811 GCA_045805385.1 Thermoleophilaceae bacterium
CCTACCGCATCACGGTCAAGGAGTACGCGCTCAAGTACGGCTGGCACGCGACCTTCATGCCCAAGCCGATGTTCGGCGAGAACGGCTCGGGCATGCACACGCACCAGTCGCTCTTCAAGGAGGGCAAGAACGCCTTCTACGACGCCGATGACCAGTACTTCCTCTCGGACGTGGGGAAGGCGTTCATCGCCGGGCAGCTGCGCCACGCGCGCGAGATCTCGTCGATCTTCGCCCAGTGGGTGAATTCCTACAAGCGGCTCGTGCCGGGGTTCGAGGCGCCGGTGTACTGCGCCTGGTCGCGCCGCAACCGCTCGGCGCTCGTGCGGGTGCCGCTCTACCACCCCGGCAAGGAGCAGGCGACGCGCATGGAGCTGCGCTGCCCGGATCCGGCCTGCAACCCCTACCTGACCTTCGCCACGCTGCTGATGGCGGGCCTCGAGGGCATCGAGAAGGGCTACGAGCTGCCCGAGCCGATGGAGAAGAACCTCTACCACCTCTCGCCCGACGAGCGGAAGCGGCTCGGCATCGAGCAGCTGCCGGAAACGCTCGGCGAGGCGATCGAGCTGACGGCGGAGTCCGAGCTCGTGCTGCGCACGCTCGGCGAGCACATGTTCAACCGCTACGTGGAGATCAAGCGCAAGGAGTGGGAGGAGTACCGGATCCAGGTGTCCCGCTGGGAGCTCGAGCGGTACCTGTCGATCCTCTGATCGCCGACCTCCACCAGGACCTCCTGCATCACATGAGGGAGGAGACCGACCCGGCGCGCCGGCAGACGAGCTGGGACCAGCTCGAGGCATCGCCGGTCGGGCTGGTGGTCGCGTCGACATGGCCGCGCTCCGACGACGACCTTCGGCACGCGGCGGCGAATCGCCTCATGGAGGAGCAGATGGCGCTCTACGCGGCGCACTGCTCCGAGACGACCGGCTGGCGCCTCGTCCGCGGCTCGCGGGACCTCTCCGCGGTCCGGAGTGGATCTGTCCGCGGCGTGGTGGTGCACGTCGAAGGGCTGTATCGCTTCGAGGACGGCGGCTTCGAGATGCTCGAGCGCTGGCACGAGATGGGCTGGCGCTCACTCGGGCTCGTCTGGAACGGTGCGAACTCCCTCGGTGGCGGCTGCGCCCGCGAGGAGCCGGGCCTCAGCCGCACCGGGGGCGATGTGCTGCGGTGGGCCCAGGAGCACGGGGTGCTGGTGGACCTCGCCCACATGAACGAGTCCACGTTCTGGGGCACTCTGGCGGCCACCGACGGCCCGGTCGTCGCGAGCCATGCGAACGCCCGCGCGCTGTGCCGGCACCCGCGCAACCTCACCGACGGCCAGCTGCGCGCGATCGGCGAACGAGGCGGCGTGGTGGGTGTGGTCGCGCTGCCGCGCTTCGTACGCCGCTTCCGCTCGAGCGTGAAGCGGCTGGCGCAACACGCCGAACACATCGCCTCGGTCGCGGGCCCGGACGCCGTGGCGATCGGGACGGACTTCGGCGGCCTCGGGCGGTCCACGATCTCGGGCTTCGCGTCGGTCGACAAGGCGGGCGCGCTGATCGACGAGCTGCGCACGCGCGGCTGGGACAGCGACGCGCTCGAGAAGATCTCCTGGCGAAACGCGTTTCGCGTACTGGACGCCGTGTTAAACCCCGGCTGAGCAGTCAGCATCGCCCAGAACGGGTGAGGGCCCGGTACCGGGCCCTGCTTACGCTCGTTCCACCGGAATGCTGAACGAGGTCGAAACCCGCGGCAGAGAGGGGCAATTCCCCGACAGAGGCTGGCTTGGCATGTTCCAGGCGGCCTTCCGAGGCTCGCGCAACGCCATGGCGCTCGTGAACGACAGGCGCGTGAACGTGGACGCCAACGGGGCCCTTCTGAAGCTGCTCGGCTACCGGAGAGAGGACCTGGTCGGGCGGTCGATCTGGGAGTTCGTGGTGGGTGGCCCACTTGCCACCGATCAGGAGTGGGATGCAGCCCTGGCGGAGAGGCGCTTCACGGGTCACGCCGATCTGCGCACTGCGGGAGGTGATGTCGTCTCAGTCCAGTACGGCGCCCATGTGGAGACGGTGACCGGCCTGCGGCTCGTGCTCTTCGTGGTGCTGAGCAGCTCGAGGGTGGGGGGCACCTTCCGGCGCGAGCCCACGCCCAGCACTCCGGCCGGGGAGCTCACCGCGCGTGAGATCGAGATCGTCCGGCTCACGGCCGAAGGCCTCACCGCCCCGGAGATCGCCGAAGACCTGGGCATCTCCAATCACACAGTTCGAACTCACGCGCGCAATGCGATGGCGAAGCTGGGCGCCCGCTCGCGGGCGCACCTCGTGGCCATTGCGCTCGGTGGCGGGCACGCGCTCGGCTGAGGTTCGCGCAACGGTGGTATCGACGTTCCGCGGCAGCGCGGCCAGCATCGGTGCCCGTGCTGTCAGTGGACCATGGAAGCCCGTTCTGCGCTCTCGTCTGCTCGATCTGCCGCCGGCAATTCAAGCCCGGTGATCTCGTGTTGGCCGCGTATCACCGGGGGGCGCCGAAAGCGATTCACGCCCATGTCTGCCGGTCGGCTCGAGCGGCCGAGGCCGCTCCGTCGCCAGCCAGATAGCCGGCCCGCTTACGGGCGGAGAAGCCCCTCGAGCTCAGCCGGCTCGGTGACCGGCCGCCGGCAGGCGAAGTTCTCGCACACGTACGCCGCTGCGCGACCGTCGACGGGAGAGCGGCCCTCGAGCAGCGGCACGCCGTCCTGCTCGCCGCCCGCGAGCACCAGATGCGGCCGGAACGCGGAGCGCACCACGCGCTCGAGCGGTCGCCGGTCGGGCCCGACCAGCGCCACCTCCTTCACCTCCGCGAAGTAGAAGTCGAGCGCCTGGAGCAGATGCCCGAAAGCCTGCGGGTGGCGCGGCGCCAGCTCGTGAAGGAGCTTCAGCACTCCTTCCGCGCGGGCCGCGTACTCGTGCTCGCCGGTGAGGGCCGCGAGCCGGAGCAGGCCGTAGGCAGCGGAGGAATTGCCCGCGGGTATCGGATTGTCCTCGAGGTCCTTGCGCCGCGCGACGAGCCGCTCGTGGTCCGACGAGGTCTCGAAGAAGCCTCCGTTCTCCTCGTCGGCGAAGCGGGCGATCATCGTGTCCGCGATCTCCCGCGCGGCGGCGAACCAGCGGGGCTCGAAGCTCGCTTCGTAGAGCGAGATCAGGGCCTCGAGCAGGAACGAGTGGTCCTCGAGGTAGGCGTTCAGCTTGGCGCGCCCGTCCTTCCACGTGCGCAGCAGGTGTCCCTGGTCGTCGCGCAACTCGCGCAGGATGAAGTCGGCTGCGCCCCGCGCCGCGTCGAGGAAGTCCTCCCGCTCGAGCACCGCGCCGGCCTCCGCGAGCGCGCTGATCATCAGCGCGTTCCACGACGTGAGCCGCTTGTCGTCGAGGCCCGGCCACACGCGCTGCGCGCGCACGTCGTACAGGCGCTGCTTCAGGGCGGGCAGGTCATCGGGCTCGGGGTCCACGCGCACGAGGATGTTGCGACCCTCGAAGTTGCCCTCCTCGGTGGCGCCGAAGTACGCCTGCGCCACGTCGGCCTCCTCGCCCGCGGCATCGCGCAGCTCCTCGAGCGACCAGAGGTAGAACTTGCCCTCCTCGCCCTCGGAGTCGGCGTCGAGGGCGGAATAGAAGCCGCCCTCGGGGCCCCGCATCTCGCGCAGCACCCACTCGAGCGTCTCCGTCGTGACGCGCCGGAAGAGCGGGTCGCCGGTCACGAGCCACCCGTGCAGGTAGGCGCGCGCCAGCAGCGCGTTGTCGTAGAGCATCTTCTCGAAGTGCGGGACGAGCCATTTCGCGTCCACCGAGTAGCGCGCGAACCCGCCGCCTATCTGGTCGTAGATGCCGCCCTTCGCCATGCCGTGGAGCGTGTGCACGCTCATCTCCGTGTCGCCGCGGCGCAGCAGGAACTCGATCGCCGACGCGGGCGGGAACTTCGGCGCGCCGCCGAAGCCGCCGTAGACGGGCTCGAACTGCTCGCGCAGGCGCTCCACCGCGTCGTCGAGCGACTCCGGCCGCAGCGGGTTCTGCGACGGCGGCAGCAGGGCGCCGCCCCGAAGCCGCTCGGCGATCTGGCCGGCGTTCTCGGTGATCTCGTCCTTGCGCGTGGTCCACGCCTCGGCGATCGCCGCCACCACCTGCTGCCAGCTCGGCATGCCGCGCATCGGCTGCGGCGGGAAGTAGGTGCCCGCGTAGAACGGCACCTGGTCGGGAGTCACGAACACGTTGAGCGGCCAGCCACCCTGGCCGGTCATCGCCTGGGCCGCCTCCATGTAGATCGCGTCCACGTCAGGGCGCTCCTCACGATCCACCTTTATGCACACCAGCAGCTCGTTCATCAGCGCGGCGGTGTCGGGGTCCTCGAACGACTCGCGCTCCATCACGTGGCACCAGTGGCAGGCCGAGTAGCCGATCGACACGAGCAGCGGCTTGTCCTCGTCGCGCGCCTTCTCGAATGCCTCCTCGCCCCAGGGGAACCAGTCCACGGGGTTTTCCTTGTGCTGGAGCAGGTAGGGCGAGGTCTCGTCGGCGAGGCGGTTTGCCATCAAATCGAGGCTACAGGCCTCGCAGCTCGGCCCGCTTGATCTTGCCGCTCGCCGTCTTCGGCAGGGACTCCGCGAACTCGACGATGCGCGGGTACTTGTAGGGCGCCGTCTCGGACTTCACGTGGTCCTGCAGCTCCAACGCAAGCTGATCGCCCGCTTCGTGGCCCTCGCGCAGCACCACGATTGCGCGCACCACCTGGCCGCGTTCGTCGTCGGGCGCGCCCACCGCGGCCGCTTCCGCCACGGCCGGATGCGACACGAGCGCCGACTCCACCTCGAACGGCCCTATTCGATACCCCGCCGAGATGATCACGTCGTCGGTGCGGCCCTCGAACCAGAGGTAGCCGTCCTCGTCCTCGCGCACGCGGTCGCCGGTTCGCCACACGTCGTCGGGCCCGTCGAGGAAGAAGGTGGGGATGGTGGAGGGGTCGGCGCAGAGCTCGCCCTCGTCGATCCACAGCTTGAAGCCCGGGAGCGGCTTGCCCATCGAGCCGGGCCGCACGGGCGGGCCGATTGGCATGCCGGTGAGCGCACCGGTCTCCGTCTGGCCGTAGCCGTCGTGGATCTCGACGCCGGTGGCGTCGGCCCACAGGCGCACGATCTCCGGGTTGAGCGGCTCGCCGGCCGCGACGGCGTGGCGGAGCGCGGGGAGTGTCCGAAGCTCGGTGCGCTTCGCGATCGCCCGGTACTCGGTCGGCGCCATGCAGAGCACGTTCACGGCCTCCTGCTGCGCCACCTCGAGGCGCTCGGCGGGGTCGAAGCGCGCGTCGTGCAGGAGCGCGGCGGCGCCTCGGATCCAAGGAGCGATGAACACGTTGCGCGCCGACTTCGACCACCCGCTCGCGGCCGTGCACCAGCAGAGGTCGCCCTCTCGCGCGCCGAACCAGTGCTCCGCCTGAACGCTCTGCCCGGGCAGGTAGCGGTGCCCGTGCCGGATCGGCTTCGGCTCACCCGCTGTGCCTGATGTGAAGGTGATCAGCACCGGGTCGGTCGGCGCCATGATCTCGGCGACCAGGGGGTCCGGCTCGAACAGCGCGTCGTCCGGCACAGCCAGAAGCTCGCCGTCGTAGCCGCTCTGGCCAAGCCTCTCGAGGTTGCGGACGTCGGCGACCACCGCTCTTGGGCTAGCCCGTTCGATGCGCTCGCGAAGGTCCTTCGCGCGAAGCTGCTCGTTGCAGGGGAGCGCCACGGCGCCCATCCGGACGCACGCGACCATGGCGTAGACCCACTCCGGCCGGTTGCCGATCAGCGTCATCACCACGTCGCCGCGACGCACTCCGCGTAGCGCCAACGTGCCAGCTAGACGGGCCGCTCGATCGGCCACTTGGCCGAAGCTGATCTCCCGTCGCCGCCCCTCGCGATCCCGCTCCACGAGGGCGATCCGGCCGGGTGGAGCGGCGTCGACGACATCGGTCGCGAAGTTCATCCGGGCAGGATCGTAAGGCTCTTTCCGCGAATACCGGGTTTAAGTTCGACAGTCCGCCGGACGATTGTGTATCGTGCCGGCCACGCCGAATCCGCGAGAGCGGAGCGGGGGAACCAGTTTTGGGGCGAATCTTCCTTTCGGGGGAGACACGCAAGCTCTTTCAGCGTGAGCCCGTCAGCTAACTCCGCAGGCGGACGAAAGAGACCTTGCCTTCGCGTCGTGACATCACGCTTGCGCTGGCTGCCGCCATGGCTGCCTGCCTGCTTGCCCTGCCCGGACTGGCGTCCGCGCAGACTGGAACCGGTTCCGGTGGGGTGTCACCGGACGATCCGGCGTTCAAGCCCGCCGGCAAGGCGAAGCTGATCAACGGCATCGCGTTCGCGCCGGCCGACGCTCCGCCAGCCGTGGTAGCCGCGATCAACGCCGCGAACAAGATCGTTACCAAGCCGTACAGGTACGGCGGCGGCCACGCGGCCGGGTTCAACGACACCGGCTACGACTGCTCGGGCTCCGTCAGCTACCTGCTCCACGGAGGCGGCCTGCTCACCGCGCCGCTCGACTCGAGCGCGTTCATGAGCTGGGGCGAGGCCGGCGTCGGCAAGTGGCTCACCGTCTACACGAACCCGGGCCACGCGTTCGCGATGATCGCGGGCCTGCGCTTCGACACCGGCTTCCGCACCCGCGTCGCGCGCAAGAGGGGCGCCAAGCCGGGCAGCGGCCCGCGCTGGGACATCAAGCGCTCCACCGCGGGTTTCACCGCCCGCCATCCGCTCGGGCTCTAACGCTCAGCTGATCCGGCCGGCCTGCATCGCGTTCGCGATGTCGCGCTCCCAGCTGTCGATGTAGTCGTTGTAGCCGTCGTCGAAGGTGCGCAGCTCGGTGCGGCCCTCGTCGCTCAGAGCAGTGAGCACGTAGCCGACGTCGGCGATCGTGGCGCCCTCCTCGCCCTCGCGGGCGCGCACCTCCACCATGCCGGCCCAGACGCCCGGAGTGATCCGCGCGTAGCGGAGGTAGTCGTCGTCGCGTTCCGTGACGACCCAGTAGGTGGTTCCCCAGTCACTCGCCGTGAGGAAGACCGTCCCGGGAGTTGTTCCGTCGCCATCCTCGCCGGCCGGGAACTCGGGATCCCACCCTTCGGCCCAGAGGCGCTCGCCGACCGGCGTGAACAGGTGCACGGCACGCTCGAGAGACAGCTCCACCCGGATCTCGCGGTGGCGGTTGATGTGGTCGGGACCCGCGGTCATGCGGTCAGTCCTCCAGGTCCTCCTGGACCATCTCCGCCACGGGGTGGATGCTCACCATGTGCAGCGTGTCGTCGCCCGAGTTCACGAACTTGTGCGGCGTGTCCGCCGGCACGATCACGATGTGGCCGCCCTCGGCGTCGACGGTCTCGGCGCCCACGGTGAACGTCACCCTCCCGTCCTCGACGATGAAGACCTCCTCGTAGGGATGGCGGTGCAGTAGGGGTCCCGTGCCGGGCGCGCCGTGCGTGATGAAGAAGGAGACCGAGGTGCCGCGCCCCCGCCCCTCGAAGCGCCAGGCGACGCGGCCGTGGGGGAGCTCGTCGAACGGCAGCGGATCGGGCATCTGCCGACCCTACTAACGACCGATGTGCACGCCCATCATCTTCGGCACCCGCGCGATGAACGACGAGAGCGCCGAGGGCTGCTCGCCGAGCTCCTCGGCCGCCTCTTTGCGCAGGGTGGCCGCGCGGATGATCTCGCCGCCGACCCAGCGGAATGGCTCAGGCGGCACGTGCACCGCAGGTGGGTCCACGAGCGGAAGGCGCGTGACCTCGTCGCGGCGGTCGAGGGCGAGCGAGGCGAGCACCTGGCCCGCGAGATGCGACGGCGCGACGCCGTTGCCCGTGTAGCCGACCGAGTAATGCACGCGGCCGCCCGGCAGCGTGCCGAACATCGGCAGGTGGGTGGGGGAGACGTCGATCGGGCCGCCCCAGGCGTGCGTGATACGGCGGTCACGCAGCTGCGGGAAGGTGCGCACGAGGTCGCGCGCCGCCTGCGCGATCACCGCTGGGTCGACCTCGATGCGCCCGTGCGTGCGGCCGCCGTACCCGAGGCGCCCACCGGCCCAGCCGAACACGATGCGGTTGTCGCGGGTCGTACGGAAGTAGTGGAGGAACGCGCGGCTGTCGGCGATCGGCTCACCTCCCGTCCAGCCGATTTCCTCGAGCACGTCCGGCACGGGCTCGGTGAGCACGATGTGCGAGGACGCGACGGTGAGGCGGCGGCGCAGGCCCCTCTGGTCCGCCATCGCCCCGCCGGTGGCCATCACGCCGGCGCCGGCGCTCACGCGGCCGCCTGGCGTCTCTGCAACCACACCGCCCGTAGGCGCCGGCTCGAGCCGCCAGACAGGCGAGTGCTCGAAGATCTGCACGCCGCGCTCGAGCAGCTTCGCCCGCAGGCCGAGGCCCAACCGGGCGGGCTGGACGGTGGCGCCCGAGCGCATGGTCGCGCCGCCGCGGAACACCGGCGAGTCGCAGCGCGCCCGCACCTCCTCCTCGGAGAGCGCCGTGTACTCATGCGGCTCGCCAAGCTCCGCACAGGCTGCGACCGCCTCGTCCCATGCGCCGTCCTGGGCGGGCGCAGCCGACACGACGAGATGCGGAGCCGGGCGGTACCAGGCGTCGACCTGCTGCTGCTCGCACCACTCGCCGACTCCCTCCACCGCGGCGGACGACGCGCGCGCAACGGCAAGTGCCGCCTCGTCGCCGAAGCGCTCGCGCATGGGGGCGAGGTCGTCCCACAGCGAGGTGCAGAAGCCCCCGTTGCGACCGGAGGGGCCGTAGCCCGCGCGCTCGCCCTCGAGCACCACGACACGTGCGTCCGGTGCGTGCTCGCTGAGCCACCACGCCGTCCACATGCCGGTGTAGCCGCCGCCGGCGATCACGACGTCAGCGGCGAGATCGCCCTCCAGAGGCGGCTGCGGCGTGACCGGGCCGGCTTCCTCGAGCCAGTATCCCCAGGGCGTGTGGACGGGTGTCACCGGGCGCATTGTGCCGAACCTCAAACTCCGGCCCGGTCTGCCTCCCGGACGACCCGGGGCCCCGCGCGCAACGCCCACACGCTCGGGACAAACAGCGGACACAGTCCCGTCAGAGCGAGTGCAGCCGCCGAGAGCCACAGCGTCGTGTCGATTCCCAAGCTGCCCGCTACGAGTCCAATGACCACAAATCCGACAGGCTCGAGCGCCATCGAGCCGAACCAGTCGTAGGCGGAGACCCGAGACAGGGCATGGGCGGGGATGTGTCGCTGCAGCGCGGTCTCCCAGAGAGCGTTGAAGAAGGTGGTCGCTGCTGCCGTGAGCAGGGCGGCGACCGCGAGCACCGGCGCAGGTGACTCAAGCGCGAGCAGCACGAGGGGCAGCGGCACGACCAGCGTCGTGAGCCATCCCGTGAGAACGGGCCTCTCGGGCCGGAGGCGCAGCGCGAGCAAGCCGCCGGTGAG
This sequence comes from Thermoleophilaceae bacterium, assembly GCA_045805385.1. Classification (GTDB taxonomy): domain Bacteria; phylum Actinomycetota; class Thermoleophilia; order Solirubrobacterales; family Thermoleophilaceae; genus JADGHQ01. Next base: position 9,428 of record JBJMLG010000155.1, read on the forward strand.
CGCACCCACGCCGGCCCCCGCGCTGATCAGTCCCCACGCCGACGCGCCGCCGAGCGACTCCTTCGCGACCGCCGGGCCGAGCACTGGGAACGCGGCCCAGGGGATCCCGCCGATGCCGACCGCCACAACAATCGCCACCACCCAGGTACGGGCGCGGAACTCCCGCCACCCCTCACGCAGCTCGTTCATGAACACCGGCGCCACCCGCGCGCTCGAGCGCGGAACGGATAGCCGGGCGAGCGCGGCGGCGCTCACGCCGAACGTCGCGGCATCCGCCGCGAGTGCGAACCCCGGCGACGCCGTGGCGACCAGCACGCCGGCGGCCGCCGGACCGGCGATTCGCCCAACCGCCGCGGCGAGCCCGCGCAGCGCATTCGCGTCTTGAAGACGATCGGCCGGCACCACCATCGGCGTGAGCCCCGTCAGCGCGGGATTGAAGAAGGCGCTGGCCGCGCCGTATATGGCCTGCAGAAGTGCGAGCTGCCACACGGAGGCGACATCGAGAAGAACCACCGCGGCGGTACCCGCCTGCGCGCCGCAGCGGACCAGGTCCGCGCCCAGCATGACCGCTCGGCGAGGCAGCCTGTCCGCGAACACTCCTCCAACCAGGAGCAGTGAGACCAGCGGCAGCGCCTGCGCGCCGAGCACGAGTCCGAGCGCCGACACCGAGCCGGTCGAGTCCAGCACGGCGAACGCGAGGGCGACCGGCACCATGCCGTCGCCGAACAGCGATACCGCCTGGCCGGCGAAGAATCGACGAAAGTTCCGATCAGAGAGCGCTCCGAGCACGGCCGGACATGATGGCCCACACCCCGGCTCGAGCGCCCGCCATGTCGGATCCCGGCGGCTCCGGCACGCCTCCGCGCCGATAAACTGACTCGCGAGTCAACGAGCCGAAGCAGGAGACCGAATTGGCAGTCGTCACGCCCTATTCCGAGAAGACCGACGAGCAGCGCGCGATCACCGAGATGGTGCGGCAGTTCGTGGACGAGCAGGTGATCCCGATCGCCGAGGAGTACGACCACGAGGACAAGTTCCCCGAGCAGGTCGTCGAGCAGATGAAGGAGCTCGGCCTCTTCGGGGTCACGATCCCAGAGGAATACGGCGGAATGGGGCTCGACCTCACCACCTACGCCATGATCGTCGAGGAGCTCTCGCGCGGCTGGATCTCGGTCTCCGGCATCGTGAACACCCATTTCATCGGCTCGTACCTGCTCATGAAGTTCGGCACCGACGAGCAGAAGGAGAAGTACCTCCCGCGCATGGCCACAGGCGAGATCCGCGCGGCCTTCTCGCTCTCGGAGCCCGGCCTCGGCTCGGACGTGCAGGCGATCTCCACACGTGCCAAAAAGGACGGTGAGGAGTGGGTGATCAACGGCCAGAA
>JBJMLG010000156.1:0-8636 GCA_045805385.1 Thermoleophilaceae bacterium
GAAGCTTCACGCCCGAATGGGCTCGCGCCGAATGAAGTTCTGGGGCTGGGGTTTCGAGGACCAGCAGCCCTCACACGACCAGGTGGCCGAGGCGGCGGCCGGCATCCGGGCGCACCTCGGGTTCGGCGACGGCGAGGTCGAAGGCCCACCGCGGATCGAGCACCTCGAGCTGCCCGCCCCGCGCGTCCAGCCGCCGGGCACGCTTGCCCCGATCTGCTCGAGCGACATCCACGAGCGGGCGTCGCATGCCTACGGCAAGGCATACCGCGACGTGGTGCGCGCCTTCCGGGGGCGGATCGACCACCCGCCCGACATCGTGGCCCGTCCCACCAGCGAAGCCGAGGTGGAGGCGCTCATCGAGTGGTGCGAGGGTGCCCGGCTCGCTGCGATCCCGTTCGGCGGCGGCACGAGCGTGGTGGGCGGGGTGGAGCCAAGGGTGGGCGGCGACTACGCCGGCTCGGTGTCGATCGACCTGAAGGCGCTCGATCGGGTGCTCGAGGTGGACCCGGTCTCCCGTGCCGCTCGCATCCAGGCCGGCGCAACCGGGCCGGCGCTCGAGGACCAGCTTCGAGAGCACGGCCTCACGCTCCGCCACTACCCGCAGTCGTTCGAGTACTCCACGCTCGGCGGCTGGATCGCCACGCGGGCGGGCGGCCACTTCGCCACGCTCTATACGCACATCGACGACCTCGTGGAGTCGGTGCGCGCGCTCACCCCGCGCGGCGTCTGGGAGAGCCGTCGGCTCCCCGCATCGGGCGCGGGCCCCAGCCCCGACCGGCTGCTGCTCGGCTCAGAGGGCATCCTCGGCGTGATCACGGAGGCCTGGGTGCGAGTTCAGGAGCGGCCCCGCTTCCGGGCCTCCGCGGGCGTGCGCTTCCCCGGCTTCGACGAGGGCGCGGCGGCGGTGCGCGCGCTCGCGCAATCTGGGCTGGGCCCCTCCAACTGCCGCCTGCTCGATCCCGCGGAGGCCGAGCTCACCGGCGCGGCACAGGGCGGCGCGGCGCTGCTCGTGCTGGGCTTCGAGTCGGCCGATCACGAGCTCGGCCCGTGGATGCAACGAGCGCTCGAGCTGTGCGGAGACCACGGCGGCAGCCCCGAGGCGCGCACGAGTGGCGGCGACGGCACCGGCGCCTGGCGCGACGCCTTCCTGCAGGCGCCGTACCTGCGCGACACGCTCGTGGCGGCCGGCATCGTGGCCGACACCTTCGAGAGCGCGATCACGTGGGACCGGTTCGCCGGCTTCGTCGGCCAGGTGCGGGAAACGGCCGAGCGAGCCGTGGCCGCGGAGTGCGGCGCCGGCCGGGTCACCTGCAGGCTCACGCACGTCTATCCCGACGGAGCGGCTCCGTACTTCACGGTGCTGGCCCCGGCGCGCCGCGGCTCGGAGCTCGAGCAGTGGGACGCCATCAAGCAGGCGGCGAGCGAGGCGGTCGAGGCCGCCGGCGGCACGATCACGCACCACCACGCGGTCGGGCGTGATCACCGCCCCTGGTACGACCGCCAGCGACCGGAGCCGTTCGCCGCGGCGCTAACGGCCGCCAAGGCCACGCTCGACCCCGCTGCCATCCTCAACCCCGGCGTGCTGATCGACCCCCTCACGTGAGCACCCCGCGCCGAAAGCGCGAGCTCGCGCGCGCCGACCAGGTGATGCGCGGCCTCTGGAGGCTGCGACTGCCGATCCTGGCCTGGCCGGGCGTGCCGCACGTGAACGCATTCGCGATAGCGGCGGGCAACGGTGTGGTTCTCGTCGACACCGGCCTCGCCGAGGCCGGCGGGCTCGGCCGTCTCGAGCGCGCGCTCGACCAGGCGGGCCTGAACCTCGAGCACGTGCGGCTGCTGGTGTGCACCCACGCCCACTCGGACCACTACGGCCTGGCGCAGCCGATCCTCGAGGCGTCCGGCGCCGAGCTGTGGATGCACCCCAACCACGAGCACATGACGAAGGCCGCGGCCGATCCCGAGCGCTCGTTCGAGCGCCGGATCGAGGTGGCCCGGCAAAGCGGAGTCCCTGAGGAGGCGCTCCGGCGCTACGAGGAGCAGCGGAAGAATCAGGGCTACGGCGTCGCGGGCATCGTCATGCCAGACCGCGACCTGGTGCCCGGCGCGAAGGTCGAGACCGATCTGGGCGCGTGGGACGTCTACGAGACCCCGGGCCATGCGCCGTCGCATGTGGTCCTGCACCAGCCCGAGCGCGGCCTGCTGCTCTCAGGGGATCACCTGCTCGGGCGCGTGTCGCTCTACTACGACTACGGCTGGTCGCCCGATCCGGCGGGCGAGTTCTTGAGCTCGCTCGATGTCGTCGACGGGCTCGAAGTGGGCCTCTGCCTGGCCGGCCACGGGCGGCCGTTCCGCGACGTGAAGGGCCACATCGAGGCGAACCGCAAGCTGGTGGCCGAGAAGGTCGGCCGCGTGCGCGCGGCTATCGCGAGCGAGCCGCGCACTGCCTACGAGATCGTCCCCTTCCTGCTGGGGGACGAGAACCCGAGCCAGATGATGATGATCTGGGGCATGTCCGAAACGCTCGTGTACCTGCGCCACCTCGAACGCCTGAGCGAGGCGGAGAAAGTCGATTCCGAGCCCGAGCGCTGGCGACTTGTCGCGTGAACCATCGCCCGTTCGGGTAGCCGTACGGACCCTGTACGGGTAGCACCCCAATCCGCGTCTGGACGCCCGGGATGCCCCAACAAAGGTGTCGATTTTCCTTGACGGGGGTCCCGAACCGGGTTTAGGACATTCGTCTAGGACTCTTTTGCCTACAAGGAGGGCCAGACCAAGTGGGATCGCAAACCAAGCTTCTGCGCACGCTGATAGCGACCGCGCTCGCCATGATCGGCGTGTTCGCGTTCGCGTCGGTGGCGCAGGCTGACACCTACACGGTGACCAAGGAGGCCGACACGGCCGACGGCACCTGCGACAGCGACTGCTCGCTGCGCGAGGCCGTCATCCAGGCCAACTCGACCGCAGCCGACGACAACATCGTGCTCAACCCTGGGCACTACACCCTCACGATCCCGGGCACGGAAGAGGACCAGGCCGCTGACGGCGACCTCGACCTGCTCGACAACGGCTCGATCACGATCAAGGGCACGAGCGCCCGCGACACGATCATCGACGGCCTCGGCGTCGCCGACACGGACAACAACTTCGAGTCGGAGCGCGTGTTCGACGTGTACGCGCGTGCCTCGATCTCGAACGTGACCGTCCAGGGCGGCAGCCAGGGCGGTAGCGGCGGCGGCATCCGGATCCAGGGCCTGAGGGGCCAGGAGGTAGTCCCCGGCGGCTTCAGCGCGCCGGCCAGCCTGTCGCTCGACAACACGTCGGTGAGCGACAACGAGGCCTCGGGCAGCGGCGGCGGCATCGCCAACCAGGCTGGTGACCTGACGATCTCGCACAGCCTCCTGCGTAACAACTACGCCGAGTCGGATGGGGGCGCGGTGGTCTCGTACGACGGCGGTACCACTCACATCGAGAACTCGACCATTCAGGACAACACGGCCGACTCGAACGACGGCTGCGCCGGCGTCGGCGCCGTCACCGGCTTCGGGTCGACCACGACGCTCCTGAACGACACCATCGTCGACAACACCAACCTCGACGGGAGCTGCTCCACGGACCCGAGCGCAGGCCTTGCGTCCGACGACGTCCAGAGCGACGGGGTTCCCTCCCCAGAGACGAGCTCCATGACGGTCCAGAACACGATCGTCGCGAACAACCGGACCCTGGGCCCGGTCGAGAGTACGGAGACGTTCGACGTGGGGGGCACGCCCGAGCTGAACAACTGCTCCGGCACGACGCTGACGAGCGGCGGCTACAACATCGAGGACGGCACGGACTGCGGGTTCACCAACACCGGTGACCTCCAGAGCACCGATCCGAAGCTGGGCGCCCTGGACAACAACGGCGGCCAGACCGACACCCGCGCGCTGCTCGAGGGCAGCCCGGCGATCAACACCGCCGGCAGCGGCGCTCCGGCCGACGACCAGCGCGGCGTGTCGCGCCCGCAGGGTGCGGCCTCCGACATCGGAGCCTTCGAGGTGGAGGTTCCGGCCCCGCCGGTGCCGCAGCCGGTCACGCCGCAGCAGGCGAAGCCGGGCGCTCCGACGATCGCCGTCGCGGGCGTGCGCCGCGCTTGCACCTCGTCCTCGAGCGTCAGCGTGAAGGTGAAGGCCACCATCGCATCCGGCGCCACGCTGAAGGAGGTACGCGTCTCGCTCGACGGGAAGCGCATCGCCACCAGGACGAAGGGCAGCTTCACGCTGAAGGTCAACGCGAAGAAGCTCAAGGCGGGTCGTCATCGCCTGCGGGTGACCGTGATCGACTCGGCCGGCCAGAGCAAGACGAGCACCAAGGTGCTTGCCCGCTGCGCCCAGGCCAAGCCGAAGGCGAAGGTTCAGCCTCGCTTCACCGGCTGACCCGGCCTCACAGCCACTGAGATGAGACGCCCCCGCTCGAGAGAGCGGGGGCGTCTTCGTTCAATGGAGTTATCGCGCCCTCCTAGCCAGCCGCGGCGAGCACCGGCTTCGGCCGCTCGCCGCCCTCCCACGGGCGCCAGGCGCGCAGCGCCGAGAGGATCGCGCGCGTGGCCGGGGAGCGGTTCAGCGTGTAGAAGTGGATGCCCGGCGCCCCGCGGGCGAGCAGGTCGGCGGCCTGAAGCGTGGCGTACGCGACGCCCAGCTCGAGCATCGCGTCGGGGTCGTCCGCGCGCGCGGCCAGCTCCTTCTCCAGGTCGCCGGGGATGCTCGCCCCGCACAACCCTGTGATCCGCTTGATCTGCTGGTAGTTCGTGATCGGCATGAGGCCGGGGATGATCGGCACGTCGATGCCGGCCTCGCGCGCCTTGTCGACGAAGTTGAAGTACAGCTCGTTGTCGTAGAAGAGCTGGGTGATCAGGAAGCGCGCGCCCGCCCCCACCTTCTTCTTCAGGAAGAGCAGGTCCGACTCCATGTCGGCCGCCTGTGGGTGCACCTCGGGGAAGCAGGCGGCGCCGACTGCGTAGTCGTAGTTCTTCGAGATCAGCTCGGCCAGCTCGGTCGAGTACTTCAGCCCGCCGGGGGTCGGCTTCCACTCGGTCTCGCCCTGCGGCGGGTCGCCGCGCAGCGCGAGCACGTTCTCGATCCCCGCCTCCCCGATCTCGTCGAGGATCGCTCGCAGCTGCTCCTTCGTGGCGCCCACGCAGGTGAGGTGCGACATCGACTCCACGCCGAGCTCGCGCTTGATGCGCTTCGTGATCTCGATCGTGCGGTCGCGCGTGGAGCCGAGCGCGCCGTACGTCACGGACACGAAGCCCGGGTCGTCCTTCTTCAGCTCCGCGACGGCGTTGAAGAGGTTCTCCATGCCCTCGTCGGTCTTCGGCGGGAAGAACTCGAACGAGAAGCACGGGTAGCGCTCGTCGAGTATCCGGTCGATTCGCATGGTGAGGAAGGGTACGCGGTCGCGGCCGCTATCCCTGCGACTTCTCCTCGGGCGGCGGGATGATCTCGAGGGCGGTCGCATGCCGCTCCTGCCCGTGCAGCCGGTACTGCACGTCCACGGAGTCGTTCTGCCGGTAGGTGCCGATCAACCCAAGGAAGATCGAGGTCCAGCGCCAGAAACCGAGGCGCCCCTCCTTGGCCAGGCGGCGGTCGAACACGAGCTCTCGGCCCTCGACGCGGTAGTCGCTGCCCTCACGCTGCGGGACTCCATTCACGAATACGCGATAGGGCGGCTCCGCTCCCCGCGGCAGCGCCACCCGCCAGACCGGCTTCACGCTGCGGCGACCTCCGCCAGCCTTGCCACCGAGCGGCGGATCACCTCCCGCTGCGCCTCGAGGCGCTCGGCTTCCTTGTCCGGTATCTCCACGTGCACGTCGATGCGCGTCCCGTCGCCGTCGGGCTCGAGTCGCCACTCGAACTCCAGGTCCGACACCTGGCATGAGATCACAACTCGCCGTTCCTCCCGCGCGGAGTCGATCAGCTGAGGCATCGGGAAGTCGGGCCAGCCGTCGGCGTAGAAGGTGAAGCTGCCGTCCCCGCTGTCCCGAACGGTCGCCATGCCGGCCCACCACTCGGGGAAGCGGCCCGGGTCGTACAACAGCTTCCACACCTCTTCCGGCGGTGCGTGGCTCAGGGCGCTGTCGTCGAAGGTCGGCACGGTCACACCTCCTGAGTGGTCACGGCTTCGAGGTCGGCGATCTCGGCGAGCACGCGGTCGAGCTCCCGCTGGGGCTCTACCAGGCCCTGCACCGGCGGGCGGCCGAGGTCGACCAGGTTCGCGACGTACGACTCGCCGGCCACGGCCGCGCCGGTGCGCCTCCGCCAGCCCTCGGCCGCCTCGGCTAGTCGCTTCCGGGCCAGCTCGCGGTCGCCGCGCGTCGCCGCGATCAGCCCCTGCACGCGGGTGAGCCGCGCCACGAGCGTGTCCGGAAAGTCGGTCCGGCTCACGGGCTCGAGCGCTGTTTCGCGCAGCTCGGCTTCGGCCTCCTCGAGGCGGCCGAGGCGCACGAGGGCCTCGGCCCGGGCCAGGCGCGCCAGCGGCCGTGAGGCGGGCATCTCGTGTTCGAGCGCCTCGGCGAGCACGTTCGCTCCGAGCTCATAGTCGCCGCAGCCGATCGCCACCATGCCGTGGTCGTAGAGCACCTGCGCCGAGAGCTCGTGGAGATCGAACTGCTCGGCCACGCGCCGCTCCGCGGCCGAGGCAGCGAGCGCGTCGTCGGTGCGGCCCAGCCGCACCAGGATGAACGCGCGCGCGGCGTGCATGTGCACCTCGCTCGGCAGCAGACCCGCGATCTCCGCGAGGCCACGGTCGGCGAACTCGAGGGAGCGCACGAAATCGCCCGCGCACGCCGCCGCACACGCCGCATTGGCCCAGCACGTGTACGACATGTCGGGGCGCCCGGCGCGTCGCGCCGCCTCTCCGCCCGCGGTGAGGTGCGCGTAGCTCTCCTCCCAGCGGCCGCTCCGGATCGCCGCGAGGCCGCGCGCCTCGGCCACGTCGTGGCGCAGCAGCTCGCTGCCGCTTCCCCGTCCTACGAGCGCGTGCAGCCGGGCGAGCAGCTCATCGACCCTGTCCACGTCGCCGGCGGTCGACTCGGCCCATGCCGAGCCGGCGAGCGCCTCGGCGCGGGCGTCCACATCCTCGCTTCCCGCGGCGTCGAGCAGCTCGAGCGTGCGGCGGAAGCAGTTCAGCGCCTCAGACGGGTAGCAGAGCGCTCCGTGCATCCAGCGCCCGCGGCGCAACCACGCACGCGCGAGCGTGTGCGCGTCCGCGTCCCGCATGAGCTCGAGCGCCCGCTCGAACGCCTCGTTCGACGGCTCGCGCCGGCTGCGCCAGGCTTCCACCTCGGCAAGCTCGAGCTGCACCCTCCCATCTTCGGGCGCGATCGCCGCTGCCTCCTCGAGGAAGCGCGCCGCCTGGTCGAGCGCACCCACGTCACGCGCGTTCACCGCAGCGATCACGAGCTGATCCACCGCCTCGTCCTCGCACCCGGCCAGGCGGTAATGCTGCGCGGCCTCGGCGGCCAGGCGAGCCCCCTGATCGCCGAGGCGCTCCGCGAGCGACCGGTGCAGCCACGAGCGGCGGGGCTCCGGTATCTCCTCGTAGACGGCCTCGCCGAGCAGGGCGTGCCGGTAGCCGATCGCTCCCTGACGCGCCGAGAACAGCCCCGTCTGCGAAAGCCGCGTGGCGGCCTCCGAGAATTCCTCGCCATCGAGCCCGGCCTCGTGCGGCCCCAGCTCGCGCCGCGCCACTGCGGCGAGCTCGGCCAGGGGCAGGGACTCCTCCGGCACGTGCTGGAGCGCGGCGTGCACCGCCACCCGCAGGCTGGCGGGGGCCGACCCCTCTCCAGATGCCACGGCACGCGCGCCCTCCACGGCCAGCAGCGCGTTGCCCTCGGCGGCCGCGAGCACGCTCTCAACTTCGTCCTCCGGCAGCTCTGCGACCGCGGCCACGAGCTCGCGCAGCGCGTCGTCCCGCAGCGGCCCGAGGGGCAGCTCGGCGGCCAGCCGGCCGCGCGAGCGCAGTTCGTGCTCGAGCGCACGGGTGTCGGGCCTCTGCGGCTCGTCACGGCGCGTGAGCACGGTGAGGATCGGGAGCGCTCCTGCACGGCGCGCCACGTAGGCGGTGAGCTCGAGGCTCGCCGAGTCCGCCGCGTGCAGGTCCTCGAGCAGCAGCACCACCGGGCGCTCGGCCGACGCCCATTCCACGAGCTGGACGATGCCCTCGAACAGGCGCGCACGCTCGAGCTCGGGCGAGGAGTGGGAGGGGTCGTGCGTACCGCTCGCGAGTCCGGGAGCGAGTCGCGCGACATCGCCAGGCCAGGAGGCGCCGGGTGGCGGGGCGGGAAGCGCGCGCGCCAGCTCGCGCACGAGCTCGGCCCACAGGCCGAACGGCGCTCCGGCGCCGACGTCGAGCGCTGCTCCCGATGCAATCACCGCGCCGCCCGCGCTCGCGCGGGCGAGCAGCTCGGCGGCGAGGCGCGTCTTGCCGATGCCCGGCTCCCCTCTGATGAGCACGACGCCGCCGCGTCCCGAGCGGGCCTCCTCGAGCGCGTGGAGCAGCTCCCCGAGCGGCTCGTCGCGTCCGACGAGCGGCGGCCCCGCGGGTTCAGCCGGTCTGCGGGGCGCAGGAGGCGCTGCCGCCTCGGCGTCTCCGGCGCGGAC
>JBJMLG010000157.1:0-4397 GCA_045805385.1 Thermoleophilaceae bacterium
CACTACGTGACCTTCACCGCCAGCTCCACCGTGAAGTTCTTCGTGGACTCGGCCGGTCCACTCGGGGAGGATGCGCGCGTGGTGTCGATCGGACCGGTGACGAGCGCCACGGCCCGCGAGCTCGGACTGACCGTGCACGTGGAGGCGGAGCGCCACGACATCGGCGGCCTCCTCGAGGCGCTGCTCGAGGACGCGGCCGAGTGATCATCACGTTCCTCTCCGACTACGGCCGCGACGACGACTTCGTGGGCGTCTGCCACGGGGTGATCGCCGGGATCGCGCCCGAGGTGCAGGTGGTGGACATCAGCCACGGTGTGCCGCGCCACGACGTGCGCCAGGGCGCGCTCACGCTGCGCAACGCGCTTCCCTACATGCCGATCGGCGTGCACATCGCGGTCGTGGATCCGCAGGTGGGCACCGAGCGTCGTGGCGTGGCGCTGCGCACGGGCGACGGGCACATGCTCGTGGGGCCCGACAACGGCGTGCTGAGCCTGGCCTGGGACGAGGCAGGCGGCGTGGCCGAGGCCTTCGACGTGAGCCGCTCGCCCTACCGGATCGAGCCGGTCTCGGCCACCTTCCACGGCCGCGACGTGTTCGCGCCGGTGGCGGCCTACCTGGCGATCGGCTCCGAGCTGCGCGAGTCGGGCGAGGAGCTCGACCCGGCGGAGCTCGAGCGCATCGAGCTGCCGCAGCCGCGCGTGGAGGACGGCGTGCTGCACGCGCACGTGCTCACGGTCGACAAGTTCGGCAACGTCGCGCTGAACGTGGGCCACGAGCAGCTCGCGGGCACCGACATCAAGCTCGGCCAGCGCGTGGAGATCGAGGCGCGCGGCGAGCGCTACCTCGCCACCTACGCGCACACGTTCGCGGACGTGCGGCCGGGCGAGATCCTCGTGTACGAGGACAGCTACCGCGCGCTCTCGATCGCGATCAACCGCGGCGACGCCGCCGCCACCCTGCACGTGCGCCCGGACGCCGAGCTGCGCCTGGCGCCGCGATGATCGGCCGCCCGCGCGTACACCACCGGCTCACCGACTCGACCAACGAGCGGGCGAAGCAGCTCGCACTCGCGGGCGCGCCGCACGGCACGCTCGTGACCGCCGACGAGCAGACCGCCGGCCGCGGCCGCCAGGGGCGTCAGTGGGTCGCGCCGCCGGGGCGCGCGCTGCTCATGTCGCTCGTCCTGCGCGAGCTGAGCGAGCGCGACGCGCTGCTGCCGCTCGCCGCCGCCGTGGCCGTGTGCGAGGCGTGCGAGCAGGTGTCCGGCGTGGCCGCCGCGATCAAGTGGCCGAACGACGTGTGGATCAACCGCCGCAAGGTGGCGGGCATCCTGATCGAGGGCCGGCCGCAGGAGGGCTGGGCCGTGCTCGGCCTGGGCCTGAACGTGGGCACCGAGGCCGCGGAGTTCCCCGAGGAGCTGCGCGAGATCGCCACTTCACTCGTGGCCGAGGCGGGCGGCGCGCCGCCCGAGCGCGAGGCCGTGCTCGCAAGTCTTCTTGCAAGCCTCGACCGGCGGCTATCGGATCCGCCAGCGGCGGTGCTCGAAGCGTGGCGTACGCGCGACGCGCTTCGCGGCGAGCCGGTGGGGTGGCAAGGGGGAGACGGGATTGCAGGCGGCATCGATGATTCCGGAGCGCTGATCGTCGACACGGACACTGGCGTGCGGAAGCTCGACGCGGGCGAAGTTCACCTGACCAAGCGGTAAGTGCTGGCGCTCGCGCAACGGCCGGGTTAGGATCGCCGCAGGACCCCGGCCATTGGGGCGCAGGGGGCCGCAATCGGGGGGGTCGAAGGGCTCGCATCCAGCGGACTCCCGAGCGCACCCTCACACGGAAGGTTTGACGCACCCATGGCTGACACCGACATGGCCCTTCGGAACTTTCACATCGAAGAAGAAGAGATCGACGGACTCACGTCCGCGCTCAAGCTGATCGGCGATGTGGACCTCTACGTGGCGGCCGACCTGCGCGAGTCGGTGGCGCAGCTGATCGACCGGGGCAAGTCGCGCCTCGTGATCGACCTCACCGAGACCACGTTCATCGACTCGACCACCCTCGGCATCCTCGTCGGCGCCATGCGCCGGCTGCGCACGCGCGGCGGGCGGCTGACGGTGGTGTGCCCGAACCCGGCGATCTCGCGGGTGTTCGAGATCACCGGGCTCGACCGCATGTTCGGCGTGTACGACACGCGGGAGGAGGCGCTCGCCGCGCCTGCTCCCAACCCCGAGAACGCTGCCTAGCGGCGCTTCTCCACGCGGTTACGCCAGAGCAGGAAGCCCACGAGCCCGGCGACCGGGCCGAAGAAGATCGGCAGGTCGATGAGCACGTGGCCCATGTGGGCGAGCGGGACGATCACGCCGGCGTGACCGCCCCGCCGCGGCGCTCGAAGCGGCCGGTCGAGGGCGGCCGCCCGCCGCGCGCCTCCGGCACCTGCGCGCCGACGCTCCGCTCGAGCCGGGTGAGCCCCCAGCCGAGCCCGCCGAGCCACAGCGCCGCGATGCCGAGCAGCACCAGGTAGGCCGGCAGCCACAGCCAGCCGCCGCCCGAGGCCTCGCGCTGGAGCACCTTCTTGTCGCGCACGAACGCGCGCGTGAACTGGTGTGTGGCCGGCACGAGCTTGGCCGGTATCGCCTTGTCCTCGGGCAGGTAGACCGGCACCGAGCGCACGCCGCGACCGTTCTCGAGGCGCAGCATCGTCTTCCAGTTCCCGTACACCGGCACCGGCTCGGTGCTGCGGTACACGCCCTCGCCCACCTTCTTCAGCCGGTCCACGTGCAGGCCGCCGCCCTGCCACGAGGTGAGCGTGAGCCACTGCGAGTCCTTCGCGGCGTCGCGCGGCTCGAGCCGGACGGTGGCGTTCACCGTGCGATTCGGCGGGCCGTTGACGTCGTTCAGGGTGACGGTGGCCTTCGCCGGGTCGCCCGCGTTCATGGACATCGGCCAGGCGAGGCAGAAGAGCGCCACGAGCGCGGCGGCGGGCAGCGCCCAGCGCGGCGCGTGCTGCGGCACGATCTCCTCGGAGGTGAGGGCGCGGCCGATGTAGCCGCCGATCACGCCGCCGGCCACGGCTGCGAGCAGGCCGAGGATGACGGCCTCCGGGAGCAGCGAGGACGGCCAGGGCAGCGGCATCCACACGTGCGACCAGCCCCACTCGGCGGCGAGGCCGAGCGTGCCGATGCCGACGCCCGCGGCGACGCCGGTGGTGACCGAGCGCTCGCGGCCGAGGCGCAGTGCGACTGCCTCCACGATCAGCGCCTCGACGATGTAGAGCGGGAAATGCAGCGTGCTCTCGCCGAGCACCGGTCCGACCACGAGCGTGAGCAGCGCGCGCACCACGAGGAAGAACGCGACCGCCTTGAGCGCGCCGCCGCGGCCCATGTAGACGCGCGCGGCAACGAGGCCGACGCCGGCGGCGAACATGATCATCACCGGCTGGTAGAGCAGCTGGAACTGCGGCACGCCGTAGTCGAACTCGCCCTGGAGCGTGGAGAGGCCGAGCATGAAGCCGCCGGCGATCGAGACGTAGCGCAGGCGGTGGTGCCAGGCCTCGCGCCGCGGGGCGCCGTGCTCTGCGATCTGCGAGCGGCGCGCCTCCACGAGCAGCACCCACACGCCGAGCGTGGCGAGCGAGGCTCCCGCGATCATCAGCACGTGCGTGGGGCCCCAGAGCGTGACGTCCTGGCCGAAGAGCGTGTGCCAGACGTCGTCGAGCGGGAAGCCCGCGAGCGCGAACGAGCCGCAGAGGAAGATCAGGACGCCGCCGAGCGGCGCGCGCCAGTCGCCCGCGATGCGCACCGAGGTGGGGACGCGGCCGCGCACGCCGAGCACGATGGCGAGCGCACCGCCGAGGGCGATGCCGAACAGGCCGGCGAGGATCGGGTAGTGGGCGGCGGTGCCGAACGGGCTCGGGTCGCGGCCGGTGTCGATGTGCTTGGCCACGTCCCAGTAGAAGCCGAACACCGCGACGAGCAGCGAGACACCCGTGACGGCGGAGGGCAGCGCGGCCCAGCCCGGCAGGCCGGAGACCTTCGAGCTGCGCTCGGCGAGGCGGTCGAGCCAGCGCATGCCGCCCTCGCGGTAGCGGTAGGCCACCCAGATCACTAGCGCGGTGAGCGCGCCGCCGACGAGCGTGCCCACGATCACGTCGCGGATCGGCGCGCCGCGTGCGGGCTCGGTGCCGTTGGAGGCCGCGAATGCGGCGGGCGCGGCGAGCAGTGAAGCGGTGAGGGCCGCGCCGAAGGCTGCGGCGATCCTCGAAAGTCGGACAGTCATCTCGTTGCCTCCCGGAACGGAGATCGAAGCGTTCGAGCTATTATGACACGAAACCGTGGCACATAAACCCGTGATACTCGATCCGGTGGATCTCGGCGCGGGGCTAGTCTCCCGCCGGATGCCGCC
>JBJMLG010000158.1:0-8053 GCA_045805385.1 Thermoleophilaceae bacterium
GAGCCCTCACCAGCGTCCGCGCAGCAAAACGCCACGGGTACTAGCCGAACGGGATTCTTCGGCGAATCCTTCGAAAATTCTCCAACTTCAGGCCGCGGAGGTCAATGCCCGCGGCGGAAGCGAGCTGCCGCTACGCCACGGCGGCCGGCTGGCCGGCGTCAGCGGGCGCGCGCTCGCGCAGCACTCGCATGAACTCGCGCATCCACGAGGGGTGGTCCGGCCACGCTCGCGCGGAAACCATTACTCCGTCCACCACCGCGTCACCATCCACGAACTCCGCGCCTGCGGCCTCCACGTCCGGCGCGAGCGCCGGATAGGCGGCGGTGCGGCGGCCACGGAGCACCCCGGCGGCCGCAAGCGCGAGCGGCGCGTGGCATAGCTGCGCCACCGGCTTCGAGTCGTCGAAGAAGTGGGTGACGATCCGCTTGAAGTCCTCGTCGTTGCGGATGTACTCCGGCGCGCGACCGCCGGGGACGACCACTGCCACGTACTGCGAGGGGTCGACGTCCGCGAACGCGAGGTCGGCGTCCCACGTGTAGCCGAGCTTCTCGGTGTACGTGTCGAACTCCGGTACGAAGTCGTGCACCACGAACTGCAGCTTCTTCTTCGAGGGGGCGGCGATATCCACCGCGTAGCCCTCCTCGAGCAGCCGCTGATACGGGTACATGACCTCGAGCGACTCGGCGGCGTCGCCGGTCAGGATGAGCACCTTGGCCATGGGAGGCTCCTTCCCAGGATCGAAACAGGGCGCAACCGGAACGCTACCGGTTGTGGTTCACCACCTCGATGTTGTTTCCGTCGGGATCGAGCACGAAGGCGGCGTAGTAGCCGGCGTGGTACACGGGGCGCTCGCCGGGCTCACCGTTGTCGGCGTAACCGGCAGCGGTCGCATCGCGGTGGAACGCCTCGACCGTCTCGTTGCTCGTGGTCGGAAATGCCATGTGCAGGTTCTCGGTCGGCTCGCCCGGTAGCACCGTGAACGAGCCGCTCGTGCCGCGGAACGTTGCGCGGCCGTCGCCCTCGCTGGCCAGCTCGACTCCAGCCTGCGGCGCGATCGTTGCGTAGAAGCGCTTCGAGGCCTCCACGTCGGCCACGCGGATCCAGAGGTGATCGATGTTCCCGTCCTGGCGCAAGTCGCCGTGGTGCGCCGCCTCGATGCTGTTCCCGTCGGGGTCGAGCAGAAACGAGCCGTAGTAGTCGTAGCGGTACTCGGGCCGGGGACCAGGCTCGCCGTCGTCACGGAGACCGGCTGCGGTGCCCGCCTGCCAGAACGCGTCCACGTGCTCACGTGAAGGAGCCGCGAATCCGATGTGCAAGCCGCGCGTGGGAGGTCTCTCGTCTCGGGCCTGCGCGAGCGAGAAGTCGTCCCACTCGGCGAGCATCTCGATGCTGCCGGTCTGCGCGATCCCAAGCGTGGCGAGCACGGTCGCGTAGAAACGCTCCGAGGCCTCGCGATCCGCCGCCCGGATCGTCACGTGGTCGAACACCGGCCGCAGGCTACCCCGTGCCCGCGTGCGCCGCGAGGGTCATCTTGATGAAGCGCAACAGCTCGGGCTTCAGCGCGACCAGCGACTCGGCGTCGCCGTCGAGCGCCTCGGAGATCACGACGCGATTCACGCCGCCGACGACAGCCGCGATCACGGTGTCCGAGACCGGCACGACGGCCGGGTCCTGAGCGCGCGCGCGCTCGTGCAGCGCCTTCAGCAGCCCCGCGGTGCGGTCGCGCCTCGTCTTCCAGCGCTCCCTCGCCGCGTCGCCGGCCGCCCAGAACTCGATCATGTAGGCCCTCGTGAATGCAAGGTCCGCGGCGAGGAACTCGAGCCAGGTCGTGAACACCGAGTCGAGGATCTCCTCCCAGTCGTCGAGACCCTCGGCGGCCCGGGCCATCGCCTCGAAGATCGCGGCCGCGCCCGTGTCGTAGGAGGCGAGGAAGCACTCCTCCTTGCTGTCGAAGTGCTCGTAGAAGCTCTTCCGCGAGACACCCGCGAGCGCGATTACGTCCGCCACCGTGGTGGCGGCGTACCCCTTCGCCGCCACGGCGTCCGCGATCGCGCAGATCATGCGCCCACGCTGCGACGCGCGCAGTTGCTCGCGCACATTCGCGTGGATCGCCCTGGGCAGGACCTCGATCTTTCCGCCCTCCACCACGAAAACCGTAACGGTGGATTGCCTAGACAGCAATGTTTCTGGTAGAAACGCGCGCCTCTCCGAGCGGGCTCTCCGAGTCCACCGGAACGAGAGAGGAGACTCGAGAGTGCGTTTCCCTGCCGCCCTGTCCGCCGCGATCGCGACGCTCGCCTTCGCCGCCACGGCAGCGCCCGCGTCGGCCGCAATCCCGGTCAAGTTCGAGCGCCTCGCGGGTTTCGCCGCGCCCGGCACCCCGGCGAGGTACAACAAGGTGGGAGTCCTGAGGACCGGCGCGAGGTACGCCCCGAACATCCTCATCCTCAACCCGGGCACGTCCGCGAGCGCCGCCTACTTCGAGCCGCTCGCCAAGACAATCGCGGCGAAGGCGAAGGACTGGCAGGTGTGGGCTGTCGAGCGCCGCGAGAACCTGCTCGAGGACCAGTCGGTGTTCGACAGGGCAAAGGCCGGCAAGGCCACGAGCCAGCAGGTGTTCGACTACTACCTCGGCTGGCTCGGCAACCGGGCGATCAAGAGCCACATGCGCCTGATCCCGGATTCGCAGGTGGGCTTCGCGCGGCAGTGGGGCATGCGCGTGGAGATCGAGGATCTCCGGCGGGTGGTGCTCGCGGCCAAGAAGCGCGCTTCACACATCGTGATGGGCGGCCACTCGCTGGGCGGCTCGATCACGGCCGCCTACGCGACCTGGAACTTCCACGGCAAGCCGGGCGCAGCGGACCTCGACGGGCTCGTGTTCATCGACGGTGGTAGCGGTCCCACACCTGTCAGCGCCGCCGACGCCACCAAGTCGCTCCAGGAGCTGAGGGCGTCGTCGCCCTGGCTCACCTTCGGCGGCATCGCGGCTCCTCTCGCCGGCGTGTTCAACACGAGTGGATCGCCCGGCGCGATCATCGACCCGAACAAGCCGTCGCTCGGCCAGGCCTCTCCGCTGATCCCGGCGAACCTCAAGCCGCCCGTGCGGGTCACGAACCTGGCGCAGTACGGGTATGCGCTCGACACCGCCACCTCCCCCGCGCCGCTGGTCGCCGCCCAGGCGCATCTCGGTCGTCTGGCGGCGAGCGGCGACCCGCGCGGGTGGGTCCGCGACGGCGAGCTCACGCCGATCCGCCGCTATGCCGAGATGTTCGCCGGCTGGGGGCTGAAGGGCCTCGACGGCACGGCTTGGTACCACCCGCGGCGGCTGACGATCGACGCGGGCGCGGTGGCCGACGGCAATGCCAACCCGGCGCAGAGGGTGCTCGGCGTGCGGGCGACTCACGGCCACGACCTCCAGCGCAGCCTGCGCATCTACGCGTTCGGAGCCGCGCTCGGCGGCCAGCGGGTGCTCGACGCCGCGAGCACGCTCGCTAAGCAGTCGCACATCCCGAAGCGCCAGCTCACGCTGGTCGACCGCCACACCACCTATGCGCACAACGACCCGAACTCGGCGGCGCCGAGGAACGACTTCGTGAAGTTCCTGCTGCCGTTCCTGGCGAAGGCGCGCCGCGGCTAGGGCGCCGCGAGCAGGAGGTCGCGCACGCGCCGCTCCACGTCGAGGCGAACCCTGTCTTCAGGCCCGTCCGTCGGCAGCTCGACCAGCAGGCCGCCGTCGTCCGCGACCGCGATCCTGAGGGGCACCGCCTCGGCGGGCAGCTCGGGCGGGAGCTCGATCACCGCACCGCGTTCGTAGGACTCGATCACGCGCGGATCGATGTACGAGGCGCGTGCGACCGCCGGGGTGTTGCCGAGCGCGACGCACACTTCGCGCACGGCGCGGCGCACGGCGCGCTCGCCGTGCCGGCCGGCGGCGTGCTGACGGGCGAGCGCCACCGCCGCGAGCACGGTCGCCGCCCAGGTGCGGAATTCCTTCGCCGAGTAGGGGCCTTCCGCCCAGGCGCGAAGCGCGTTGTTCACGTCGGGCGCGTGGACGCGGTGCCAGCCGTCCCCGCCCCTGTACGCGAGCAGCTCATCCGGGCCGCCGCGCCTGCGTTTCAGCCGGCTGAGCAGCGGCAGCGATTGCGGGTCCCTCAGGGTCAGGCGACGCTGTTTCCCCGACTTGGCGATGAAGTCGAACACCGCCGCGCCCTCGTGGAGCGTGACCTGGTCGCGGCGGAGCGTCGTGAGCCCGACGTGGCCGTTGTCGCGCGCGTAGCGGTCCCATCCCACGCGGAAGAAGCCGACGTCGAGCAGCCGCACCGCCACGGCGAGCGAGCGCTCCCGCTCGAGCGCCTCGCCGTCGAGCCGCCGCGCCACCTCGGCACGAAGAGTGGGCAGCGCGCCCGCGAACGAGAGCATGTCGTGGAACTTCTCCTCGTCGCGGCGCGCGCGCCATGCGGGGTGGTAGAGGTACTGGCGCCGCCCCTTCGAGTCGACGCCCGTCGCCTGCAGGTGCGCGTTCGGCTCCGCGGCGATCCACACGTCCGTCCACGCCGGCGGGATTCGCAGGCTCTCGACGCGCTCGAGCGCGGCGCGGTCAGTCACGGGCCGCCCGTCGGCATCGAGGTACACGACGCTCTTCCCGCGCCGCTCGCGGCGCAGCCCGGGCTCTCCCCCGTGCACGTGCAAGAGCTGTTGTGCGTGTACGACCGCTACACGACCTCTCGTAGGTCGCGTCGACAGTACGCCAACCGGATCCGCTTGACAGGTGACCATATGGTCACGTATTCTCGCCGCCATGGATGAGGTGTTCAGGGCCCTTGCGGATCCGACCAGGCGAAGCCTCCTCGACGAGCTGTTCAAGGAGGACGGCCAGTCGCTGACCGCCCTCGAGGAGCGGCTGCCGATGACTCGCTTCGGCGTGATGAAGCACCTGAAGGTGCTCGAGGAGGCGGGCCTCGTGGTGACCCGTCGGAGGGGCCGCGAGAAGCTGCACTTCCTGAACCCCGTCCCGATCCGGCTGGTCCACGACCGCTGGGTGAGCAAGTACGCCGAGCCCTGGGCCGCCACGCTCAGCGGCCTCAAGCACCGACTGGAGGACAGAACAATGGAGAAGGTCTTCGAGATCTACATCAAGACCACGCCGGAGCGGCTGTGGCAGGCGATCACCGACGGCGAGATGCGGCAGAAGTACACGTTCGGTGTCGGCGTCGAGTCGGACTGGACGCCGGGCTCGAGCTACCGGGCCGTACATCCGGGCGCCGGCATCGCGATCAGCGAGGGCGAGAACCTCGAGGTCGATCCGCCCCGCCGGCTGGTGCAGAGCTTCGACGCACTCTGGGGCGACGACGTGAAGAGCGAGGGCACCTCGCGCGTGACCTGGGAGATCGAGCCGGTGGGCGACTCTTGCCGGCTCACCGTCGTGCATGACCAGCTGCGCGAGGGTGCGAACGATCAGCTCTACGGCGGTTGGCCGATGATCCTCTCCGGCCTGAAGACGCTGCTCGAGACCGGCGAGCTCCTCACCACGCCGGGCTCGCTGCAGTACTCCGGCGCGACCAGCGAATTCGCGTCCTAGGGCATCGAGGCGCGGGGGCGCCGCCGCGGCGGCGCCCCGGCCCATCGGTGAGGCGCTAGTCGGAGTCGAACGCCTCTGCGGGCGCCTGCCCCGTCCGGCCGCAAACCGGACAGGTGTCGCCCGCGGCCAGCACGATGTCGGAGCAGTGCGGGCAGTCCTTCACGGACTCGAGCACGCCGAGCAGCTCGCCCACGCGCGCCACGAGCAACCGCTCCTCCTCTACGTCGATCCAGGTGCCCGCCGACGCCGGGAAGACCACGTGATCGCCGGGCTTCACGGGCATGTGTACGCCCGCGCCCGCCCACCAGTCGAGGCCGGGCCCGACCGCCAGCACGATGCCGTGCTGCGGCGGCGGCTCGTGCGTGCCCGGCGGGACGACCAGGCCCGAGCGCCGGACGCGGTCCGGCTCGAGCTCCTTGATCACCACTTGGTCGAAGAGGGGCCGAAGCTGCTGCCTCACAGCCCTGAATCTAGCGCGGGCGGTGCCCCTGAACCTCGACTATCTGCTGGAACGTGGGCCGGTTCTGCCACGGAATCGGTTTCGTCCCGATCGCGCCGGCGGTCACGAACTCGATCTGGTCGCACGCCGGCGGGCTCTGCCCCTGCTGGCACGTGGCCGGTACCTTCGCGGCCTCGACGCTGCCGTAGCGCGCGTTCACAGCCGCCGCGGCCTCCTTCAGCGTCGAGATCAGCTCCGTTCGGCATGTCGCCAGATCGCCGCCGCCGCAGTAGCGGCGCGAGAAGCCGCCGCGCACCGGCTCGCCGAGCATGGAGCGCAGGTCCTTCTGGATGTAGCCCCACCAGCCGTCGAAGTACGAGCTGCCGCCCGGGTTGGGCGGCGAGTCGAACGCGACCAGCTTCCGGATCGAGTCGACGAGCGGTGTCCCCAGCTCGGGCGTGTAGACGCCGCTGACGAGCCTCGGCCACCATGCGTCCATGAGCGCGACCGCCGGCGACTCGTCGTAGCTGCCGTCGCCGTTTGCGTCGCGCCGGTGCGCCCCGCCCGCCTGCCAGCCGTCGAGCAGTCCGAGCAGCGAGTTCACCTCGGGGTCGCCGCCGTCGCCGATCACGCGGCGGATCCACGGGTAGGCCTCCTTGCCGCGCAGGTCCCCGGTCGCACCCTCCTCCATGATCTGGGTGAGGTGCGTGAGGTCGGTCTTGGCGCCGCCGGCGATCGCCGCCTCCATCCCCCGCTGGAGCAGCTGCACGCGCTGCACCGGACCGTACGACCAGACGTCGTCGGCCGCGCGCCAGCCCGGTGCCTGCTTGTTGTTCCACGACACGAGGTAGCCGCGCTTCGGGTCGATCGCCTTAGGCAGCGCGTCCACGCCTGCCCGTGCGGAGTCGAACGTCTTCGGGTCGAAGCCCTGCCAGTCCCACTGCCCGGTGCCCCAGGTGGGCAGCGACGGATCCGTGCCCTTCGCGCGGAGCGGGAACCAGCCCGACTGGAGGTACGCGATGTCCCTGTCGTCGGCGTAGAACCAGTTGAACAGGAAGTTCAGCTTGCCCATCGCGTCCTGGAACGACTTCGCGTCGTGCACCTCGCCATCGTTGAGCCGCTTGAACGGCAGCGCCGAGTCGAGCTCGTGGAAGTACGTCGAGCGGGCGTTCGCGATCGCCACGGGGGCGCCATCGACGGTTGCCGTGCCCTGCACCGGGCCGTGGACGCTTCGTCGCGCGTGAATCGTGAACGTCTGCGGCGGCGTCGTCGGATCGGTCGGGTTGGGCGTGGTGTGGAGAACCTTGTCGCGGTTCTCGAACGCGATGCACTTGCCCTTGTAGAGGTAGTGGTCCGACTGGAGCGTGGGCGTCGAACCGTCGGGCTCGCATAGCTTCTCCACGAACTGGTCCACGTTGTCCGTCGTGGCCGTGGTAGCGCTCCAGGCGAAGTCGGCGCCGCGGCCGAGCAGGATGTAGAGGCTGATGCCCGGGAAAGCGGCGCCGCGAGCGTCGATGCCGCCACCGTGGAGGTCGAGCTCGGTGAGGATCTCCGGTGAGTAGTAGCCCACCTGCGGGCCCATCACCGCGATCGGATGGCCCGACGTCGAGTGCGCGGCATCGATGAGCAGCGCGTTCGACTGGCGCTGATGGATCCCCAGCCCGTTGTCCTGCAGCGACCGCACCCAGCCGTCGGCCTCGCGCGCCGCCTGCGCCTGGGCGGACGGCAGCTTCGGCAGCTTCGCGCTCGCGCTCGGAGCGGCCGGACCACTCGACTGGTCGATCTTCGGAGCGGTGTTCAGCGAGCCCGGGTCCACGAGCGCGACAGCGCTCGGATCCGGCTTGCCACTCGACGGGAACGGAAAGCGATCGGTGATCGTCGTCGGCGCCTCTGGATCGTCGATGCGCCGGAAGTCGTCGAACACCGGGCGCGCGTTCGCGCCGAAGCGCTTCTGGGCCTCGCGCAGCGCTTGAGCCGCGAGCGACTCAGAGCCGCCGCCCTTGCCGAAGATGCCGCCGATGAGCGACGCCACCGCC
>JBJMLG010000159.1:0-5052 GCA_045805385.1 Thermoleophilaceae bacterium
CCTCACGCGCGATCCTCCGGAGGCCGCGCGACGCGAGGGCAAGGTGAAGGAGGCGCAGGGGGGAGAGCGGCTTCCGTTCCCGAGCGCGGTGTTCATCGGCGAGGACGGCTCGGAGCACGGCGTGTTCGGCAGGCAGCCCTATGAGGCCTACGTGGCCGCCGCCGAGGCGGTGGGCGCGAAGCGGCTGGACGCCGACCCGCCATCCCCGCTCGAGGCGATCCGGCGCTTCGGCCGGATGGCGACGGTGGAGGTGGAGAGCGTGTGCGACCTGGCCACTCCCAGGGCTGCGGCGCACCTATGGGGGCTCGCCAGCGACTGGAAGGTGAAGCCGGTGCGCGTGCTCACCGGCTGGATGTGGGAAGGGGCCTAGCCTTTGTCCTCGCTGGCCCGGACCACGACTACCGGGCAGTCGGCTTCGCGGATCAGAGCGTGTGTGGTGCTCCCGAGCACGAGCTCGGCCACCCGCCTGTGCCCGCGCGACCCCACCACGATCGCGGACGCGCTGTGTTCGCGCGCCACCCTGAGCAGCGTTTGAGCCACGTTCCGCTCGTCGGCCACGGCGAGGCCCTTCGCCTCGAAGCCGGCGTGCTGTGCAAGCGAGGCGCCGCGCCGGGCCGTCTGTTCGGCACCGTCGCGCAGCGCCTTGTCGAGATCCACCGCGAGCTGCACGTCCACCGGCGTCGCGGGCATGACGTCGGCGGGTAGCTCCGCGTACTCCCAGGCGGTGCCCGGCTCCCACACCGCCACGACCAGCGCCGCGTTCGGGGCAAGAAGCTCGGCCGACTTCTCTATCGCGTGCTGGGCCGCCGGAGACCCGTCGAAGCCGATCACGACCGGTCCCTTCGCCATGCGCGAACCTTAAGGGAGCGGCTGGAAGCCGGCGTCCCGGCGCCCCGCGATGCCTGCGGGCGGGATCTCCACCACGCCGGCCTCGGTGGTCACCGAACCGATCGGCGCGGCGCCCGGGTGGTGCGACGCGAGCAGCTCCGCGGCCCGCTCGGTGTCAGCCTCCGGCACGACGGCCACGAAGCCGGTCCCCATGTTGAACGTCTCCCACATGTCCGCGGCGGCGACTCCACCGCGCTCCGCGATCAACCCGAACACGGCGGGCGCCGGAAGCGGCGCGTCCACGCGGAAGCCCACTCTGCCGTTCAGTCGCAGCAGGTTCAGCATGCCGTCGCCGGTGATGTGCGCGAGCCCGCGCACGTCCACGTCGGAGCGCAGAAGGTCGAGCGCCGCCCGCACATAGATCACCGTCGGCTCGAGCAGCACCTCGCCGACGCTCGCGCCGCCGAGCTGCGGAGGCGTCTCGTCGAGGTCGGTGAGCACGCTGCGCGCGAGCGTGTAGCCGTTCGAATGCAGTCCGCTGGCCGGCACGCCGATGAGCGCGTCGCCCGCCTCGATCCGGTCTCCGGTAACGATCTCGTCGAGCGCGATGGTGCCGAATGCCGACGCAGCGAGGTCGAACCCGTGCGGCGACGGATGCCCGCGGATCAGCTCCGGCAGCTGCGCGAGCTCGCCGCCGGGAATCTCGATCCCCGCCTGCTCGGCGCCCGCCTTCAGGCCCTCGGCGAGCTGGCGCAGCATCTCGGGGTCGGCCGATTCGACTGCGATGTAGTCCACGAGCGCGATCGGCTCGGCGCCCACGCACACGAGGTCGTTCACGTTCATCGCGATGCAGTCGATGCCGACCGTGTCGAAGCGCCCGAGCTGTTCGGCCACGATCACCTTCGATCCCACGCCATCGGTGCACAGCGCGATCCCGGTGCGCTCGTCGAGGCGCAGCACGGCGGCGTAGTGCCCCGAGCCGACGACGGAGCGGCTGGGGCGGCCGGGGTCGATCGTGCGCAGCACTTCGACGAGGCTCGCCACCGCGGCGTCGGACCTCGAAGTGTCCACCCCGGCGCGTGCGTAGGCGCTGTCGCTCATGGGGCCATTGAAGCTGATCGCCCGGCAGCGAGCACGGCCGCCCCGAGTGCCGCCCGGTAGGCGGCGAAGGGAGCGAGCGAGCGGGCGCGATCCAGCCGCCGGACGAGCGGGGCGCACGCCAGCGTGGAGACGAGCGATGCGGCCGCGCCAGCCGCGAACGGCGCCGCAAGCGAGCGGGAGACACCCCGCGCGCCCTTCAGGGCGGCGGCGCCGGCCAGCACGGGCAGGGCGGCTCGGCGTGCGAGCCGCGAGGACGCGGCCCGCTCGAAGCCGCGCGCACGCGCCACGGTGAGCGCCGCGCCCATTCGCGAAACGCCCGGGATCAGCGCCACCGCCTGGGCCGCTCCGATCGCCAGCTCGTCGAGCGGCGCGGCGTCGCGCTCGGGGCGCGTTGCCGGGCGGCGGTCGGCCAGGGCAAGCACGGCGCCCGCGGCTACCTGTGTGAGCGCGAGCTGCCGGCGCGAGCCGAAGCGCTCCTCCACCTGCCGCTCGAGCGCCAGTCCCGCAAGCGCCGGCGGCAGCGTGGTGAGGATTGCCGAGCGCACCGTGCCGAGATCACGTCGCGCGATCCAGGCGAGGCCGAGCGCCGCCCCCGCGTGAGCAGCCACCTCGAAGGACTTGCGCTCGCTCGCCTCGAGCGACGCATACGGCCAGCCGAGCAACTGCGGCACGAGCGCAACGTGGGCGCTGCTCGACACCGGCAGCAGCTCGGCGGGACCGTGCAGCGCGC
The DNA here is from genome assembly GCA_045805385.1 of Thermoleophilaceae bacterium. Taxonomy (GTDB): domain Bacteria; phylum Actinomycetota; class Thermoleophilia; order Solirubrobacterales; family Thermoleophilaceae; genus JADGHQ01. The sequence goes on from JBJMLG010000159.1 coordinate 2,660, forward strand.
CGAGCGCCAGCGCCTGCCGCACGCTCAAGTGCGCCAAGGGGCTAGACCGTCTCAGCCGCGGTGCGCCGGCGGCGCTTGATCACGAGGTACACGACGCCCACCACGATCAGCGCGGCGACCGCGTAGTCCACGTAGTGCAGGGAGTTCTTCCAGTCCTCCCAGTTCTTGCCCGCCTGCTTGCCCACGAAGGCGAGCAGGAACACCCACGGGACGCAGCCAAGCAGCGTGAAGAGCGTGAAGCGCCAGAACGGCATGCGCGCCACCCCCGCGGGCAGCGAGATGAACGTGCGCACGATCGGGAGCATCCGCGCGAAGAACACGGTCGCCTCGCCGTGGCGCGCGAACCAGCGGTCCGCCCAGTCGAGGTGCTCGCGCTTGATGTGCAGCTTGCGGCCGTGCTTCTCGAGCAGGTCGATGCGCCCGTAGTAGCCGATCGCGTAGGCGATCCAGGAGCCGACCACGTTCGCCGCCACCCCGATCGCCACCGCGGCGAAGAGCGAGTACCTGCCCTCCGACACGTTGAAGCCGGCGAAGAGCATCGTGGCTTCGCTCGGAATCGGGATGCAGGCGCTCTCGGGAACCATGAGGAGAGCGATGCCGCCGAGCCCGAGGTCACCCACGACGTTGGTCGCGAACGTGACCAACTTGTCCGTGATCGAGGCGAGGATGAGCATTCGAGACAGCGAAGTAGGGTAGCGAGCCGTGTCCGTGCCACTGTTCGCAACCTCGCTCGACGCTTACCAGGACGGCATCGCGGAGCGCCTGGCGGCGGTCGCGGCTGACGGACGCTACATCCTCGGCCCGGAGGTCGCCGCCTTCGAGCGCGAGTTCGCGCACTACCTGGGCGCTGGGCACTGCGTGGGAGTCGGCAACGGCACGGACGCCCTCACGATTGCGCTGCGTGCCGTCGGCCTCCAGCCCGGCGACGAGGTGGTGGTGCCCTCGTTCACCTTCTACGCGAGCGCCGAGGCGATCGTGAACGCGGGCGGCGTGCCGGTGTTCTGCGACATCGACCCGCGCTCCTTCAACGTCACGCGGGAGACGGTGGAGCGGGCGCTCACGCCGCGCACGCGCGCGATCCTCGCCGTCCACCTGTTCGGCAACGTCGCGCCTGTGCCTGAGCTGCTCGAGCTCGGCCTTCCCGTCGTGGAGGACGCCGCCCAGGCCGCCGGCGCGACGCTCGACGGCCGCCACGCGGGCGCTCTGGGCACGGTCGCCACCTTCTCGTTCTTCCCGAGCAAGAACCTGCCCTGCCTGGGCGACGGCGGGGCGATCGTGACGAGCGACGCCGAGGTGGCCGAGCGGTCGCGCCTGCTCCGCTTCCACGGCTCGAAGGACAAGGTCACCTACGAGGACGTGGGCTACAACTCGCGCCTCGACTCGCTCCAGGCCGGAGTGCTGCGCCTGTTCCTACCGGAGCTCGACGGCTGGACCGAGTCGCGCCGAGCCGCGGCGCGCGCGTACGAGGAGGAGGGCCTCGGAGAGCATGTCGAGCTGCCCCGCCCGGCGCCGGGCTGCGAGCACGCCTACCACCTGTACGTGGTGCGCTCCGAGCGGGCCGACGAGCTGCTGGCGGCGCTCACCGCGAGCGGCATCGGGGCGCGGGCCTACTACCGGCGCCCGGTGCACCTCCAGCCGGCCACCGAGCGCTTCGGCGGGCCGTCGCTCCACCTGCCCGGAACGGCGGAGGCAGCGCGCACGCACCTGGCTCTGCCGATGGGCACGCAGCTCTCCGGCGAGCAGGTTGCGGAGGTGGTCGCCGCGTGCGCTGCGGTAGCCGTCTGACGTCGCTACCATCTGCCGTTGGCGTCTTGCCCGGACGCTCGGCTCGCGTGCGCCCGCTGGCCCATTCCACGACAGTTCCAGCCGGTTCTTGCACTCTCTGAGGACACGCCTCTCTACCTCCGTTGCCGCCCGCAGGGTGGGGCAGGTCGCGATCGACGCGTGCGCCGTCGGCCTGGCGTTCTACCTGGCCTTCGTGCTGCGCTTCGACGCCGGCATCCCGCACCGCTACGACGAGCTGCTGCGGGACACGATCTGGTGGGTCATCCCGTTCAAGGTGTTCGTGTTCGCGCTGTTCGGGCTCTACCACAAGCTCTGGCGCTTCGTGGACCAGAAGGACTTCGAGTCGACCGTGCGTGCCGTGGTGGTCGCGGACCTGCTGCTCGTTGCGATCCTCTTCGCCATCTCGCCGGGCGGCTCCGACCCGCCGCGCGGCGTGATCGCGCTCGACCTCCTGCTCACGCTCGTGCTCGTGGGCGGCACGCGCTTCCTGGTGCGATCGCTCGTGGAGCGCCCGTTCCGCGCGCCGCTCGTGCGCGACATGCGCGAGGTGCTCGTGGTGGGCGCCGGCAACGGCGGCCAGTCGGTGGTCGACGAGCTTCGCCGCAACC
>JBJMLG010000160.1:0-15089 GCA_045805385.1 Thermoleophilaceae bacterium
ACGTCGCCGTAGGCGCCGAGCGACACGACGCCCTCCTGGATGCGGGCGCCGCCCGAGTCGTTGATGCCGATCACGGGGCAGCCGATCTTGGCCGCCAGATCCATGATCTTGCACATCTTCTCGCCCATGACCTCGCCCAGCGAGCCGCCGAAGACGGTGAAGTCCTGGCTGAAGACGCAGACGCGGCGGCCGTCGATCGTGCCGTGGCCGGTCACGACCGCGTCGCCCCAGGGCCGGTTCTTCAGCATGTCGAAGTCCGAGGTGCGGTGGCGCACGAACGTGTCGAGCTCCTTGAACGAGCCCGGGTCGAGCAGCTTCTCGATGCGCTCGCGGGCGGTGAGCTTGCCCTTGGCGTGCTGCTTCTCGACTGCCTGCTCGGAGGCGGAGTGGATCGCGGCCTCGCGCAGCTCCTCGAGCTGGCCGAGCTTCTCCTCGTAGGTTTCCGGCGTCTTCTGGCGCATGGGGCGGCGCATTCTAGGACCCAACCGCAGCGGGCGCGGCTAGCGTGTGTTGCAGGTGGCGATGTCCAGGAAGCCCATTCTGGCCGCGCTCGCATGCGCGGCCACAGTCCTGGCGCCGGCCGCCGCGGAAGCGCGGGCGCCCGTCCCAGCGGAGCACGCGCTCTACCAGGACGGGCCGAGCTGGCGCTACCTGCTCGATCAGGGCTGGACGACGCGGGCCGACAAGAGCGATCGCGGGCTCGCGGCGGGCTGGCAGCGGCCGGGCTTCCGCTCCGGCTTCCGGGCGGTGTCGATCCCCAACGCCTTCAACGCACGCAGTCTCACCGCGACGAGCCAGCGCTCGTGGGTGCAGTGGTACCGCACCAGCTTCCGCCTGCCGACGGGTCCGCGGTCGGCCTCCTGGCGCATCCGCTTCGAGTCCGTGAACCGGCGCGCGGACGTGTGGCTGAACGGTCGCAAGCTGGGCTCGCACGAGGGCGGCTACCTGCCGTTCGAGCTGACGGCCTCCGATTTGCGGCCGGGCGACAACGAGTTGGTCGTGAGAGTCGACGGCCGCGAGACGAAGACCGACATCCCGCCCGCCGGGCGCGCCCGCGGCTGGTGGAACTACGGCGGGATCCTGCGCGAGGTCTATCTGCGCCGGGCCGGTCAGATGGACCTCGGCGACCCTCAGGTCGTGGCGAAGCCGGGCCAGCCGGTGAGCTTCAGCGCTTCCGTGCGCAACACGACCCGCTCGACGCAGCCGAGCCGAGCCCTTCTCACGGTCAGCGGGCCGAACGGCTTCGGCAAGGTGGTGCCGGTGCCATCGACCGCAAGCGTGCGGCCGGGCCGGCTCGGCCGCATCCGCGCGAGCTTCGAGATACCGGACGCCGCGCTCTGGTCGCCCCAGAACCCGGCGCTCTACGAGCTGCGCGTGCAGCTCGCGGGCGGCCAGAAGACCACGGTCCACTTCGGCGTGCGCGAGTTCACGCGTGACAGCCAGGGCCGCGCATACCTGAACGGGCGGCCGCTCTCCCTGCGCGGCGCGAGCTTCCACGAGGACCTCCCGCGCGTCGGTGCCGCACTCTCGGCGGCAGGAGAGGATCAGATCGTCTCGCAGCTCACCGCCCTCGGCGCGGACTTCGCGCGACAGCACTATCCGCCCCACCCGCGGTTGCTCGAGGCGTTCGACCGCCTGGGGATCGTCTTCTGGGAGCAGCTGCCGGTCTGGAGGATGCGCGGGACGGCGGAGCTGCGCGACAAGGCCGTCCGTGCGACCGCCGCGAACAGGCTCACCCAGGCGATCCTCCGCGACCGCAACCACGCCTCGGTGATGGCGTGGAGTATCGGCAACGAGATCCTCCGTGGCGGCGCGCCAGAGGAGCGCTACATCCGCGAGTCGCGACGGATCAGCGACCGCCTCGACGGCACCCGCTTCCTGGCGATCGACAAGACGCTCTCGCCGCTCGACCAGGTGCCGGACTACTACCGGCTGCTCGACGCCCTCGGCGCCAGCGACTACCTCGGCTGGTACGGCGGCACATCCGTGAACGAGCTCCCGGCGGCGCTCGATGCCCTGCGCGCCAAGCTGCCCGGGGTGGCGCTGTTCGGGACCGAGTTCGGCGCCGAGGCCAACCGCGGCGGCCCCGCGAGCGAGCCCGGAACATTCGCCTTCCAGAGCGACTTCCTCGACCGCACTCTCTCGGTTTTCGACCGCACCCCCTACCTCAACGGGGCGATCGCGTGGCTGCTTAGGGACTACCCGGTGCGGCCCGGCTGGCGCGGAGGCAACCCGCATCCATCGCCGCCGTACAGCGCAAAGGGCCTGCTCGGTGTCGACGGGACGCCGAAGCCCGCCTGGGAAGTGGCACGGCGGCATTTTCAAGCGGTGCCTGCAACTCAATAGGCACTCATGGAAATTGGCCGAACGTCCGATTAGTGTCGTGAAGTGATCCGCTCTCGCTTTGCGGCAGCCCTGGCAGGGGCCGCGGTGGTTGTTACGACCGCGGTCGCACTCGGAGCCGCGCCATCCTCCAATTCCCCGGCACAGCTGCTGATCGTGCCGTCGACCCCACATGCTCGGGACGTGCTCGCCGGCACCTCTGCGCGCGTGATCGCGCGCTATGGCGCGTTCACGCTCGTGCAGGCCCAGGGAGAGGACGCGGACAGCCTCAAGCGGGCCGGCGCGGAGCGCCGCGACGACCTCCAGCGGGTCACCCTGAACGGGCGCTCGATCGACCCCAGCGGCCGCAGCTCGCTCGCGGGCAAGGGGCGCGTTGGCAGGTCGGGCTTGGCGCTCGTGCAGTTCGTCGGCCCGGTGAAGGACGCCTGGCTCGACAACGTGCGCGGCACCGGCGTGAAGGTCGTGACCTACATGCCTGAGGACTCCTACCTCGTGCACGGCTCCGCCTCCTCGCTAGAGAGGCTCAGCGATCTGCTCGGCAGCGACCCGGCGGTGCGCGCCGTGACCTCGCTGGCGCGCTCGGACAAGCTGGGGCGCGGGCTGCGCTCGAGCGGCCGCCAGACGGTCGCCGTGCAGACGGTGGCCGGGTCGGCCGGCACGGCGGCACGCCGGGCGGTCAAGCGAGCCGGCACACAGCTGCGCCAGGGCCCGGCAATCAGCGGCACCGTCAGCCAGGTGGTGATCGCGGACGCCGCGAAGCTGAGCGCGCTGGCTTCAGACCCAGCAGTTGTGGCGGTGCAGCCCTACAAGTCGCCGAAGCTCATGGACGAACGGGCAGCGAAGATCATGGCGGGCTCGGTGATGGCGAACGGGCTCTTGACGGGCACACCGGATTACCTCAGCTTCGTCGACGGCAGGGTGCCTGGTCCGTTCGGCTTTCGTATCGACGTGACAGACGAAGGGCTCGACACCGGCACCGTGCCGACGGCTAGCGACGGCTCTCACCCGGACTTCTATGTCGACGGTGACCCCACGAAGGCCACCCGCATCCAGTACGAGAAGAACTGGACGGTCGAGGACTTGAGCGCCCTCGACTGCGGCGGCCATGGAACGAACGTCGCTTCCATCGCCGCCGGCTTCAACAACAAGACCATCGACCCGAGCGGCGACAAAAACGGTGATGCTCAGGGCTACCGCTATGGCCTCGGGATCGCACCTCGGATTGAACTGGGTGCTTCAAAGATCTTCACCTGTCCGTTCTCCCATGGCCCGGGACTAGAGCCGCGGCCGGAGTTCCAGCTCGACGGTACGTTCGCGGATCTGACCAACCACGCATTCGCGAACGGGGCGCGGATCTCCAACAACTCATGGGGCTCGGACCTGAACGGCGGCTACGACGTCGACGCGCAGCAGTACGACGCGTTGGTGCGGGATCCCGGAATGACAGAGGTCTTCGCCGCAGGCAACGCCGGTCCCGGATCCGCGTCGGTCAGCTCTCCTGGTACAGCGAAGAACGTGATCACTGTCGGCGCGTCCGAAAGCATCCGCACAGGTGATCTGCCCCGTGATGTTTGCGACGTGGCTGACAGCGGGGCGGACAACGCGAGGGACATCATCGACTTCTCGGGCCGAGGGCCGACCGCCGATGGGCGCATCAAGCCAGACTTGGTGGCGCCGGGCACCCACGTGACCGGCGCGTCGCCGCAGCATGCGCGGTACGACGGCACTGGCACGTGCATACCGGACTTCCCGGCTGACAACCAGTTCTACTCCCTCGTGTCCGGTACCTCGCAGGCCACTCCCGAGGTGACCGGCGCGGCCGCCCTCGTGCGGCAGTGGTACCACGACACGTCGTCGGCTGGAAGCGGATCGTTCCCGAGCCCGGCGATGACCAAGGCGATCCTGATCAACTCCGCCTCTGACGTCGCCGGAGGGCAGGACGGCGATGGCGGGACGGAGTTGAACGTCCCGACGAACGACCAGGGCTGGGGTCGCGCGAACCTCGATGCGTCGCTAAGCAGTACCAACCGAATCTTCGACGACCAGGGGCACACCTTCACCGCGACGGGCGACCAGCAGCAGGAAACCATCCAGCGGCAGGACGCGACGAAACAGATGAAGATCACGCTGGTCTGGACCGATGCCGTGCCCGGCTCCGTGGCGGGCAACCCCTGGGTGAATGACCTGGACCTCGTGGTGGACGCCGGCGGCAAGACCTACCACGGCAATGTCTTTGCCGGCGGCGCGTCCGTGCCCGGCGGTGCCGCCGATTCGCGCAACAACGTGGAGAACGTGTACCTCCCGACGTCGATCAGCGGGCCGGTGCGGGTCAGTGTCGTCGCAAAGAACATCGCGGGTGACGGCGTGCCAGGCGGAAGCTCGACGGATCAGGACTACGCGCTCGTCATCTCCAACGGGGCGGTTGTGCCGGCGGCGGCACAGGCCTCGGCGGCCGGCACAACGGTCCACGAGCAAGGCGACGGCGACGGCGCGATCGAACCTGGCGAGGCCTTCACGCTCAACCAGGTGATTGGAAACCCGGGCGACGCGGCACTGCCCGGGGGCACAGGAACGCTGACGAGCGCGAGTCCCGGTTTGAGTTTGTCGACCGCGTCGTCTCCGTACGACCCGATCGCGCCGGGCGCTACGGAGATGAACTCCACCCCATTCGCTGGAAGCCTCGCGTCGAGTGCTAGCTGTGGCGCCCCGCTCGACCTGTCGCTATCGCTCTCGGGCAACGCCGTTCCGTTGAACATCCCAACCGGTGCGACCGGCCCGACGCTCCCGCGAGATAGCAGTGACGTGCCGAAGAGCATCCCGGACGGTGTCTCGACCGGGGTGGCATCCGTGCTCGACATCCCAACCCACGGCATCGTGCGCGACCTGGACGTGCGTATCGCCAGCATCACGCATACGTGGGACGGCGACCTCAAGCTGCAGCTGACCTCGCCGCAGGGCACCACCGTGGTGCTGGCGAACCGGCCGGCCGGCCTCGATAACAGCGGCGACAACCTCAACAACACGACGTTCGACGACCAGGCCACCCGCAACATCTCCTCGGGGGCGTCTCCGTTCACCGGGCGGTTCCGTCCACAGGGCGACCAGCTTGCTCGCTTCGACGGCGAGGATCGGTTCGGGACATGGACGCTCCGAGTGATCGATCGGGCGAAGCCGGACCCCGGCGTTCTCAGGGGTTGGGGCCTCGACTTCCGCAGCGCGATCTGCCGTAGCGGCCCCGATCAGCCGCCGGTCGCGGGCTTCGGGATAGACCGCCAGGCAGTTGCGGGCCAGCCGTTCGTCCTGGATTCGGGCGTGTCGCACGATCCCGACGGTGAGATCACGTTCCGCGACTGGGACCTCGACGGAAACGGTCAGTTCGACGACGCCACCGGTCCTGTAGCCACGTATCAGTTCGCTACTCCGGGTCCCCACGACGTGGGCCTGCGCGTGGCAGACGACAACGATGCCGTCGCTGAGATCGTGCAGACCATCAGCGTTGCGGCCCCGCCGAACCCGCCGCCGCCGCCGCCGAAGGACACCACCCCGCCGAAGCTCAGCCTCGGTCGCGCCGTATCGAAGATCGCAAGCGCGATCAAGAAGGGCGTGAGCATGAGGATGGGCTGCAGCGAGGCGTGCACGATCACGGCCGAGCTGGATCTCGACAAGCGCACGGCGAAGAAGCTGCACGTCGCCGCCTCCACGGTGCGGATCGCCCGCGCCAGGACGAAGCTCACCAAGGCCGGCACGAAGACGGTCACGCTGAAGCTCACGCGCAAGGCACGCAAGGGCTTCGCGCATCAGCGCAGCGTGAAGCTGAAGCTCGTCGTCACCGCCGTCGACACCGCGGGCAACCGGACGGTCGTCCGGCGCACCCTCACCCTCCGCCGCTAACCGCTACTCGTTGCGCGCGAAGGGCTTGCGGTGCGCCGAGCCGAGGTGATCGAGCAGCTCGGTGAGCTTCAGCTCGATGTCCTGGTGCTTCGGCTCCGGCGGCTTCTGGCCGCGTAGCCGGGCCCAGAGCCCGAGATTCGCCACCTGCTCCTCGACTTCGGCCGTGAGAGTGACCTTGGTGCCCCAGCCGGAGGGTTCGAGCACCGCTGTCCCCTGCGCGCCGTCGGCCTCCCAGGTGAGGGACTGCTCGGGCTCCTTGGCCCGCACCTCCACCTCGCCGACCGCCTGCGACAGCGTGTCGCCCTCCAACTCGGCCCACAGCTCGGGGGCCGACTTCACCAACGTTCTGGATACTTCGAATGTCGCCATCGCCGTGGGCTTCGCCCGGCGGCGGCGCGTTCCTTCAGGCGGGCGAAGCCTGGCGCTCAGGCCTCGGAGTACTCGCCGAACTCCTCGCGCATCACGCCGCTCACCTCGCCGAGGCTGGCCCTGTCCTTGAGTGCGGCGCGGATGGGCGGGAGCAGGTTTCCGTCCCCCTTAGCCACCTCGCGGAGCTCCTCGAGCCGCTTGTCCACGGCCGCCTGGTCGCGGTTTGCCTTGAACTCCTTCAGGCGCTCGACCTGCTGGCGCTCGGACTCCGGGTCCACTCGCAGGATCTCGACGTCGTCCACCTGGTCGGTCACGTACTCGTTCACCCCGACCACGATGTCCTGCTTCTGCTTGTAGCGCTGCTCGTAGCCCCAGGCCGACTCCTCCACCTCGGCGCGGATGAACTGGATCGCCTGGACCGAGCCGCCGAGCGCCTCGACCTTGTCGATCAGCTCCTGCGAGCGCTCCTCGATCTCGTCGGTGAGCGCCTCCACGAAGTAGGAGCCGGCGAACGGGTCCACCGTGTCGGCCGCGCCGGACTCGTGGGCAAGTATCTGCTGGGTGCGGAGCGCGATGCGCGCGGCGCGCTCGGTGGGCAGAGCGAGCGCCTCGTCGAACCCGTTCGTGTGCAGCGACTGCGTGCCACCGGCTACGGCGGCGAAGCCCTGCAGCGCCACGCGCACGATGTTGTTCTCCGGCTGCTGCGCCGCGAGCGTCACGCCGCCGGTCTGGGTGTGGAAGCGCATCATCTGCGAGCGCGGGTTCTGGGCCCCGAAGCGCTCCTTCATGATCCGGGCCCACATGCGCCGGGCCGCGCGGAACTTCGCCACCTCCTGGAACACGTTGTTGTGGCCGTTGAAGAAGAAGGCGAGGCGCGGGGCGAACTCGTCGACCTCGAGGCCGGCGTCGAGGGCGGCCTGCACGTACGCGATGCCGTTGGCGAGCGTGAAGCCCACCTCCTGCACCGCCGAGCAGCCCTTCTCGCGCATGTGGTAGCCCGAGATCGAGATCGTGTTCCACTTCGGGATCCGCTCGTGCGTGTAGGCGAACAGGTCGGTGGTGAGCCGCATCGCCGGCACCGGCGGATAGATGAAGTTCCCGCGCGCGATGTACTCCTTGAGAATGTCGTTCTGGGTCGTGCCCCGCAGCTCCTCGGCCGGCACGCCCTGCTCCTCGCCGACGAGCTCGTAGAGCAGCAGCAGCACCGCCGCCGGGGCGTTGATCGTCATCGACGTGGACACCTCGCCGAGCGGGATGCCGTCGAACACGCGCCGCATGTCGTCGATCGTGTCGATCGCGACGCCCGTGCGGCCCACCTCGCCCATGCACAGCGGGTCGTCGGAGTCGCGCCCGAGCTGGGTGGGAAGGTCGAATGCCATCGAGAGGCCGGTCGAGCCGTGCTCGATCAGGTAGCGGAAGCGCTCGTTGGTCTCCTTGGCGGTGGCGTACCCCGCGTACTGGCGCATCGTCCACTTGCGCGAGCGGTACATGTCCGGGTGGATTCCGCGTGTGAAGGGATATTCGCCGGGCTCGCCGAGGCGCTCCTCGAGGCCGGGCGCAACGTCGCCCTCTTCGTAGACCCGTTCGATCTCGATGCCGGAATCCGTGAAGTGGCGGGGGTCGTCGGGGCCGACGATCGGGGCGATGGTGGGCTTCTCGGGCTTGGTCGGCATAGGGCCGGAAGGATAGGGCCGGGGCTCAGGCGAGGGTGCGGCCGCAGAGGCCGGCGTGGGCCGCGACCCGCTCCGCGAAGTCCGCGAAGTCGCGCGCGTACAGCTGCTGCGGACCGTCGCACAGCGCCGCCTCCGGGTCCTCGGCTACCTCCACGATGATGCCGTCCGCGCCGATCGCGGCCGCCGCCCGTGAGAGCGGCTCGACCAGGCGGCGGTCGCCGGCGGCGTGCGAGGGGTCCACGATCACCGGCAGGTGGGTGTGCAGCTTCAGGTACGGCACGGCGCCGAGGTCGAGCGTGAAGCGCGTGGCGGTCTCGAACGTCCGGATCCCGCGCTCGCAGAGGATCACCCGCTCGTTGCCCTCCTTGAGGATGTAGTCGGCGGCCATGAGCAGCTCGTCGACGGTCGAGGACAGCCCGCGCTTCAGCAGCACGGGCTTTCCGAGCTTGCCCACCACCTCGAGCAGGCCGTAGTTCTGCATGTTCCGGGCGCCGACCTGGATCACGTCCACGGCCTCGGCCATCGGCTCCGCCCAGCTGATGTCGGTGAGCTCGCTCACCACCGGCAGTCCGGTGCGCTCGCGCGCCTCGGCCAGGATGTCGAGCGCGGGCGGCCCGAGGCCCTGGAACGAGAACGGCGAGGTGCGCGGCTTGAAGGCGCCGCCGCGGAGCATCGAGGCGCCGCCGGCCGCCATCGCGTCGGCGACCGTGAGGGTCTGCTCGCGCGACTCGACGGTGCACGGCCCCGCGATCAGGCAGAAGGTGGAGTTGCCTCCCACCGTGCGGCCGTCGACCGAGAATGAGGTGGGCTCGTGATGGCTGAGCTCGCTCGAGGCCAGCTTGTAGGGCCGGCTGATCGGGATCACCTGGTCCACGCCGGGCATCCCCTCGAGCGCCAGGGCGCGCACTCCCTCCGGGTCGCCGATGGCGCCGATCGCGGTGGTCAGCTCGCCGGGCATCACCTTCGCGTGCACGCCCACGCCCTCGAGCCGTTCGACGACGGCGGCTATGTCGGCCTCGGAGGCCTGCGGTGTCATCACAACCATCATGGGATCCGGCCTAAATCATTCCTCACTCGCTGTTAGCATTTCCACAACCCGCTGGTCCGGGCAACAGCCGTGCTTCATATCCCGACATTCGCTCGCGGAGAGCGCGGTTGCCCAGCCGGGGCCGCGCCCCATTCGAGAGGTGCCCGATGATGGCACCGGAAGGCCCAGCGGCGGCGGAGCTGACGTTCGACGACGTCACGAAGCGCTACGCCGGGCGCGGCCAGGCGGCCGTGGACCACCTGTCGCTGCGCATCCCGGCGGGGGAGATCTGCGTGCTCGTCGGACCCTCGGGCGCCGGCAAGACCACCGCCCTGAAGATGGTGAACCGGCTGATTCCGTTCGACTCGGGCGACATCGAGATCGACGGGCGCAGCATCCTCGACTTCGAGATCTCGGAGCTGCGGCGCGGCATCGGCTACGTGATCCAGCAGGTGGGGCTGTTCCCCCACATGAACGTGGAGGCGAACGTGGCCACCGTCCCGCGGCTCCGCGGCTGGGACAGGAAGCGCACGCACGAGCGGGTGCGCGAGCTGCTCGAGCTGGTTGGGCTCGATCCCGACGGGGACCTGCGCCGCTACCCGGCACAGCTCTCCGGCGGCCAGCGCCAGCGGGTCGGCCTCGCCCGCGCGATGGCGGCCGACCCGCCGCTGATGCTGATGGACGAGCCGTTCGGGGCGATCGACCCGATCACCCGCTCGCGCCTCCAGGACGAGTTCCTGCGGCTCCACCGCCAGATCCGCAAGACGGTGATCTTTGTGACCCACGACATCGACGAGGCGATCAAGATGGGCGACCGCATCGCGATCCTGCGTCAGGGCGGCGCGCTCGCTCAGTACGACACTCCGGACGCGATCCTCGCCAACCCTGCCGACGACTTCGTGGCCGAGTTCGTCGGCGCCGACCGCGCCCTCAAGCGGCTCAGCCTCGTGCGCCTGGCGGACCTCCAGCTCGACGCCGTGCCGACCGAGGCCAACGGCATCCCCAGCGCGCCGAGCGAGGCGTCGCTGCACGACGCCCTCTCGCTGCTGCTCAGCGAGGGCACCACCCGCCTGCTGGTGACCGACGATGACGGCAAGCCTGTCGGGGTCGCCCGGCTCGAGCAGATTGGCGCGCGCGTGGCGGAGGGCGACGGCTCATGACCGCGGTGATCGCCCAGTCGGGCCCGGTGATCCCCAACTTCGGCGGCGGCGGAAGCAGCAGCTGCGTGCGGCAGAACCGGACGTTCTGCTGGGACTGGTTCACCGCGCACTGGAGCTCGAACCTCCAGCCGCACCTCGTGGAGCACATCGTGCTCACGGCGATCGCGGTGAGCGTGGGCTTCTTGATCGCCATGGCGGCGGCGCTGCTTGCCTACCGGCGCCGCTGGTTCGAGCAGCCCTTCACGATCGTGACGGGGATTCTCTACACGATCCCGAGCCTGGCGCTGTTCCAGATTCTCGTGCCGATCACCGGCCTCACGCGGCTCACGGCCGAGATCGCGCTCGTCTCCTACACGCTGCTGATCATCTTCAGGAACGTCCTCACCGGACTGCGCGGGGTGCCTGACGACGTGCGCGAGGCTGCGCGCGGGATGGGCCTCACGCGCAACCAGACGCTCTGGCGCGTGGAGCTGCCGATCGCCGTGCCGGCGATCGTCGCCGGCATCCGCATCGCGACGGTGACCGTCATCAGCCTCGCGACGGTCGCCGCGATCGTCGGGGTGAACCAGGGCCTCGGCGTGCCGATCCTCGACGCCATCCCGACCACGTTCAACACCGAGTTCATCGCCGCCGCGGTGCTCACGATCGGACTCGCGCTCGTCGCCGACGCGCTGCTGGTCGCGGCGCAGCGGCTGCTCACGCCATGGGCGCGCGGAAGGGCGGCCTACCGGTGAACGACTTCGTCGACGCCTTCAAGTTCATGGGCGACAACCTGTCGCTGCTGCTCAACCGCACGGGCGACCATCTGCTGCTGAGCGGCGCGGCGATCGGCGTGTCGCTGGTGATCGCTCTGCCGCTCGGCGTCTGGCTCGGTCACCTGCACCGCGCCTCGTTCTTGGCCATCAATGTCTCGAACCTGGGGCGGGCCCTGCCGAGCCTCGCCGTGATCGCGATCGGCATCAGTGTCTTCGGCCTTGGCTTTTTGAACTCGATGGTGGCGCTCGTGATCCTCGCCGTGCCGATCATGCTCACGAACGCCTACGTGGCCGTCGACGGCGTCGACCCGGACGCGGTTGAGGCGGCGCGCGGGATGGGCATGAGGCCGCTTCAGGTGCTCCGCCGCGTGGAGGTGCCGCTCGCGATACCGCTCACGTTCGCGGGCATCCGCACCGCGGTGGTGTACGTCATCGCCACCGCCACGCTCGCCGCGGTGGCCGGCGGCGGCGGACTCGGCGAGGTGATCTACAACCAGGCGAGCTACGGGCTGCCCGGCGTGCTCGCGGCATCGTTCTGGGTGGCCGGACTGGCGCTGCTCGCGGATCTGTTGCTGGCCGCCCTCCAGCGCGCCGTGATCCCGCGCGGGATTCGCCCCGTTCGCCGCGCTGCGGCCGCCGTAGAGCCACCGGAGATGCTTCGGTCCACCGAGGCCACGGTCTGAGACTTGAGGGAGAGGAAGGGTTGAGCCAACGAAAGGAGCCCCCCAGGTGTTGACGAGAGCAACCCGACCGGTCATCGCGCTTGCAGTCGCGCTGGCCATTGCAGTGGCAGTGGCCGCTTGCGGAAGCAGCAACGACAACAAGAGCAGCAGCAACACCCAGACGACCGGAGCCTCGGCCCAGCCCGGCAAGGGCAAGCCGGCGGTGACGATCGGTGCGAAGAACTTCACCGAGCAGTTCATCCTCGGCCAGCTCTACACGCAGGCACTGAAGGCGAAGGGCTACACGGTGTCGCTCAAGCAGAACATCGGCAGCTCGGAGATCATCGACAAGGCGCTCACGAGCGGCAGCGTCGACATGTATCCCGAGTACGTGGGCATCATCCTCACCGCCGTCGCTCACGACAGCGCGAAGCCCAAGAGCGCGGCCGACGCGTTCCAGAAGGCCAAGCAGTTCGAGGAGGGACGCGGCTTTACGGTGCTCCCCAAGACCACGTTCTCGAACACGGATGCGATCGGCGTCACCAAGGCGTTCGCTCAGAAGAACGCCCTGACGTCGGTCGCGGACTTGAAGAAGGTCAGCTCGTTCAAGCTCGGTGGGCCGCCTGAGTTCAAGACGCGCGACACCGGCATCGTGGGCCTGAAGAAGGACTACGGGCTCAACAACATCAAGTTCGTGCCACTGGCGATCGGGCTCCAGTACAAGGCGCTCGACTCCGGCAAGGTCGACGCGGCCGACGTGTTCACCACGGACGGCCAGCTCCAGGGTGGCAAGTACACCGTGCTGAAGGACCCTAAGAACACGTTCGGCTTCCAGAACGTGGCGCCGGTCGTGAGCAAGAAGGTCCTCTCCAAGGAGGGGCCGGAGTTCGCTTCGACGATCAACGCCGTGAGCGCAAAGCTCACCGTCGAGGCGATGCAGAAGATGAACGCGGCCGTGGACCTCGACAAGCAGGACCCGAAGTCGGTCGCGCAGCAGTTCCTGAGCGCGAACGGCCTGGTGTAGACAGCATCGAGGGCGGGAGGCCAACGCGAGGCCTTCCGCCCTTCGCTACCTTTCCGCGCCCCGTGATCGAAGACCTGATCCAGGCAAACGAGAGGTACGCGCAGACGTTCGACAAGGGCGGCCTTCCCACACCGCCCGCGCGCCGGCTGGCCGTGGTGACCTGCATGGACTCGCGGATGCTGCCGTCGCGCTTCCTCGGCCTCGAAGAGGGCGATGCGCACATCATCCGCAACGCGGGTGGCAGCGCCCGCGAGGCGCTTCGCTCGCTGGTGATCTCGCAGCAGCTGCTGGGCACCAATGCGGTGGTCGTCATCCATCACACGCGCTGCGGCTCGCTCACCTTCGAGAACGACGATCTGCACACGAAGGTGAGGGAGCACCTCGGCGCCGACGCGAGCCACATCGACTTCCTTCCCTTTGCGGATCTCGACAAGAGCGTGCGCGACGACGTGCAGTTCCTGAAGGACTCGCCGCTGATCGCCGAGGACACGCTCGTGTGGGGCTTCGTCTACGACGTCGAGAGCGGGCGCCTGCGCGAAGTCAGTTGACGCCGCTTGCTTGACGGGCTGCGTCATGCGTCCACCGGCGGCTCCGGCCGGCGCGCCTCGAGCGTGGCGCCGATGCTCGCCGCCACGACCAGTGCGATGGCCAGGAGGTCGAGCGCGTGCAGCGACTGGCCGAGCACCACGAGCCCCGAGAGGGTTGCCGCGGCGGGCTCGAGGCTCATCAGCACACCGAAGGTCTTGGCCGGCACCCGGCGCAACGCCTCTAGTTCGAGCGAGTAGGGGATCGCCGAGCTGAGCAGCGCGACCGCGAGCCCGATGGCCAGCACTCCCGGGTCGAGCAGGTCGCTGCCACCATCGGCGATCCCGAGTGGCAGCGCCGCGATCGCCGACACGCTCATGCCGATGGCCAGCCCGCTGCCCCCGGGGAAGCGTTTCCCGAGCCTCGTGTTCAGCAGGATGTACGCGGCCCAGCAGCCGCCCGCGATGAGCGCGAACGCCACGCCGAGCCCATCGTTGGCGCCGCCCACGCCGCCGCCCAGCAACACGATCCCCACGGCTGCGAGCCCGGCCCACACCAGGTCGAGCCCGCGCCGCGATCCGGCGATCGCCACGCCGAGCGGCCCGACGAACTCGAGCGTGACAGCGACGCCCAGGGGGATGCGGTCGATCGACTCGTAGAAGAACGCGTTCATGCCGCCAAGCACGAGGCCGAAGACGAGCGCGAGGCGCAGGTCCGCCGCCGTGTAGGCAGTGAGCCTGGGGCGCCACAGCAGGAGCAGCACGATCGCGGCGAACAGCAGGCGCAGCGTGACGGTGCCGCCTGGGCCGATGTCGTCGAACAGCGTCGCGGCAAGCGCAGCCCCGAATTGGATCGAGAAGACCGCGCCGAGCACCAGCCCCGACGCCGGCACGCGGTCGAGTGCGGGTTGACGGTGCGGCGTGGCGGCGCGGGCTTCCAAGGTCGCCACCATTCTTGCGTGCGGCCTAGCATGGCCTCCATGGAGGTCACCGTCCGCCTGTTCGCGATGCTGCGCGAGCGTGCCGGGAGGAGCGAGGTCACGCTCGAGCTCCCCGACGGCGCCCGCGTGCGTGACGCGCTCGCGGCGCTTGGCTCCGTGACGGACGGGCTGCCGCTGGTGATGGCCGTGAACCGCGAGTACGCGCCGGAGGACCAGCAGCTGGGCGAGGGCGACGAGCTCGCGCTGATACCTCCGGTCAGCGGGGGTGAGGCCGCCCTGCTGCACGCACGAGTGACGGCGGAGCCACTGTCGCTCGACGCGCTCGCCTCGCGTGTGAAGGACGCGCGCGCCGGCGCCGTCGTGACCTTCTCCGGCGTGACCCGGCAGGTGGAGCGGCTCGAGTACGAGGCCTACGTCGAGATGGCCGAGGAGCGCATGGCCGAGATCGCGTCCGAGGCGGTCGCCGCGCACGGCCTGTGCGCCGCCGCGGTCGAGCATCGTGTGGGCGACGTTCCGCTGTCCGAGCCGAGCGTGATCGTGGCCGTGTCGGCGCCGCACCGGGGCGAGGCGTTCGCGGGGGCGCGCGAGATCATCGATCGCGTGAAGGCGGAGGCGCCGATCTGGAAGAAGGAGGTCGAGGGTGGCGAAGGACGCTGGGTCGAAGGCCGGCTCCCCTGACCTGCGCGGGCTGCCCTCGGTCGAGGAGCTCGCCGCCGCGCT
>JBJMLG010000161.1:0-7377 GCA_045805385.1 Thermoleophilaceae bacterium
GGCTAGACTCGCGCCCATGATGCGCGCGGTCGATGCGGTGATGGAGTGCCTGGCGGCGGAGGGGGTCGACGTCGTCTTCGGCTACCCGGGCGGCGCCAACCTGCCCACCTACGACGCCTTCGTCGACGCCGGGATCCGGCACGTCCTCGTGCGCCACGAGGCGGGCGGCGGCCACGCGGCAGAGGGCTACGCCAAGGCGTCGGGCCGCGTGGGCGTGGTCTTCGCCACCTCAGGGCCGGGCGCGACCAACATCGTCACGCCGCTGACGGACGCGATGATGGACTCCGTCCCGCTCGTGGCCTTCACGGGCCAGGTGCGGACCGACCTGCTCGGCACGGACGGCTTCCAGGAGGCGGACACGTTCGGCATCACCATGCCGATCGTCAAGCACTCCTTCATGATCCAGCACCCCACGGAGATCCCGCGCGTGGTGCACGAGGCGTTCCACATCGCCCGCACGGGGCGCCCGGGGCCCGTGCTCATCGACCTGCCGCAGGACCTCACGCGCGCCGAGATCGACTATGAGCCCGTGACGGACGTCCGCCTCCCGGGCTACCAGCCGACCACGGAGGGCAACCAGAAGCAGGTCCGCCTGGCCGCCAAGGCGCTCGCCAACGCCCGACGGCCGGTGATCTACTCGGGTGGCGGAGTCGTCTCCGCCGATGCATCCGAGCAGCTGCGAGCGCTCGCGACGGCGGACCGCTTCCCCGTCACGTCGACGCTCATGGGCCTCGGCGCCTTCCCCGCGCCGCACCCGCAGTGGCTCGGCATGCTCGGCATGCACGGGACCCGCACGGCGAACTACGCGATGGACGAGGCGGACCTGATCTGCGCGATCGGCGCCCGCTTCGACGACCGCATCACCGGCAAGCTGTCGGAGTTCGCGCCGCGGGCGAAGTTCATCCACATCGATGTCGACCCGGCCGAGATCTCGAAGAACGTGCCGGCGCACATCCCGATCGTGGGTGACGTGAAGAAGGTGCTGCCGAAGCTGGTGCGCGAGTACCGCGCGCTCGAGGCCGACTCGAGCCGCCTCGACGGCTGGTGGCAGCGGATCAAGGGCTGGCAGGAGAAGCACCCGCTGCGCTACGACGACTCGGAGGACTCCGAGATCAAGCCGCAGTACATGATCCAGGCGCTGTACGAGGCCACGGGCGGCGACGCGATCGTGACCTCCGACGTGGGCCAGCACCAGATGTGGACGGCCCAGTACTTCCACTTCTCCGAGCCGCGCCGCTGGATCAACTCGGGCGGGCTCGGCACGATGGGCTTCGGCCTGCCGTCGGCGCTCGGCGCGAAGGTGGCCTGCCCCGACCAGACCGTCGTGTGCGTGGCCGGCGACGGCTCGCTGCAGATGACCTCCCAGGAGCTCGCGACCTGCGTGTCGGAGGACATCCCGGTCAAGGTGTTCATCATGAACAACGGCTACCTGGGCATGGTCCGGCAATGGCAGGAGCTGTTCTGGGACCGGCGCTACTCCGCCGTGGACATGGGCTCGAGCCCGGATTGGGTGAAGCTGGCCGAGGCCTACGGCGCCTCGGGCATGCGAGTCACGGACAAGGCCGAGCTCCTGGACGCGATGAAGACGGCGATCAGCACCGACGGCCCGGTCGTGGTCGACGTGCGCGTGAGCCGTGAGGAGAACTGCTACCCGATGATCCCGGCCGGCCAAGCCGCCCGGGACATGGTCGGGTGATCGGCATGGGTGAGCCCGGAACCAAAGAGGTCCTGAACCTCGCCGATCTGGAGGCGTCCGGTGGGATCCACACCGGCCGCAAGCACATCCTCTCGATCCTCGTGGAGAACAAGCCGGGCGTGCTGGCGCGCGTCGCGGGCCTGTTCGCGCGGCGCGGGTTCAACATCGGCTCGCTGGCGGTGGGTCCCACCGACGACCCGACGCAGTCGCGCATCACGCTCACGGTCGACGGCGCTCTTCACCCGATCGATCAGGTGACCAAGCAGCTTCACAAGCTGGTGAACGTGATCAAGATCCGCGACCTCGAACCAGAGGAGACGGTGGCTCGCGAGCTCGCGCTGTTCAAGATCACGGCCGACGGCGAGACCCGCGGCGAGATCCTCCAGTTCACGGAGATCTTTCGCGGCAAGGTGATCGACGTGTCGAAGCGCTCGGTGACCGTCGAGATCACGGGCACCGACGACAAGATCGAGTCGTACGAGCGGATGATCCGCCCGTTCGGCCTCATCGAGATGGTTCGCACGGGTGAGATCGCCGTAGCGCGCGGTCGCTCCGCGACCTAGTCACGTCAGCGTCAAGCAACCGCGTATAGCCTGTCGCGGGTGAGCGTCCGGACCCAATCGGGGCGCGGGCCGTTCGCGCTCGACGCGCCGGCGCACGAGGAGCTGCGGTCGCGTGTGGACCGGGCGCTGCGGCGAGTGCGCAGGGAGCGCCGGCCGGTGGTAGCGGCGATCACGCGGCCGCTTCCTGCCCGGCTCGACATCTCGGCATCGGTGATGGGCGCGCGGCGGCCCGACGACCGCTGGTTCTGCTTCGAGCAGCCCGACCGCGACGGCTTTGCGCTTGCCACACTCGGCTGCGCGGCACTGCTCGAGGAGAAGGGGGAGAGGCGCTTCGAGCGCCTCGCGGATCGCTCGCGGGCACTCGGGGCGGACGCGGAGTCGGGCGACTTCTCACGCGACCGCGCGGCACCGCCCGCGAGCGGCCCGGTGTTCGTTGGCGGCTTCGCCTTCGCCCCTGACGGCGGGCACGCGCCGGAGTGGTCGTCGCTCGCGCCCGCACAGCTCGTCCTCCCGGAGCTGTCCATCGCACGGCGCGGGGAGGAGGCTCGGCTCACACTCGCGGCGGCGCTCGAGGGCGACGAGTCCGCCGACGCCGTTGTGGAACGGCTAGCGGCGCGCGCGGCACAGCTCGAGCCGGCGAGCATGCCGCTGTACGACCCCGACCCTGTGGAGTCGCCGCGTGTGGCCTCATCCGCGCCGCCCGAGCACTTCGAGTCGGCCGTCGCGCGAGCGGTGGAGATAATCCGTTCAGGCGAAGTCGAGAAGCTCGTGCTCGCGCGCGAAGTGCGCGTGCACGCGCCCCGGCCGATCGACCCGGCACCGGTCTACGGGGCCCTGCGTGACGCCTTCCCCGCCTGCTTCGTGTATCTCGCGGGCACCCCGCAGGCTGCATTCATCGGCGCGAGCCCGGAGCTGCTCGTGCGTCGCGAGGGCTCGCGGGCCCAGACTGTCGCGCTCGCCGGAACCACGCGCCGCAGCGCCGACCCGGCGGTGGACCGCCACCTCGGCGAGCGCCTGCTCGGCGGCGCGAAGGAGCGCGACGAGCAGGCCATCGTCGCCCGCCGGATCGAGCGCGCGCTCAAGCCGGTGAGCGTGTGGGTCGCACGCGCCGAGGAGCCCGTCCTCGTGAAGGTGATGAACGTGCAGCACCTCGCCACGCCGATCCGGGCGCAGCTGGCGGAGCCGATCTCGATGCTCGAGCTCGCCGCGCGCCTCCATCCGACGCCGGCCGTCGGCGGTGAGCCCGGCGAGCGCGCGCGAAGCCTGATCCCGGCGCTCGAGGGGCTCGACCGCGGGTGGTACGCCGGCGCTCTCGGCTGGACGGACCTCGCGGAGGACGGCGAGCTGTGCGTGGCGATCCGCTGCGCGCTTCTGCGCGGCGATGTCGCGCGGCTCTACGCCGGCAACGGCATCACGCGCGACTCGGACCCCGCCTCCGAGCTGGCCGAGACCGAGCACAAGCTCGGCGCCCTGCTGCCGCTCCTCAGCTAGCTCAGGGAGCCGCGTCGGTGGGCCGCTCCAGGACGATCACCGCGTAGCTCGAAAGCGCCGGAATCGGCCGCTTGAGCAGCCGGTACGACTTCTCCTGCTCGAGGCGGTCGAGCGGGCGGATCCGGCGGTAGTAGCCGTGGCCGAAGAATCCGATGTATTCGTTCACGACGTATCCGAGCTGCTCGAGACGCTCGATCTGGCGGTTCACGGGGCCCAAGCACCAGCGGTAGTAGGCGGGGAACTTCGCATGCGAGCCCTCTCTGTCGCGGCCCTCTTGAAACAGCGACAGGATGCGGTCCGTGAGCCGTTCCGGCAGCAGGCGGTTCAGAGCAAACGGCAGCGTCCCGAGCGCGGGAAACATGTGGATCGTGTGGCCCCCGGGGCGCAGCATGCGCAGGACCGCCGAATGGAACGCGGCCGCGTCGGCGACATGCTCGGCGACCTGCGACGAGCACACGAGATCGAACTGCTCATTGCCCAGGAGGCCGGGCGAGATGATGTCGCCGCACACCGTCCTGTACCCGGGTGGGGTCTTCGCGAGCTCGTCCTCTGAGACGTCGACGACGGTGTAGTCGAGGCCGTGGCGTTCGACGGTCGGGAGATCGAGGGTGGGATTGGCGCCGCCGCCCACGTCGCACACGGACACCACGTCCGGCCGCGAGGCATAGCGCTCCACCGTCTCGCGGTAGGTGTCCCACACCTTCGGCCAGAACAGGTACTCGATCCTCGGTCGTGTTCGGCCGATCCCCATGCGGAGCGGCGGAACCTAGCACCAGGCCCGCTTGCTCCCCGCCTCCCGAGCGGCCGAGACCGAGCACAAGCTCGGCGACCGCGGATCAGCCGGAAGAAGTAGCGCCGCGGGCGGCGGCGATGCGCTCGTCGGCGCGCCGCTTCGCGCCGTCACTCACGAGCTTGCCCCAGATGTTGCGGTTGTCGGCGACGAGCCGGTAGAGCACGACAAGCAGGCGCCGCAGGGGCTCGAGCGCGCGGCGCGCACGCGGGTACCCAAGTGCCTCCGCGAGCGGAGCGAAGGCGTCACCCGCGGACCAGCGGTGCCCGTCGGGCGAGACCAGGTGCCACGACGCCATCTTCTCGTCGTGCCGCATGCCGCCGAGCAGGTGGTCGGCCTCAGGTTCGTCGAGCGCGACGGGCTCGAGCGCACGGTGCCCGTCGAGCGCGAGCACCCGCCCGAGCGACCAGCGGCAGAAGCCGCAGTCGCGGTCGTACAGGATCTTCCAGCGCTCTATGCCTGAGCCAGTGCGTC
This sequence comes from Thermoleophilaceae bacterium, assembly GCA_045805385.1. Classification (GTDB taxonomy): domain Bacteria; phylum Actinomycetota; class Thermoleophilia; order Solirubrobacterales; family Thermoleophilaceae; genus JADGHQ01. The sequence continues at coordinate 5,015 of JBJMLG010000161.1, forward strand.
CGATAGCGCCGCGTCCACCCGTGCGAACACCTCTCGATGCATTCGCACGTTGTCCTCGCGGTCGGTTCGGACCTCCACGAGAGCCGGGCCGGTGATCGCGCGGCGCACGTCGTCCGGAGTCTCGGCTCGGACGTGCGCGAGGCCGGCGAGCGACGCCACTGTGGCGAGATCCACGCTCGACGGCGTGACGATGTGCTCGCGGTAGTGCGCGGGGTCCGCGTGCGCGGCCACCGGAAGGAAGTCGAAGATGCCGCCGCCTCCGTTGTTGATGCACACGATCCGCACGTCGGCGCCGTGGCGGCGGGCGGCCAGCGCACCGCCCAGGTCGTGAAGGAGCGCGAGCTCGCCGGTGAGCAGCACGCACGGGTCGGGGCCCGCGAGCGCGGCGCCCGTCGCCGACGACACGGTGCCGTCGATCCCATTGGCGCCGCGGTTCGAGATGAAGCGGAGCGCCCGCTCACTCTGCGGGAAGAACGTCTCGACGTCGCGCACCGGCATCGACGAGCCGAGCCACACGACGGCGCCGTCGGGCAGCGTGTCGGCGAGCGCGGCGTAGGCCTTCGGCTCGAATGGGTCGGGCGCCGCGGCGAGGGCGGGGGGGACCACGGCGTCGGCGGCTCGCCACGCGGCGAGCCAGGACGCCCGTGTGGGCGGTTCGCTCTCGAGCGCTGCGGCGAGCATCTCCAGCGTGGAGTCCGCGGCGGCGGCCACGAGACGCTCGGCGCGTCGGGTCGGCTCGTGCCAGCCGGAGTGGCGGTCTATCACGATCTGGCGCTTGTCCGCGAGCCATGCCCGGAGGGGCTTCGACGTGGGAGTGTCGCCAACCCGGATCACGAGCTCGGGGCGGTGCGCTTCGACGAAGCGCTCCGAGCGCAGCAGCGCGTCGTAGTGGGCGACCACGTGCGAGCGGTCATGCGGGCCGCAGCGCACGCCCGACGCGGGCTCCGCCAGCAGCGGCCATCCGGTCGCGGCCGCGAGCCGCGCCGCCGCCACCGCGATCTGCTCGAGCGTGGGCCCGCACACGATCGCACCGGTCTCGGATTCGAGCACGTCGCGCTCGAGCAGCTCGATGACGGTCGGCGAGGGGTCGCTCGGCACCTCGGTGACCACCGTCCAGGGGCGGCCATCGGGGCGTCCCTGCCAGGGCTCGGGATCGAGATGCTCCGCCACCGGCGCGAGCGGCTCACGCAGCGGGAAGTTCAGGTGCACCGGTCCCGGCCGGCCGTCCTCTGAGGTGAACCACGCCCGGCACGCCAGTGCGCGGTAGTGGATGCCGGTGGCGCGCGTGGGCGGGTGGGTGCCGACCTCGGTGAACCACTTCGGGAAAGAGCCGAAGATCTTGATCTGGTCGATCGCCTGCCCCGCGCCGATATCACGGAGCTCCGGTGGGCGGTCCGCGGTCAGCACGATCAGCGGCACGTGCGACTCGCGCGCCTCCACGATCGCCGGCAGCAGGTTGGCGGACGCCGTGCCGGAGGTGCACGTGACCACCACCGGGCGGCGCTCGGTCTTCGCGATCCCGAGGGCAAGGAAGCCGGCCGAGCGTTCGTCCAGCACCGAGATGGCCTCGATACGCTCGTCCGCCGCGAAAGTGAGCGCGAGCGGCGCGTTGCGGGAGCCGGGGCAGGTGACCGCGTAACGCAGCCCGCAGCGGGCGAGCTCGTCCACGAATGCCTGGACCGGCGCGTAGGTGCGGTTGATCGGGATCATGTGCGCGTGCTCCAGCCCGATCTCGAGATCCTGTTCATCCCAGGGTTCGCACAGCAGGGGGAAGCGTGGCAGCCAATCGCGGACAGAGTGAGCGAAAGCTATCGGAGCGCTTGTGCGGAGTTCACCACACCCGATTTCGACGGCCGGCTCGCCGAGCTGGACGGTTGCACGGCCGTGCTCGTGGGTTATTCGCTCGGCGGGCGGATCGCGCTACACGCAGCGCTGCGCGGCCTGGCGAGACCTGCCGCGCTGGTGCTGCTGGGGGCGAGCGCAGGCATCGAGGATCCGGCCCAGCGAGCCGAGCGCCGCGCCGCCGACGAGCAGCTCGCGGACTGGATCGAGGCGCACTCGATCGAGGAGTTTGCGGACCGCTGGGAGGCGAACCCCGTGTTTTCGAACCAGTCGACGGAGCTCGTCGCGCGCCAGCGCCCCGGACGGCTCGCGCACAGCCCGCACGACCTGGCGGTCACGCTACGCACGGCCGGGCAGGGAGCGCTCGAGCCCGTCTGGGACCGCCTCGCCGGGCTCGCCTGTCCGGTGCTGGCGGTGGCGGGCGAGCTAGACGAGCACTACGTCCGCGCGGCCGAGCGGATCGCGGCGATCGTGCCCGACGGCCGCGCCGAGCTCGTCGCGGGCGCGGGCCACGCTGCGCA
>JBJMLG010000162.1:0-5655 GCA_045805385.1 Thermoleophilaceae bacterium
ACGCACGCATCAGGGCAGGCCTTCCCCGCCGTTGGCGGACAGTCGTCACAGTAGTCCCCGGTCTACCGCCTCTCAACCGACGGTCGCCCCGGGGTCGGGACACGGTGTAGGTTTCGGCCCAATGGACGTCCGGCGACTGAACGTCGGAGAGCTCGTGGGCTTCGTCGGCGCCGGGGTCCTGGCCCTCTCGCTTTTCCTGCCCTGGTTCTCGACGAGCTGCGAGCGCCCCGGGGTGCCCGCGGGCTGCAACCAGTTCTCGCGCTACCACGGCACGTACGGCACCTTCAACGCCTGGCAGACCTTCGGCGTGCTGGACTGGCTGCTGCTCGCCGCCTGCACCGCGCCGTTCATCCTCGCCTGGATTGTCCTCCGCGGGCACAAGCTCACATGGCGGCCGGGGGAAGTCACGATGATCGTCGGGATGGTCGCGTTCGCGTTGATCCTTCTCAACGGGATCATCCTCGGGAAGCCCGGCGACACGGTGGACATGTCGCTCGAGTGGGGCTACTTCGTCGCGCTGCTCGGCGCGGCGGGGATCCTCGCGGGCGGCCTGATCCGCCAGGGGGTGGGCGGACGCACGCGCAAACCGCCCGGTACGTTGTAGCCGCCGATGGTCGCTGGAGAGCAGCCACAAGCCGGCCCCGCGCGGTCGACACGGCCCGACCGCAACCTCGCGCTCGAGCTCGTGCGCGTGACCGAGGCGGCCGCGCTTGCCGCGGCCCGCTGGGTGGGAATGGGCGACAAGATCTCCGCCGACCAGGCAGCGGTGGACGCCATGCGCCACGTGCTCGACACCGTGCGCATGGACGGCGTCGTCGTGATCGGCGAGGGCGAGAAGGACGAGGCGCCGATGCTCTACAACGGCGAGCAGATCGGCGACGGCTCGCCTCCGACCGTGGACATCGCCGTCGACCCCCTCGAGGGCACGACCCTCACCGCCAAGGGCTACCCGAGCGCGCTCGCGGTGATCGCGCTCTCCCAGCGCGGCACGATGTTCAACCCCGGGCCGATCGTCTACATGGAGAAGATGGCCGCGCGCGAGGAGTTCAAGGACCTGCTCGATCTCGACCGGCCGCTGCGCGAGACCGTGAAGCTGTTCGCCGAGCGCAAGGGCACGGACGTGCGCGACGTGATGGTCGTGATGCTCGAGCGGCCGCGCCACGAGCAGGCCATCAAGGACGTGCGCGAGGCTGGCGCACGCGTGCGCCTGATCACCGACGGCGATGTGTCGGCCGCTCTTCTCGCCGTCACCGAGCGCTCGCCGGTGGACCTCCTGTGGGGGATCGGCGGCACCCCGGAGGGCGTGATCTCCGCCGCTGCGATCAAGTGCATCGGCGGCGCCATGGTGGGCCGTCTGTGGCCGCGCAACGACGAGGAGCGACAGGCGGCGGTCGACGAGGGGTACGACCTCTCCGACGTACTCGACAGCGAGCGCCTGGTGAGCGGCAACGACTGCTTCTTCGCGGCCACCGGCGTCACCGACGGCGACGTGCTCCAGGGCGTTCGCTACGAGGGCTCCCGCGGCGCCACCACGGAATCGCTCGTGATGCGCTCGCGCTCGGGCACGGTGCGCCGCATCTCGGCCCGCCACGACCGCACGAAGCTCCGCGAGATTACCGGCGAACGCTTCGGCTGAGCCTGCCAGGCGGCTGCAAAGCGTCGCTCTGCGGCGTCCTCGGGCGCTCGCCGTACTGTCGTACGGCTTCGGCCCTGCGTCCTTGCATAGCTCGCTTTTCGCTCGCCTGACAGGCTCAGCTTCGCTGAGCTGGCGCGCGGTCCACTTCCCCCGGCTCCAGCTCGAGGGGCTCGTCCTCGCTGGCGCGCAGCTTCCCGACGATCGACGGTGCCAGGTCGAGGCGTGCCAGCGAACGCAGGAATGCGTTCGTCACGATCTGGTGGATGCGCACCTGCGTGAGCGAGTAGATGTGTCGCCCGATGCGCGCGAACCAGCCCCAGCCGCGCAGCAGCGGGTAGAAGTTCTCCACCTCTGATTTCACGCGGACTGTGGCGAAGTCGTCGCTTGTTGTGGTGGGATCGTCGGGCAGGAGGGATTCCGGCGGCCGTCTCACCGAGATCCGCAAGTAGCCCTTGTTGCGCCCGTTCGGCGCGACCAGCAGGCCGCGGTTGATGCGCCAGGTCACCTCGCCGCAGTCCGCCTCCGCCGTGTACTCGGGCGCGTGGAAGGTGAGCAGCCTGAACGGGCGGCGCAGGAACACGACCTCGCGCGAGGTGGGGGTGTACAGGACCCTGAGCAGACCGAGCGACACGCGCGTGAGAAAGCGCCAGTAGGTGCGCGCCAGCCGCTCGAGGTACTCGGCCGACCAGACGCGGTCGAGCTCGGTACGCGGGAGCGTCACGTCGGCCTCTTGCCGGCTCGCGACGCTGCCGTCCTCGTTCGCCGTCGAGGCGGGGCCGCGGACGAGGTGCACCCGGGCGCGAGCCGTGCGCCTGCGCTCGAACTCCCTGCGCGGGTCGTGCGTCTGCACGAGTGAAACGTAACGGACCCGGTGCGCCTTCAGAGCAGTTCGGCGTCGACGCGGTCGCCGGCCGCGAGGCTGCCCTCTCCGGCCGGCACGAGTGCCAGCGCTCCGGCTCCGAGCATCGAGGTGAGCACGTGCGATCCCTGCTCCTTCGTCGGCTCCACGTGGAAGCCGTCGTCGCGCGCCTCGACCCGGCAGCGGATCGCCTGGTCGCGTGCGGGGTTGCGCTCGATGGGAGCGTCCAGCACTGCGCGCACGCGGACGTCGCCGGCGTCTCCACCCTGCAGCGCCCGCAGTGCCGGGCGCGCGAACAGGTGGAAGGTCACCATCGCCGAGACGGGGTTCCCCGGCAGCCCGAACACGAGCTTGCCCGGCGCGGTGCCGAACCAGGTCGGCTTCCCGGGCTTCAGCCGCACGCCCCAGAACACCTCCTCCACGCCCAGCTCGCGAAGGGCGGGCTTCACGTGGTCGTGCGGGCCGACCGACACGCCGCCAGACACGCACACCACGTCGGCCGAGCCGAGCGCCTGTCCGAGGGCCGCCGTGGTCGCCGCCGGCTCGTCGCGCACCGTCGCCCGCTCGACCACTCGCGCGCCGGCGCTCTCCGCCTGTGCGGCGAGGGCGATCGCGTTCGAGTCGCGGATCTGGCCCGGGCCGAGCGGCTCGCCGGGAGGCACGAGCTCGTCGCCCGTCGCGAGCACGGCCACGCGCGGCTGGGCGCCGACGCGCACGCGCGCGTGCCCGAGCGACGCGAGCACGGCGAGCTCCGCGGGGCCCAGCGTGTCCCCGGCGCGAAGCACCGTCTCGCCCTCGCGCACGTCCTCGCCGGCGTAGCGCACGTTCTCGCCCACCCTCGTCTCAGGTGCGACGACCCGCCCGTCGCGCTCCTCGGCCCGCTCGATGGGAACGACGGCGTTCGCGCCCGCCGGGATCTCGGCCCCGGTGGAGATCCGGACGGCCTGCCCGCGTGAAAGCTCGCCGCTCCAGGGCGCGCCCGCGCGCGACTCGCCGGCCAGATCCAGCTCTCCTCCCGAACCCGCGATCAGCGCGAACCCGTCCATCGCGGAGGAGTCGAAGGGGGGCAGGCGCTCGGCGCTCGTCACGTCCTCGGCCAGCACCCGCCCGAGCGCCGTGGCGATCTCGAGCTCTTCTGGGGCCAGCCGGAAGCTCGCGCCGAGCACCCTTCGGCGCGCCTCGGCGATGTCGATCAGGTCCGGCACCAGCCGGATCTTCCCAGCGCAGCTGGTCGGGCTACACCGCGGTGTGGATCGGCGTGACCGTGGCCGAGTCGACCACGGGCGCGCTCTCCTGTCCCACCCGCTCGTGCGCGAGGAAGAGCAGATCCGCGGTGGTCACCCCGTCGTCGGGGTAGACCGCGGTGCCGGCGGGCGGCAGCAACCCATCGGCGCCCGCGCAGGTCCACGCCTGCACGCGCACCCGGTCGGCCACGACCGCTGCGGAGGCCGGGCCGATCCCGGGCAGCAGCACGGCGGTGCGGCCGTCGCCGGCGTCGAGCGCCGCGGATATGTCGTCTGCCGACTGCGCGAGCTCGAGGCGGGCCGCGGGAGTGCGAAGCCCGGCGTCGACGATCACAAGCGCGAACGGCTCCGTCCCGGTTAGGAGCGCGTCGAGCGCGTCGCGTACGGCCGGCTCCTTCCGCACCGCGGGCGTGGCGAGCACCTCCACCGCGGCGTCGAGCATCTCCTCGAGACGCACGAGGCGCTCGCTCATGGGGACCGCGACCAGCTCCTCCACGGTTGCGCGTTCCACCTCGATACCGAGCCATCGGCGTAGCACCGCCTCTCGGCGGCCCGCCAGCGCGTCCTCAGCACCGAGGTGGAATCCCATGGGATTACGCGATTCGCCGCGGGCCGCCCCCATCCTCCAAGCCGCCGCGTTTGAAGCGGGGTCTTCCCGGCTACACCACATGGGGGGTGACATATCCCGCCCGGTCGCTTGCGGATTTGCCAGGAGCGGGGTTAGCATCGTGGCCAAGGCCGACAGGGATGTGAACGTGCCTGAACCACCGGTTCGCCGCTTTTTATCTGCGCTGGACGCATCGTTAAATCGACTTGAGGAGTCTCGCTCGGAGCTGGCAAAAGCCTGGCTTCTTCGCGTGCTCGAACGCGCACCGCTGGATGAGATCCAGCGGATCCCCACCGATCGCGTCGTCCGGGAGCTCCCGGACCTGATCAGCGGGATCCTCGCCGCGGTCTCGGCGGGGTCGAACTCGGGAGGCGAGGAGGTCGCAACGCGCTCGCAGGACGTGGCCGGCCGGATCGCCTCGCTGTCGGGCCGCGAGCACCCTGCGCCTTACGACCTGGCGCGCGATATCGCGGCGCTTCAGTCGGTGATGATCGGCTCGCTCGGCCGAGAGATGCGCGAGGACGGCGGCGCCAGCTTCGTGGACGTCGCCGAGCGCCTGGCCACGGTGTTCGGCGCGATCCAGGCCGCCGCAGCCGACGAGCTCGTGCGCGAGCGCTCGCGAGAGCTCGAGTGGCTCGCGAACACGGACGCGCTCACGGGGCTCTACAACGTCCGATTCCTGCAGCAGCAGCTGCTCCAGCTCGTGGCGGTGCAGCAGCGCTACGGCGACGCGTTCGCGGTGCTCCTGCTCGACATCAACGGGCTCAAGCGGATCAACGACGCACACGGCCACGCCGCTGGCGACCGCATGCTGGTGGGCGTCGCCGCGGCGATCCGGGCGACCGTGCGGACCATCGACACGACCGTTCGCATGGGCGGCGACGAGTTCTGCGTGCTGGCCCCGCACCAGACGGCGTCGGGGGCAAAGATCCTCGCGTACCGCATCGGCGCCGGTGTCGAGCAAATAGAGAACGACGGCGGCATCCAGATCGGCGTATCGATCGGAGTGGTCTCCTGCCCGCAGCACGGCAGCGACCCGGACCGACTGCTGGAGCTCGCGGACGCCGCGATGTACCGGGCAAAGGCCTCGGGCGAGCGAGTAGCTGTCGGTAGCCCGACGGACCTGCCGACGGCCGGCGACGAGACCAACGCCGGGACCCAGTAGCCGCGACGCGGCTGTACGCCCTGGGGCGGCAGCTACTCGATCAGGCCCGCGCGGATGCCGATCGCCACGGCCTGCGTGCGTGTGCCCGCGCCGAGCTTCGACAAGATGCGCTTCGTGTGCGTGCGCACTGTCTCCGTGGAGAGC
>JBJMLG010000163.1:0-6872 GCA_045805385.1 Thermoleophilaceae bacterium
AGTCCTGCAGCACCGTATCCGGCCGGCCGCGGGAGAACCCGAGGGCGCGCTCGTGCTCCTGCACGGACGCGGCGTGGACGAGAACGACCTCTTTCCGCTGCTCGACGAGCTCGACCCCGAGCGCCGGCTGCTGGGCGTGACGCCGCGCGCCCCGCTGCAATTCGCCGGGGCACCGGGCAACCACTGGTACGTGGTGCGCCGCGTGGGCTTCCCCGACCCCGACACCTTCTTCCCGACGTTCGAGTTGCTCGAGCAGTTCATGGGCGCGCTCGCCGAGGACAGCGGCGTACCGATCGAGCGAACGGTGATCGGCGGCTTCTCGCAAGGTGGCGTGATGTCGCACGCGCTCACGGTCGGCAAGGGGCGCCCGCGTCCCGCCGGGCTGATCGCCCTCAGCTGCTTCATGCCGCGAGTCGAGGGGTTCGAGCTCGTACCGGAGCAGGCCTCCGGGCTGCCGGTGGCGATGGCTCACGGCACGCACGACCCGATCATCCCCGTCGAGCTCGGCCGCGAGGCGCGTGACTGGTACGAGGCGGCGGGCGCCGAACTCACGTGGCGCGAATCGCCGATGGCGCACTCCATCGACCCGAGCTTCCTGCCAGAGCTGCGCGACTGGCTCGTGCGAGCGCTTCCGAGCCCCGCCTGATCAGCCGCTCGGCGGTCCGTGACCGTGCGGCGCGCCGGGTGACGCGTTGCCGTTTCCGGGAGCCGCGGGCGGACCTGCCGTCGCCGCCGGCGGGGCGACGTGGCCGGGCGCCCCAGCCGAGCTGCCGGGTGGGTCCGGGTTCAGCGCTCCGCCGCTGCTCCCAGGATTCTCGGCGCCGTGACCCGGCGCGCTGCCGGAGTTGCCGGGCGCTTCGCCCGGGTGGCCGGGCGCGTTCCCCGAACCGCCCGGGGACTCGCTATCCGTGCGGCCGGGCGCGCTTTCGGAGTTGCCGGGCGTCGTGGGAGCCTTCGCTGCTGGGGGGTCGACCGCCTGGTCTGGCTTGGCCGCCCCGGGTTGGGGATTCTGTCCGTGAGGAGTCGCCGACGGTGGCGTTGCGCCGTTGTGCTCCGCAGCCGGCGGCGTGTCGAGGGCATGGTGCTCGGGCGCGGGCGCGATCCCGGCGCCCGGCGCCACCTCGCCGGCCCCGACCGGGGCCAGCAGGCGCGCTCCCGGGCGCGGATCCAAGGCGGCCGGCGGGCCTAGCGCCACGCTGTGCCTGCCGTGGGTCGTGTAGGTCGGCGCGGGAATGACGCGTGCGGTGGCGTGCGCGAAGGGGGGCGCCGGATACACGGCCGGAGCGTCCTTGCCCATCTCGAGGGCCGCCCCGCCGGCACTCGCGCCACCGACCGCGACCGCAACGGCGATCTTGACCGCGACGGCCTGCGTGCCGAGGGTCGCCGCGATTCCGCCCGCCCCGACGGCGGAGCCGCCGCCGAGCCCCACGGCGGACAGGGTCTGGTGCTTCAGCGCCACGGAGGGAACCACCGGCAGCACGGCGCCCAGCATGGCCCGCTGGTGCTTCAGCTCGGCCCTGAACTCAGAGCATCCGGGGCACGCGCGCAGATGCTTTCGCAGGTAGCTGCGGCGCAGCGACCCGCGGCTGAGAGTCGCAAGCTCGCCGCGAATGGCCTCGCAGGGAGTCTCCCGGGCCTTGCGCGAGTCGATCAGCGTGGAACGCGCCTGGAACACGAGCGACTTCACCTTGCCCGCCTCGCAGCCGAGCACCTCGGCGATCTCGGGATGGGAGAGCGCGCGAAGCTCGGCGAGCACGAGCGCGGCGCGCTGGTGTTCGGGCAGCTCCGCGATGTCGGCCACCAGCGCTCGCAGGTCGGCACGGCGCTCGACCTGCTCCGCCAGGCCCGCGGCAAGCGACTCCGGGTCGAGCTCGGCGCAGGACTCCCGCCTCGCGCGGAGTGCCGACAGGCAGCGGTTGCGAGCGATGGTGAAGAGCCACGGCTTGAGGTGGATCTCGCTGCGCGAGCGCAGCAGGTCGCTGTAGGCGGCGGCGAAGGTACCCTGCACGACGTCCTCCGCCTCGTGCTGCGAGCCAAGCATATGCCGGCAGAACGCCAGGATCGGGCGGTGGTAGCGGTCGAACACGACCTCGAACGCGGCCTCGCTCCCCGAGCGGATCTGCGCGACGAGCTTCTCGTCGCTGAGAGCAGCGAGGAGCTTGCGCGACAGGGGGATGCGCGCGGCGCTGCGAAGCGCGAGGGTGGATGCTTCCATCGGCAGGAAATCCTTCTCCATGCATAGGCGGAAGCCTTTGGGCCACCGCCGATTCCAGGCGAACTGGTTTCCACGGTAAACGGGAAACGCTGAACCAGCCAGCGGGTTGGACGGTTTATCCTCCTGGCGCGATGCGTCCACGCAGCGGCCGCTTCAAGCACGAGGGGCACCGCCTTGCCTACACCGAGTACGGCGAGGGGCGGCCGGTCGTGCTCCTGCCGGGCCTCCTGTTCTCACGCCAGATGCAGGAGCCGCTGGCGATCTCGATCGCGGAGCGTGGCTACCGCGTCCTGACGATGGATCCGCTCGGGCACGGCGACTCCGACCGGCCGCAGGACATGTGGAAGTACTCGATGACCGCCTTCGGGCGCGAGGTGGTCGCGCTGCTCGACCACCTCGAGATCGAGGAGGCAGTGGTGGGCGGCACCTCGCTCGGGGCGAACGTGACGCTCGAGGCGGCCATGGTCGCGCCCGACCGCATGCGCGGTCTGATCGTGGAGATGCCCGTGCTCGACAACGCGCTGCTCGGCTGCGCGCTCGCGTTCTCGCCCCTGCTCGTGGGCCTCACGTTCGGCGCACCGGTGATGCGGCTCGTGGCGCAGCTCACGCGCCGGGTTCCGCGCGGCGCCCATCAACTGCTCGACTGGGGGCTCGATTGGGCGAGCCAGGATCCCGGGCCGTCGGCCGCAGTGCTCCAGGGACTCTTCTTCGGACGCGTGGCGCCGCCGCGGGAGGAGAGGCGAACCATCACCGCGCCTGCGCTCGTGATCGGCCATCCCCGCGATCCGGTGCATCCCTTCTCCGACGCCGACATGCTCGTGCGGGAGCTGCCGAACGGGCGCCTGCTCGATGCGAGCTCGATCCTCGAGCTGCGGCTCACGCCCGAGCGCCTCACCGGCGAGATCACCGGCTTCGTCGACGAGTGCTGGAAGCGGGTCGCGAGCAACGGCCACAAGAGCGGGTCGAAGGCTCGCATCTCCCGCGCCTAATACCCTTGTCCTGACGGATGACGAGCCGCAGGGAGCAGAAGGAAGCGCTTCGGCGCGAGCGGGCCGAGCGCGAGGCAGCTGCGGCCGCTTCTGCGCGCCTCAAGCGCCGGCTTGGCCTGGTGGCCGCGACGGTGATCGTGGTCGTGGCCGTGATCGCGGTCGCCGCCGTCGCGCTGAGCGGCGGGGGCAGCAGCAACAGCTCCCAGGCTGCCTCGGCCACTTATCCGAAGGAGTCGATCCCGGCAGCGAAGTCGGTGGGCCTCCAGGATGCCGCCAAGGCCGCCGGCTGCGTGCTGAAGAACTACCCCGACTTCGGCAATACGCACGTCACGTCGAAGGTCACCTACAAGACGAACCCGCCCACCTCCGGCAACCACAATCCGGTCCCGGCGGACGACGACGTGTACGCGAAGGCTCCGCCGAAGGAGAACACCGTGCACACGCTCGAGCACGGCCGGATCGAGCTCCAGTTCAAGCCGGGTACGCCCGCGAAGGTGCGCGGCCAGCTGAAGGCGCTGTTCGACGAGGACGCCTACCACATGGTGCTCATGCCGAATCAGACCGGCATGCCGTACGAGGTGGCCGCCACGGCTTGGACGCACCTGATCGCCTGCAACCAGGTGAACGACAACACCTGGGACGCGCTCCGCGCGTTCAAGACCGCCTACCGCGACCAGGCGCCCGAGCGCGTCCCCTAGGCGCCGCGCGGGTCGCGCCGGCGAGCGCCCGCTGCGAGGATTGCTGCAGCGCCAGCTTGTGCAGGATCGCCTGCAGCGCCGCTACCGCGCGCCTGCGAGCGTGTTCGACCGAACCAGTGACGCGCGCCCTCCTCCTCACCCTCGCCCTGGCACTCCCGGTCGCGCTTGCAGCGACACCCACCGGTGCGCGGGCGGCCGCCGGCGCCCATGCCACGGCGAGCGACTTCGAGCTCGCGCCGGCACCCGGACAGGTGCGCCGCGCCGCCGGCGGGGGCGTGGTGTCGAAGCCGCTGCGCGCGCCGCGGCGCTTCGACCTGCTGGGCCTGCGCTGGCGAGGCCGGGCCCATCCCGACGTGCGCGTGCGGGTTAGGCGCGACGGGGGTCGCTGGAGCGACTGGACCGACCTCGGCGGCGACCCCGACGGCGGCCCGGACCCGCGTGCTCGCGAGGGCAACGTGGAGACGAGCACAGTGCCCGCCTGGGCCGGGCGCTCGGACTGGGTGCAGTACCGGCTCACGCGCCCGGCGGCCGGCGTGCACATCCACTTCGTCGATGCCCGCGCCTCCGCACCACGGACGGCGGTGAAGTCGCAGGGGAGCGCTCCGCCGATCCTGCCGCGCGCATCCTGGGGCGCCGATCAGTGCCCGCCGCGAGTGAGCCCCGACTACGGCGAGGTGAAGCTCGCGTTCGTGCACCACACGGTGTCGATCAACGACTACACGCCCGACGACGTGCCGGCGATGATCCTCGGCATCTGCCGCTACCACCGCAACTCCAACGGGTGGAACGACATCGGCTACAACTTCCTCGTCGACAAGTTCGGCCGCATCTGGGAGGGGCGAGCGGGCGGCGTCGACCGGGCGGTGGTGGGCGCTCAGGCGCAGGGCTACAACGCGCAGTCCACCGGCATCGCGAACCTCGGCACCTTCAGCAGCGTGCCGCAGAGCGACGTGGCGATCGACGCGATGGCGAAGCTGATCCGCTGGAAACTGCCGTTGCACGGACAGCCCACCGCCGGCACCGTGCAGGTCACGAGCGCGGGCGGCTCCTCGAACCGCTATCCGAACGGCACCGAGATAACGCTTCAAAGGGTGTCCGGGCACCGCGACGTGGACGCCACCTCCTGCCCGGGGGACTCGCTCTACGCGCAGCTCGAGGTGCTGCGTCAGAAGGTGGGCAGCATCGCGCCGAGCAGACCGCGCACGAAGATCGCCGCCGCCCTGTCCGCCGGCGTGCTCACCTACGGTCAGACGACCCGCGTGAGCGGCCGGCTCCAGCTGATGACGGGTAGCGGCGCTTCGGGCCTGCCGGTGAACGTGCAGATGTTCATCTCCGGCAAGTGGGTCACGATCTCGACGACCACGACGGGCGGCGAGGGGAGCTGGTCGGTCGAGCTCAAGCCGAGCGCAAAGCGGATCATGCGAGCGCAGTTCCCTGGGAACGGCGCGTACGTGACCTCCACGTCGCGCCAGGTCGTGGTGCAGGTGCGCCCTGTGGTCACGCTCTCCCGCGCAGCCGCGCACGCGACCGTGGGCGGCAAGGCGATCCTCCGTGGCCGCGTGACGCCGCGCAAGAGCCGCGTGCTGCTCGTGGTGAAACGGCGCGTGGGCAAGGTGGACCGCAAGCTCGGCACGCTGCGGCTGCGCGCGAATGGCGGCCGCTTCAGCGCCTCCTACAAGCTGCGCGGCCCCGGCCTCTACAGCTACCAGGCCGTGTTCCCCGGCGACGGGAACAGCCTCTCGGCCAGCTCGCTGGCTCTCCACGTGCGCGCGAGCGGCAGCCGCGGCGGCGGCGCCTACGCGCGGTAGGCCGGGAAGAAGCCGCCTGCGTCGCGGCCCGCGCTGAGGCGGTCGTACGCCGCGCTATCCCCGACGATCTCGCAGGTGTGGAAGGGTGCGCTCGCGTTCGCGAAACCGCGCTTGAACTGCTCCAGCGAGTCGCCCTCGCGCACTCCGCCGCCCAGGCTCAGCGGCTCGCCGCGATCGCCGGCCAGCTCGATCATCGCCTCCACCGCGTTCTTGAACGGCGATGCTTCGAGGTGCTCGTCGGCGGTGCCGCCGAGGAAGTAGTGGAGCATGCCGTCACTCTCGACCGCGATGGCGCCGGCCGCGATCGGGCCGCCACCCGGAGGGTCCACCGCCACGAGCCACGACAGCGGGCTCGCCAGCACCGTGTCGAACCAGGCGCCGTCGAAGAAGTAGCGCGCGCTCGCCTCGGTGCGCACCATCGTCTCCCGATACGCCTCCCGGAACTGCTCTCGGTCCTCCGGCTCCGACCCCGGGCCCGCGAGCACCCTCGGCGAATACCCCTCGCGGGCGTTGCGGCGGATGTGGCGCCTGTGCTGCTCGCGCAGCTTGAGCGGCTTCGACGGGTCGGCGATCTGCACGGTCGAGCGCAGCGTCGCGCCGCGCAGCGACGGCTCGGCACCTATGCGATCGCGCAGGAAGATGCTCACGAGCCCGCTCGTGGACCAGTTCACCTCGTCGATCGCCACGGGGCCGCGCACCGCGGCGCCCGGGTAGCCGTACGGCGAGACGGCGTCGCGCAGCAGTTCGCCGTCGATCTCGCGCACCACGAGCGGCGTGACCATCGCCTCCCCCACCCCCAATGTGTGGGAAACGCCCTCGGCGTCGTAGAGCTCGCGCGAGCGGAAGAAGTCGTTCGTGACTGCGAGCGCGCCGCGATCCGGAACAAGTGCCGCCTCTAGATGCATGCCCGAGTGTCAGTCCAGGGCGCTTGAGCTGCCGGGGCCGACCGTGACGCTAGGGCAGGCATCTCGTCCTATGGGTAGCCCTGCCAATCAGATTTGAGCAGCCCGTAGACCTCGCAGTCCACGAGCTCGCCGTCCGGTCGCCGGATGTGCTCGCGCATCGTGCCCTCGTGCTTGAAGCCGAGCCGCGTGACCACGGCCTGTGCGGGCGCGTTGTTCGCGGGGATGAGGCCGAGGATGCGCCACGCGCCGAACTCGTC
>JBJMLG010000164.1:0-3288 GCA_045805385.1 Thermoleophilaceae bacterium
GTTCCTCGAGGTCGGTGAAGCCCTCGGTCGCGAGCAGCGCCGTGCGCGCGACACGTCCCTCGAGCAGGGCATTCGTGCCGACGGTCATGCCATGCACGAAGCGCTCGATGTCGCCCGGCTTCGCCGTGGCCGCCTCGAGCGCCGCGCCGACCGCGTCGATCACGCCCCGCGACTGGTCGTCGGGCGTGGACGGTGCCTTCGCCGTCACGAGCCCGCCGGCCGACAGCAGCGCGGCGTCGGTGAAGGTGCCGCCCACGTCAACGCCGAGGAGCATTCGGGGAACCTATCCTGCGATCGGTGAGCCCCGACGAGCAGCCAGAGCTCCTGATCGAAAGCGCCGAGGAGTGGGAGCGCTGGCTCGCCGAGCAGCCCGAGGATTCGCCCGGCGTGTGGCTGAAGCTCGGTAAGAAGGGCAAGGGAGTCCCGGTCGTTCCCTACGCCGTCGTGCTCGACGCGGCGCTCTGCCACGGCTGGATCGACGGGCAGCGCAGGGCGCTCGACGACACGCACTTCCTCCAGAAGTTCACGCCGCGGCGGCCGCGCAGCGTCTGGTCGAAGCGAAACCGCGAGCACGTGGAGCGGCTCACCGAGGCGGGCCGCATGCGCCCCCGCGGGCACCGCCAGGTGGAGCTCGCGAAGGCCGACGGTCGCTGGGACGCCGCCTATGACGGGCAAAAGCTGGCGAGCGTGCCCGAGGACCTCCAGCGGGAACTCGACGCGAACCCGCGGGCGGCCGAGTTCTTCGCCACGCTCAACAGCCAGAACCGCTACGCGATCCTGTACCGGCTCCAGACCGCCAAGAAGCCCGCGACGCGGGCGCGGCGGCTCAGGCAGTTCGTCGAGATGCTCGACGCCGGGGCGACGATCCACCCCTAGGCGTGGCGTGCGCGCCCACGTGCACGGCGGGCGGGCGGTGCCGGAACCCCTTCGGGCGGCCGGGGAGGCCGAGGTCGTGCCCGCGGGAGGTGAGCGAGTCCGCGGCGCGCTCGCACACCGCGGAGATGGTGAGGGACGGATTCACGCCGAGCGACGTCGGGATCGCCGACGAGTCCATGCAGAAGAGGCCCTCGTTCCCGAACGCCTCGCAATGGTGGTCCACCACGCCCATATCGGCGGACTCGGCCATGCGCGCGCCGCCGAGTGGATGCGCGCAGTAAACGCCACGGGTCTCGGTGAGCTTCATGAAGCGCGCGAGGCCGGCCCGCTCGACCACCTGCTTCATCGCCGCGTTGGCCGCCTCGCGTACGCGAATCGACTGCTCGGACATCGTGTACGAGAACGGCCCCACGGCGACCGGGCCCGCGTTCGGGCGGACGGCCGAGCCGTTCGGCGGCACCCAGGTGAACTCGCCGTCGTTCGTGTCCTCCACCATCGCAAGGAGCTCGATGCGGTCGTTCCAGTGCGACACCGCCTGCTTCTTCTGGGCGCCCCAGAAGGACGGCTCGCCGGCAGGCGCACGGCCATCGTCGTAGAGGAAGTTGGTGAGCGTCGAGAGGAAGATCTCCTGGAGCGTGAAGCGCGTGCCGTCGAAGCGATGCGAGCGGCGGCCGGTCCACCAGTCGTAGCTCATGGTGGTGATCGGCTTGCCCTTGTGGAACTGGCCGTAGCCGGGCAGGCCGAGCACGTCGCGCACCTTCGCCGGGTCGTACTCGGCGGCGGCGATGTGGTCGCCGTTCGAGCCGAGGTGCTTGCCGACGCGCGCGGACAGGCTCGGCAGGGAGGCGCGCGAGCGCATCAGCAGGGGCGGCGTGCCCATCGCGCCGGCCGCGAGCACGAGCACCTTGCACTCGATCTCATCCATCGCGCCGGTGGGCTGGCGGGTGGGGGAGTCGCCGTAGTTGTCGATCACCGAGGCGCTCACCACGTAGCGGTAGCCGGATGCGTTGGGCGCGGATCGCCTCACGAGCTCGGCCTCGCGGCTGTCGCGTACGCGCACGCCGGCCCGCTCGGCGCTGGCGAGGTAGTTGGTGATCATCGAGTTCTTCGCCCCGAAGATGCAGCCGGTGTGGCACCACTTCGCGTCCACGCAGCGGTCGAGGTCGATCGCCAGCGGCACGCGGTCGCAGGTGTGGCCCGCCGCGTCGAGTGTCGCGGCCCAGAGCCCACCGGACTTCGAGACCTGATCCCACGACGGCCTTTGCACGCGAAGGCCGGCCTCGGCGCGGGCGTAGAACCGGTCGAGCGACTGACGCGAGATCGCACGCGGCCACATGCGCCGGTCGGGGCCGTCGTCGGGGTGGTGGTCGCGTCGCTCGAACGTCTCGCTCGGCGCGCGCAGCGATGCCGCCAGGTACAGGTTCGAACCGCCGCCCACGGCGTTCGCCACGACCATCTGCCCGCCCGTCCCGCCCGAGGACTGCTCGAGCATGTAGACGCGCGAGAGGTGCTCGATCCACATCGACTGCATGAAATCCGTGTGTCGGAAGCGACGCCCGCGCTCGAGCACGAGGACCTTCGACGGGTCCTCTCCGGCGGCGCGGTAGAGCTCGGCGAGGCGCCACGCGGCGATCGAGCCGCCGAACCCCGAGCCCACGATGCACACGTCCACGCGCTCGGGCATCAGGACAGGTAGCCCTTCGATGTCCGCTCGCGGGACAGTCGCCGCCGGTAGGACGAGGAGCCGAGATAGCCGTTCGGAGCCGCGCCCGGGTAACCCATCACGCGGTAGCCGGAGCAGTTCTCGGCGGTGCCGGTCTCGTGCACCGCGGCTCCGCAGAACGCGGTGAACGGCAGCGCGGCAGCAGCCTCGTAGAGCAGGCGGCCCGGGTTCCCGAAGTCGAGCGCGCCGAGCACCACGCTCACCCGATCGGGGAACGCGAGATCGAGGAACTGCCCGCCGTGGGCGAGCGAGCGGGTCTCGAGGTCGGCGAGGAAGGCCGGCTCGAGCGCGTCGAATCCCACGAGCGGGCTCTTGAACAGGCGCAGTACGTCGGCCTCGACTGCGCCCGCCTCCGGATCCACGCCCGCGATCGCCTGCGGGTGGATCGCGTCGCCGAGGTCGGTGCGGGTCGCGGCCCGGCCGGGCAGGATCGTGTCCGCGAACGCCTGGAGCGTGCCGTCCGCCGGCTGCGGGTCGAGCGCTGGGACCGGCGGCAGCTGGTCGAGCAGCTGCTGCACACCCGGAAGCGTGCTCAGCACGAGTGCGTTCACTCCGAGCACCGTGGTGCCGTGCAGGAACTCGCGCCGCGAGAGCGCCTCGCCGACCGGCCCCCTGAACGGCACGCCCCCCATCGCGTGGATTGAAGCTCAGTCCGAACGCTGACGCGCCGGTCGAACACGCGTCGAGAA
>JBJMLG010000165.1:0-14851 GCA_045805385.1 Thermoleophilaceae bacterium
AGAAGTCGAGCTGCGCGCCGGTCAGCTCCGCCAGCAGCTCGTCGCCGTTCAGCCGCTGTCCGTGGCGCCATAGGGAGCGCAGCTGCTCGCCCGCCTCGGGTGAGGCCCACCAGGCGTCTCCGAAGCGCTCTTGGAAGTGCCGGCGCAGGTGCGTCTCGAGTGCCCACGCGCGCAGGTAGCGGGCCGAGTAGAAGAACGGGTCCACGTCGGAGAGCCAGGTCTCGGCGGGCCAGTCCACGTGCACCGCTTCGGACAGACGGCGGCGGTACACCTCGCGCATGGCGTCCAGATCGCGCGGCGCGTCCTGTAGCTCGAGCTCGTAGGAGAGCTTCGCGCAGTAGCGCCGCACGAGCACGAGCTTTGCCGCGCGCGCCTGGGCCACGACCGTGTCGGCGTCCGGCACCCCGAGCGCACCGCGGAGCCAGCTCGGGTCGGCCGAGAGGCCCTGGAACAGGAACGCGAACGATTCGGTGACGGAGTTGTCGCCCAGGTAGCGGTCCTCGAAGGGGAGCGCCGCGTCCACGTGCGAGTAGTGCTGCGCGTGCCCGGCCTCGTGGAACAGCGTCTCGTAGTCCTCGCGGCCGCCGTGCGGGGCGATCACCAGGTACACCTCGTCCGGAACGCGCGCGGGAGAGCAGAAGGCGCGCGGTGTCTTCTTCGGGCGCTCGTCCACGTCGAGCACCACGCCCTCTCCGTCCACGCGCATCCCGGTCATCGTGTGCCGGTATCGCTCGACCAGGCGCTCCGCCGGAAACGACACGTCGAGTGCGGGCGCGCGGAAGAAGGCGCCGATGTCGGCGCGCTGGAAGCGGTCGAAGCCGTACCCGAGCTCCTCGCGCAGGCGGGGCTCCACGAGCGGCTCGTAGCCCGGCTCGGTGTCGCGCAGGAACGCCTCGGTCTGCTCGGCCAGGGCGGCCAGATCGACACCGGACAGGTCCTCCGTCATCGCGCGCACGCTGCGCCAGCCGAGCTCGCGGACCAGCTCGCTCGTCCGCTCGAAGCTCTCGCGGTGAAGCGGCTGGAGCTCGCGCTCGAGCACCGCCCGCTGCGCCGCATCGATGCGGTGCCGGCGTTCGCGGTCGGGCTCGTTCGCCTGCACCACGGGTGCCTGGCGGAGTGGAATGACCTCGCCGTCGACCTCGATCTCGAGCGCCGCCTCCCGTCGCGCCAGTTCGGCATCGAGGTGCTTGGTCTCCTGTCCGATGAGACCCTTCGCGGCGAAGTCGAGCAGCTCGCGGTTGCCGGACTCGCGCAGCGTCTCCACCGCGTCGCGAGTGACCAGACCCGCGTGGCGCTCGTAGATGGGCTCGATCTCGAGCTCGTCCTTCTGACCCGAGAAGTGAAGGTAGTACTCGCGGTCGAGCGCGGAGACGAAGTCCTCCGCCTCCTCGCGATAGGCGCGCAGGTCCACGGGCTGCCAGCATAGGAGACCGTGACTCAGCAGCAGACAGGGGTGCGCCCGAAGCAGGGCGACGAGCTCGACCTCACGATCGAGTCCCTCGCCCACGGCGGCAACGGCGTGGCGCGGACCGACGGCTACGTGGTGTTCGTGAAGGGCGCCGTGCCCGGCGACCGCGTGCGGGCGCGCGTGGAGAAGCGCAAGCGTGCGTACGCCGAGGCGCGGGCCGTCGAGCTGCTCGAGCCGTCGCCTGAGCGAGTGCCCGAGCGGGCGCCGCACCCGGGCGCGCCGTGGCAGGTGCTGCCGTACGAGCGCCAGCTTGCCGAGAAGCAGAGCCAGGTGGAGGACGCGCTCAAGCGGCTCGGCGGCTTCGACGAGCCGCCCGTCGAGCAGATCGTCCCCGCGGTGGAGCAGTGGCGCTACCGCAACAAGCTCGAGTACTCGTTCGGCCAGGACGAGCAGGGCCGGCTCGTGCTCGGCTTCCACAAGCCGGGCCGCTGGAACGAAATCGACGACGTGACCGAGGACATCCTCGCCTCGGAGCGCATCGACGAGGTGCGCGAGCGCGTGAAGACGTGGTGCCGCGAGCAGGGCCTGAGCGCCTACGACCGGCGCGACAACACCGGCTTCCTCCGCAACCTGGTGGTCCGCGAGGGGCGGCGCACCGGGCAGCTGCAGGTGCGCCTGGTGACCAGTCCGGGCGACTTCGAAGCCGACGGGTTCGCGGCGATGCTCGAGGGAGTGCACGGGGTGCTCTGGACCCAGACCGAGGGCGTCGCCGAGACCACGCGCGGGGGCAAGACGGTGCTGCTCCGCGGCGAGAAGACGATCGACGAGCACCTTTGCGGGCTGCGCTTCCGCATCTCGCCAGAGGCCTTCTTCCAGACGAACACGGAGATGGCCGAGGTGCTCTACGGGTCGGCCACGGAGCTTGCGGAGCTGTCGGGCCGCGAGCGCGTGTTCGACCTCTTCTCGGGGATCGGCACGATCGCGCTCGTCATGTCCACCGAGGCGCGTGAGGTGTTCGGTGTCGAGGTGGTCGAGCAGGCGGTGGCGGACGCGATCGAGAACGCCCGGCTGAACGGCGTGGACAACGTCCGCTTCTTCGCCGGCGACGTGCGGCTCGCCATGCGCGAGCTGGTCGCCGAGGCCGGCCGCCCGGACGTGCTCGTAGTGGACCCGCCGCGTGCCGGCCTGTCCGCGAAAGTGGTGCGCCGCATCCTCGAGGCCGAGCCGGCGCGGATCGTCTACGTCTCCTGCAACCCCACGACCCTGGCCCCGAACGCGCGCCAGATGGTCGACGGCGGCTACCGGCTGGACACGGTCCGGCCCGTGGACATGTTCCCGCAGACACCGCACATCGAGTGCGTGGCTGCGCTCTCCCGCGCTTAACAAACCTCGAGCGCGGGCCGATACCCGTTATGTGAGGGATTCGCAGGCGCCTGCGCGCATCGTGGACGTCTCCGACGTCCGCTTCCGCGTGGGCACGATCAGGATCGGCGTGTGGGTCACGCTGGCCGTCTGCAGCGTGGGCATCGCCTACGCCGTTGCGACGTGGAACCACGCGCACCGGTCCCTCGTCGTGGTCCTGCTGGCGGTCGCCTGGGTGAGCGCCTGCGTGGTTGGCCTCACCGATGCGGAGAAGGTGGTGCGCAGCCGCTGGCGCGAGGCCTTCTTCTTCCTCTGGTCCGGCCTCGATATAGCCATCGTCGGAGTGCTCGAAGCGAGCGACGGCGGCGCCCGCAGCCCCACCGTCCTGATCTTCGTCCTCCCGCTCGCGTTCGCCGCGCTGTCCTACCCGCTGCCTTCCGTGGTTGCAATCGCGCTGCTGGACGTGACCACCTACATCCTCGTGAGCGCCGCGGTGGACCCGCCGGGCTTCACCTACATAGCGTTTGTCGCGGCCTCGCTGGCGTGCGCGGCGGCGCTGTGCGTGGCACAGGCCCGCAACCACCACGCACAGCGGGCCGAGCTTGCGCGCGTCTCACGCACGGACTCGCTCACCGACTCGCTCAACCGTCGCGGCTTCGAGGAGCGCCTCGACGGAGAGCTCGCCGAGGCCAGGCGCGCGGGCTCGCCGCTCGCGCTGATGCTGCTCGACCTCGACAACTTCAAGTTCGTCAACGACACGCAGGGGCACGCGGCGGGCGACGAGCTCCTCTGCTGGATGGTCACGACCGTGCGTGCCACCCTCCGGCCCGTCGACGCGCTCGGGCGCCTCGGCGGCGACGAGTTCGCGGTGGTGCTGCCGGGCGCCGCCCGCGCCGAAGCCCTCGAGGTGGTGGAGCGCGTCGAACGGGCGCTCGCCGCGCGCGTTCAGGCAACGATCGGGGTGGCGACCTTCCCGGCGGACGGTACCGACCGAGAGGAACTTCACCGCCACGCGGACGCCGAGCTCTACGGAGCGAAGCACGACCGGGCGGGTGCTCGCGAGGGCACGCCCCGGCCTATGACCGCGCCCGTTTCACATTCCGGGGCCGTCGCCGCGTACGCCTGGGGAATCGCCGAGCGGCTCGGCTTCGAACGCGACGAGCTGTCGCTGCGCATTCTGGCCGTGGCCGATGCCTTCCACGCGATGACGAGCCACCGCCCGTACCGGCGCGCGCTCACCCGCGAGCGGGCTCTCGCCGAGCTTCGCGCGAGCCACCAGTTCGACCGGTCTTGCGTGGACGCGCTCGAGGCGCATCTCGGCGGCGCGGTTGCGCCCCGCCGAATCGCCTAGGGCTCGAGCGAGTCTTCTTCGGACAGCGGGACCTCTTCCGCGGCGTGCACCGTGCAGAGGAACGGGCCGCCGCTGTCGAGCGACGCCTGTATCTCCTGGTCTGTGAGCTTCGCCCCGCACTCGGCGCAGGTGCGCTCGATCACGGGTTCCACGCCTGTGTGCTCTTCGAGGTCCATCGCGCCGCAGTGTACGCGCCCGGCCGCGCTCGCGTCAGCCCCCCGCTGCCACTTTCGGCTCGCTGGCGACCACGTGCTGGACCGGCAGCTGGGTCACCCTCTCCACGCGGTGCGGGAGGTCCAGCTTGAGCCACTTCGACACGTGGCTCGGCAGCGTCGAGACGATCACCTCGTCGTACTTCGTGAAGTTCACCGCATCCTCGACCGCAGCCACCGGATCCGGGTCGCCGGCCTTGCCCTCCACGGTCAGCCCCGCCTGGCGCAGACGATCGACGGCTGCCGACACGTGCTGCTCGGCCTCCTGGCCGCCGGAGTGCATGTCGGCGGCCCAGGCCACGCCGTGCGGCGTGGCCGGCACGAGCAGGGTGAACCTCACGTCCCCCTCGGCAGCTCTCCGCTTCAGCGCCTCGAGAAGCTCGGGCGACTCCGCGGTTCGGTTGGCTACGACCAGCACATCGGTCATTGATGCCTCCTCTTCGAGCTGGGCCGTCCCAAACGGTACGCCTCAGGGGTGGGCGCCCGCAACCGCTAGTAGGGAGGCAGGTCCGCGTACCAGTCGCCGAGGGAGCGGAACGCGCGCCAGAACGAGCGCTTCGCGCTCTCCTCGTCGAGCGCCGAGTCGATGCTCGGCACGTAGAGGAAGTCCATCGCCGGCGTGAGCCGCTGCAGCTCGCCCGGCCGCGCCTCGACCGGCCGGGACAGCGGCACGCCGAGGTCGTTCAGCTCATCGAGCGCGTCCTCGCCCATCGCGACGACGATGCGCGGTTGCACGATCGTGAGCTCGTCGAGCACGCGCGCTCGGCATTCCGGCGCAGAGTCCTCGGTGTCGTGCACCGGGCACTTCACGAACAGCGTGCCGTATACCGCGAGGGGGTCGATGGCGAGGCGCTTGAAGCTCTTCATGAGCGCGCCGCCGGCGCGTCCGTAGAACGCCACGCCCTCCTCGATCTCCGACGGCATCGGCGCGTACTTCAGGAGGAAGATGTCGGCCTGCGGATGTCCCGAGCCGAGGACCGGCATCAGGTTGCCGCGAGGGCAGTGTTGGCAATCCTGGATTTCGCGCGTGAGCTGATTCAGCTCCCGGATCGCGCGCTCCAGGTACTTCTCCCGTATCTCGTCGTCGGTCGCCGGCACTCTCACCGTGGGTTTGGACGGAGCGCCCCCGGCTCCTCCGCGCTGCATCCGTCTTTGCGGGTTTGGCGTCAATCTTGCGGCGCGGATGCGCCGCGCGCGGTACGCCGGCGCGACTGTGCGGGCCGGGTCTTGGTCTGCAGGAACTTGAGCGCCTGCACGTACAGCAGGCTCTGCTTCTTGCGCACGATGTCGGCGTCGCGCAGCGACTCGAGGAACTCCTCCGGCCCGTCGAAGTCGCGCATGCGGATCTTCACGGAGCCGAGCCCCTGCACGACATGGCTGTCCGAGCCGGCCCCGGCCACGATGCGGTACTTCGCGGCGAAGCGCGCGGCTTCCTCGTTGAAGGCGGAGAAGGCGACGCGCGGGTTGAACACCTCGATCGCGTCGATGTCGGCGACCACCCCGAGCAGGTGCTCGTAGTCCGGCACGGAGTGCATGCGGTCGAAGGGGTGCGGGACGTAGACGAGACCGCCCTGCCGGCGGATCTCGGCGATGGTCTCCGCCAGCGTCATTCCGCGCGGGATCTTCTCCTCGATGAAGAGGCCGATCACCTCGCCCTGGTCGGCCGTCTTCACCTCCTCGGCCACGATCACCTTCACGCGCCCGTCGGTGCGCTCGCGCGCCTCGAGCGCCCCGGAGATCTCGTTGTGGTCGGTCACCGCGATTGCGCCGAGGCCCACCCGTGCTGCCGTGTCGAGGAGCGAGTCGACCGGCGTGGCGCAGTCGTGCGAGTGGTCGGTGTGCATGTGCAGATCCACGTGGATGAAGTCACGGCTCGACAGGCGGTTCCGCACTGCCGGCATCCCGCCTGGTGAATGCCTCCGCGCCGCAATCTCGCCGTACAGGCGCTCGAAGCGCTCCGCGGTGCGGTCCCAGCCGAGCTCGTCGCGGCGGCGGCGCGCCTCGTCGTGCAGCCCCCGACGGAGCGGCTCGTCGCGGATCAGGCGCTCGAGCTGGGTGGCGAGCATGGCAGTGTCGCGGGGCTCGTAGAGCAGCCCCAGCTCACCGTCGGAGAGTGCATCCTCATACACGCGCAGGCGCGACACGACCGGCACGGCACCTCCGGCCAGCGCGCGCAGCACGAGCTGCGGCGCGGGCGAGACGCCGGTCGAGGCGGTCACGAGGACGTCGGCGCGTGTCAGGTGGCTCGCCTCGGAGCCGTCGGCCTGGGAGCGAAACGCCACCCGCTCGCGCAGCGACTTCGACAGCGGCACGGCCGGCTCGGCGCCGGGCACGCGCGACCACACGGTCGCGCGCCAGTCGAGTTCCTCGGGTAGCCGCCGCAGCGCGCGCAGGAACAGGCGCAGCGCAGTTCGCTCCTCCTCCAGCGAGAACAGGATCTCCACCGGCCCGTCGCCCTTCTCGCACTCCACCACGTCGGCTCCGGGCGGTACCAGCTCGTAGTCGCCGGGGAAGTAGCGCGACACCAGCTCGCGCGTCGTGGGGAAGCTCGCGCTGCGCCCGTCGAGCCGCCCGAACAGCAGCTCCACCAGCCGGCGCGCGACCTGCGTGGACATCACGCGCTCCGTTGGTGAATGGAAACTCCCCACGTTGAGCGCGCGCGAATGGCGCAGGGCTGTCGAAGCCGCGCTCGGCGCGAACGGCTCGTGCACATGCACGAAGTCGAAATTGGCGATCTCGAGCAGCTGCTCGATCGTGCGCGACACATCCACCGGCAGCGACACCGCGCCGCCGCGCCGGGCGGGCGGGAAGGGGATGCTCTGCCCGACCGCGACAACCTGAGCGCACCCGTCCGCGGCGAACACGGCGTCCGGGTCCTCGCGCAGCGCGCGCACGAGCTTGCGCGAGTCGCGGATCAGCACGCGCGAGTCCGAAGGCGCGATCACCACGACGCGGTGCCCGCGCTTGCAGAGCTCGTCGGAGACGCGCTCCACGTAGCGGTTCACCTCGTGATGCTGCTCCCAGGCGTACGGGGTCACCTGGGCTATCGAGAAGCGCTCCGGCGTCACGGGCACAGACTAGAAGGGGCGCCCCGCGGGGCGCCCCTTCGACCGCTAGGCCTTTTCGGTCGTTCGGACCTTGGGCTTGCTGCCCGGCAGCTTCGGCGCGCCGCCGTACTTCGCGATGAACTTCTCCGTGTTGTCGCGTGCGATCGAGTCCGGCACCTGTACCGGCGGCGACTTCATCAGGTAGGAGCTCGGGTCCTCGAGCGGGCCGCCGAAGCCGTGGTTCAGCGCCAGCTTGCAGCAGCGCACGGCGTCGGTGACGATGCCGGCGGAGTTCGGCGAGTCCCACACCTCGAGCTTCAGCTCCAGGTTGAGCGGCACGTCGCCGAACGCCTGGCCCTCGACGCGGATGTGCGCCCACTTGCGGTCGGTGAGCCACGGTACGTAATCCGATGGACCCACGTGCACGTCGTCGGCCGGCAACTCGTTGTGCATGATCGACGTGACGGCGTTCGTCTTGGAGATCTTCTTCGACTCGAGGCGCTCGCGCTCGAGCATGTTGTAGAAGTCCATGTTGCCGCCCACGTTCAGCTGCGAGGTGTGGACGATGTTCACGCCGCGGTCGCCGAACAGGCGAGCCAGCTGGCGGTGCACGATGGTGGCGCCGACCTGCGACTTGATGTCGTCGCCGATGATCGGCAGGCCCGCCTTCTTGAAGCGCTTCGCCCAGTAGTCCTCCTTGGCGATGAACACCGGGATGCAGTTCACGAAGCCGCAGCCGGCCTCGAGCACCTGCTCGACGTACCACTTGGTGGCCTGCTCGGAGCCCACCGGGAGGTAGGACACGACCACGTCGGTCTTCGTGTCCTTGAGGATCTGCACGATGTCGGCGGTCTCGCCAGGCGCCTTTTGGATATTTTCCTTGAGGTACTTGCCGAGGCCGTCGTGCGTCATGCCGCGTTGCACCTTCACACCGAGCTTCGGCACGTCGGCGAACTTGATCGTGTTGTTCTGACCCGACCAGATCGCCTCGGACAGGTCCTTGCCGACCTTGTCCGCGTCGATGTCGAAGGCCGCCGTGAACTCGATGTCGCGCACGTGGTAGCCGCCGAGGTCCACGTGCATCAGGCCCGGCACGCTCGCGGCCGGGTCCGCGTCCTTGTAGTACTGCACGCCCTGCACGAACGCAGAGGCGCAGTTGCCGACGCCCACGATCGCTACGCGGACCTTCTCGGTCTGGTAGCGCGAAGCGCCGTTGGTTGATCCGTTTCCGCTCAAGTACTGCCTCCTGTCTCCATGGCCGCCAAGCCACGCGGCGGCGGCCGCTAAATCAAAACCCGCGCCGGCTGATCGGTTACGCGGAGGCCCGGTTCAGCTCCCGCCGCACGTGAAGGACGCGCTGGAGCACCGTGATGGTCGTGAGGACCGCCATGACGTAAATGGCCGGCTTGAGCAGGGAGAAGTCTCCCAGACCAGCGCCTTTTGCGAAAAGCAATCCCGCTGAGAGGATCACTACCCGCGTGGCGCGGTCGGCCAAGCCTACCTTGCACTCGACACCCAGGGCCTCAGCGCGCGCGCGTGTGTAGCTCACAAGGAGCGAGGCGCCGATGGTCCAGGCGGTGGCAGCCGTCTCGAAATCGAGGCTCTTGCTGGCGAAGTAGGCCGCCACGGCTGCGAGCACGATCGCCTCTTCCATGCGGTCGAGCGTGGAGTCGAGGAACGCCCCGAACGGCGTGCCCTTGCCGGACATGCGGGAGTAGCGGCCGTCGAGGGTGTCCATGACGGATCCGATGATGAAGGTGATGCCGGCAAGGAACCAGTAGCGCTGGGTCACGAGAACCGCGGCGGCCACGTTCAGCACCAGCCCGGTCAGCGAGATCGCGTTCGGCGTGAGGCGCGATTCGATCAGGCGGTTGCGCGCGAGCGAACGCACGTCGGCAACGCTCAGCGGCTCGCCGCCGTCACGGCGCGAGCGCGGGCGCCCACCGCCGGCGCGCGGGGGCGCGTCCCTCCCTGGCTCGACGCTCACAGCGGCGCCTCAGCGCCCAGCGGCCGCCGGAAGCTCCAGGCGTCCGGGCGGGCTCGTGCCAGCGCGGCGTGCGCGGTCGCGGCCGCGATGCCGGCCACGAGCGCACCGGTGACGGCGTCGAACCAGAAGTGGTTGGCGGTGGCGATCACCACGAACGTGATGAGCACGGGGTAGAAGCACCACAGCACCTTGAGCACCCGCGAGCGCACCAGCACGGCGCACGGGATACCGACCATGAGTGCGAAGGCAACATGCATGCTCGGCACCGCGGCAAACGGGTTGTACAGGGCTGCCGCGCTGTTCGCGGCGCCGTCTCCCACGAAGTCCGTGACCGAGTCGTGGAATCCCCACTCGGGCATGTAGCGCGGCGGGGCGGTGGGGAACACGATGTAGCCCACGAGCGCGAGCACCATCGCGACGGCGAACATGTTGCGCACGTAATAGAAGGACGAGTTGCGCGCGAGATACAGCCACACGATGAACGTGGTGGTGACCATGAACTGCGAGTTCACGTACATGAAGTCCGCCGCATCCTCGAGCCAGCCCACTCGATCGACCCAGTCCTGCACGCGTGCCTCGAAGAACAGGTGCATGCCGCGCTCGATCGCGATCACGTCGCGCGCGTGCGCGAACGCGGAAGTCACCTGGCCGTCGACGATGCCGCGCACGAGGCGGTACGCGTAGTAGGCAGCGCCGAAGACGAGGAGCTGCCGGAGCGCATCTAGCCAGCCTTGGGGAAGCCACTGCCGGCTCAGGTCGAGGACGCGACGAGCCACCGGTGGAGCTTAGCCAGCCGTCCTCTCGTGTGCCAGACGGTTATCCGCACCGCAGCCCGCGCGAGAACACGCGCGACACCGCGAAGCTCACGTTCAGCCTCACCCATCCGCGGCGGTCCGCAATCACGCGGGTCCAGTCGCCGGCAGGTTCGACGCAGGCGTTCCGCGCGCGCCAGTATGGCGTCCAGCGCACTCGCACGAGCGCGGAGCCCGGACGGCGCACGCGCAGGTCCACGTGCGCGGGCCCCACATCGACGGCCTGGATCCGGGCGGGCTTCCCGCGGCGCACGCCGTCGGGCATCACGAACGGATGCGGGCCGGTGAACTCGTACACGCGCCAGTGCGCGTTCCGCCACACCAGCTTCAGGTAGGGCAGCCCTGAATTGATCAGCGCGCGTTCGTGCACCGAGCTGTAGTCGAGCCGGGCGTCGGGCACCGCGACCCAGCGCACCGCCTGGCTCGAGAGCCAGTGCTCGTAGCGGTCCGCCGTGAGCGTCTGGCGCGAGTAGAAGATGTCGTTGCGGCCAATGTCGACCTGGCGCTCCCAGCCGCGCGCGAGCGGGAAGCGCCGCGCCACGTCGGCGGCCTCGTAGTGACCTTCGGTGAACACGACCTCCACGCGCGCGGGCGCGTCCTCGCGGTGGCGGTCGAGGAAGCCGAGGAGCGGCGCGTAGTACGCGGGGCTGCGCGAGTGGTCGCCCACCGTCTCGCTCACCGCGCGAACGGCCGGCGACCACTGCCAGTACGCGAGAGGCACGAGCAGTGCGGTGAGGGCGGCGATCGCGGCGGTGCGTGAGCGGCCGGGCGGCGCACCTGCCAGCACGCACGCGGCCAGCGGCCCCGCGAAGAGGGCCCCAAGGCGCGCCGTGTTGCTGCCCATCGGCGTGGCGATCGCGAAGGCGGCGGTCGCCGAGATCAGGTAGAGCATCGCCGCGATCCGCAGCGTCGATTCGCGGCGCGGCAGCAGTACCAGGAAGCCAAGCGCCGCGAGCGGTGCGGGCAGGTAAGCGGCGAGCGCGTACGGCTGATGGCCGCCCTCGGGGAACGCAGCCGAGAGGATCAGCGGCGGAAGCAGCGCGGCGGCGGCCACGGCAAGTCCCTCGGTCCACGCCTCCGAGCGCTCGCGCCGGCTCTGAAGGGCGTGGGCGGCTCCCGCGAGGCCGAGGAATGCGCCGGCCACCGGGCTCGCAAGGGGCGTGAGCACCGCCAGGGTGATCGCGAGCGCGCGGCGGCGGCGCTGCAGCGCGAGCAGGGCGGCCAGCCCCACTGCCACGCCGAACGCGAACGGCAGGCGGCCGGTGAGCAGCAGCGTGAGCACGGCCGCCCCGAACCAGAGCGCGCCGTAGCGGCTGCGCTCCCCGAAGTGCCGGTGCACGAGCGCCTCGAATGCGGCCGTAGCGCCGATCGCCGACAGCGCCCCCAGGCCGAATGGGCCGAGCAGCCATGCGAACGGGGGGAACAGGACGCTGTAGGCGGGCACGTGGTGGCCGCCGTACCACTGGTCGTTCCAGATGGTGAGACCGTGCGCGGCGAAGAAGTCGGTGCGGAACACGTGCGCCGCCATGTCTCCGACCGGCGGGTGGACCGCGACGTACACCGCGGCTCCGAGGGCGGTGACGATCACTGGCGCAAGCCGAGCGGGACCGCGAGCGCCGAGTCGAGCCAAGGCTCCACGTGCCCTTGCGGAGCGGCCCTCGAGCGCGGCGTCCGCGGCTCCGCCCGGAATGCTGGGCGGGGTGGGCGGCACGGCCTTGAAGGGTACTGCTCTAGCCCGTTTCGAGCAGGAAGCTCGACACCGTGTCGACCACGTCGGGCCGGTCGATCCAGGGCCAGTGACTCGCGTCGTCGAGCAGCTCGAGGCGGGTCTCCCCGCCGAGTGTGTCGGCGTAGGCGCGGGCGAAGCGCGGCGCGTCGATGTACGGATCTTGGGCGCCCCACAGGATCAGGGCCGGCGCGCGTATCTCCCCGAGCCGCTCACCCGCGCGCGCGAGACTCTCCGCAGGAGCCGACCTGTACAGCTTCAGGATGGCCCGCTGCGTCCCGTGGTCGAAGTGCTCCCAGATGCGGTCGATGAACTCGTCCGGCGCGGGCCCGGGCGCCACAGTCCCCTCGCGCGACATCTGCTTGAAGCCCCAGCGCGTCGAGAGACCCATGAACAGCTCGCCCGCGAGAGGCGTGCGCCAGACGCGCGCGATGCGATGCCAGCTGTAGCCGGGCAGCAGCGGTGCGGCATTCATGATCACGAGCCGTTCGAGGCGCTCCGGCGCGCGCTGCGCCAGGCCGAGTGCCGCTCCGCCCCAGTCGTGCACCACGAGCGAGTAGCGGTCGGCGCCGCGGTCGGCCAGGAAGGCTTGGAGCCAGTCGCTGTAGCCCTCGATCGAGTAGTCGAACTGAGCCGGCTTCGCCGAGCGGCCGAATCCCGGAAGGTCGGGAGCGAGCCCGCCGGTGCGCTCGAGGAACTCCACCCAGTCGTCGGAGTTGGTGGGCACGCCGTGCACGTAGAGGACCGGCGCGTGGCCTTCGCGCGGCGGCGCCTCGCGCCAGAAGGTGTCGAGCCCCGCGACCTCGCCCTGCATTTCCTGAACCCTGGTCTGCATATGCGCTTCTTACCTGATGCGGTCGGCTCACACCTAATCTCCCGGCGGGTGTCCGCGACGAACAAGACCGACTGGAAGCCGCCGACCAAGCGAAAGCTGATCGCCATCCGCGACCGCCTCCGCCAGGCCTACGGCAAGCCGGAGCTGCGGCCGCACCGCGCGCCGATCGACGAGCTCATCCTCACCGTGCTCTCGCAGAACACGAACGACCGCAACCGGGACGTGGCGTACGGCCGTCTCCGCGAGCGCTTCCCGAGCCGCAATGGCTCGGCGTCGCCCGACTGGGACGCGGTGAGGAACGCGCCCGAGGACGCGGTCGAGGAGGCGATCCGCCCCGGCGGCATCTCGCGCGTGAAGGCGCGCCGGATTCAGGAGATCCTTCGCTCGATCGGCGACGACGACCTCGCGCACCTCGAGACCGAGCCGCTCGACGAGGCGCGCGGCTACCTCGTCTCGCTGCCCGGGGTGGGCCGGAAGACGGCCGCCTGTGTGCTGCTGTTCTCCTATGGGCGGCCCGACATCCCGGTCGACACGCACGTGTACCGGGTGGGCACGCGGCTTGGCCTCTTCAGGCCGGGCGCGTCATTCGACGAGGCGCACGACGAGATGCTCCGGCTGGTCGACCCCGAGGACGCCTACGAGATCCACGTGGGCCTGATCCGCCACGGGCGCCGGATCTGCACGGCGCGCAACCCGCGCTGCCGCGAATGCCCGCTGCTGTCGCTCTGCCCCTACGGGAAAGCGCGGGTTCGGTGACCGAGCAGCACCGCGCCGAGGCGGCGCTGGTCGGGATCGCGGCGGTGTGGGGCCTGACGTTCGTGATGGTGCAGGACGCGATCGAGGAGCTGCCCTCGCTCGCCTTTCTGGCCTACCGCTTCGTGCCGGCCGGACTGATCGTGGCCGTGTTCGCGCGCCGCGCGCTGCGTTGCCTGACGCGAGACGGCTGGCTGATCGGGCTGCTGATGGGCGCATTCCTCACCGCCGGCTACATCTTCCAGACGATCGGGCTCGAGCACACGAGCGCATCGAACGCCGGGTTCATCACCGGGCTGTTCGTGGTGTTCACGCCCGTGCTGGCGGCCATCTTTCTGCGCGAGCGGATCGGCGGGCTCGCCTGGGCGGCTGCCGCGCTGTCGGCCCTCGGCCTCTACCTGCTCGCCGGCGCGAGCCACGGTTTCAACGAGGGTGACCTCCTCGTGCTCGGCTGCGCCCTCGCCTTCGCGGCGCACATCATCGTCACCGCGCGAGGCGTGCGCGCGCACCACCTCGGCGCGCTGCTCGCGATTCAGCTCACCTTCTGCGGAGTCGTCTGCCTGGTCGCCGCAGCGGTCGCGGGCGACCTCGAAGTGCCGCGCGGCGCCACCGTGTGGTCCGCGCTGGTGGTCACGTCGCTCGTAGCCAGCGCGCTCGGCTTCTTCGTCCAGAGCTACGCCCAGCAGCACGCGCCGCCGGCGCGCACGGCGCTGATCATGGCCAGCGAGCCGGCCTTCGCGGGCTTCTTCGGCTGGGCGATCGGCGGCGAGACGCTGTCGCTCATCTCCTGGCTCGGCGCGCTCCTGATCATGGCGGCGATCGTGGCGGTCGAGGTGGTGCCGCGCTTCAGGCCGCCGCGGCCGCTGCCCGAGGGTTGACGACGTGGGTGACTTGGTTGCTCATAGCGCAACAAAAGGCCACCCCCTCGCGGACACCACCTTTCTTGCTGCTTTTCAGCCCCGCGCCGGGTCGCGAAAGAGGTGGGCAGCGCGCGACATATCTGCCACAATCTGACTCAGATTTCTTTCCGCATCAGCGAGAAAGCACTACAGGAGGAAGACTTCAACAATGGGAAAGACGATAGGCATCGACCTCGGTACGACCAACAGCTGTATGGCCGTGCTCGAGGGCGGCGAGCCGACCGTCGTTGAGAACGCCGAAGGCGCACGCACGACCCCCTCGGTCGTCGCGTTCACGCAAGGCGGCGAACGGCTGGTAGGCACGGTCGCAAAGCGCCAGGCCGTCACGAACCCCGAGAACACCGTCATCTCGATCAAGCGCTTCATGGTCCGCAAGGAGGCCGAGGTGCGCGACGAGGAGGCCATCGTTCCCTACAAGGTCGAGGCGGGCCCCAACGG
>JBJMLG010000166.1:0-8764 GCA_045805385.1 Thermoleophilaceae bacterium
GACACGTAGACGTCGACCGAGCGGTCGCATTTGTCGAGCTCACTGCCCCAGACCTCTTCGTAGAGCTCCTCGCGGCTCACGATGCGCTCGAGCCGGCGGGTGAGCGCAGTGAGGAGCTGGAGTTCGCGCACGGTGAGGGAGAGCGGGCGCCCGCCGACGATTGCCGAGTACTCGGCCGGCCGGATCTCGAGCGCTCCCGCGTAGAGGACCTCGCCCTGAATCGCGCTCTCCATGGCCGCCACGTTCCCGCATCCTCCGCAAATCCCCGTTACCGATCCGTGACCTGGGTGTGAAGAACCTGTGAAAGCGCCACTCACGGCATCGCGGGTACCTAAACTTGGAGCTGCGGATGGGGCAACCATTGACACTTGCCACGAGCCGCCTCGCTCCCACTGTGCGCGTACAGCCAGGTCCGATCAGGCTCGCGATAGTCGACTCCGACAGCGGCTTCGTCCGCGTTCTCGCCAAGCGGGTCGAGGAGATGGGCTGGCAGCACCGTGTGCTCGCGGGGCCGGCCCGGCCGGAGGACCTGCTGTCGATGCGGGTCCATGCGGTCGTCGTGGACCTCGCGATGCTCGGCTCGTCGGCGTGGGAGTTCCTCGAGCGGCTGTGCGATGAGCTGCCCGCGCTGGGCGTGATCGTCTGCACCGGCCCGTCCACGGTCGCCCAGCGCGTGCGCGGCCTCAGGCTCGGCGCAGACGACTGGATCTCGAAGCCCACGCACCCGCAGGAGGTGGTCGCGCGGGTGGAGGCCGTCGTGCGCCGGCGCAAGCGCGCGGACGCGAGCGGCGAGGTCGGCCCGGTGCACGCCGGCGAGCTCGAGATCAGGCCCGACCAGTTCCAGGCGTTCGTGGGCGGCCAGAGCATCGACCTCACGCGCCGGGAGTTCGAGCTGCTCCATCTGCTCGCCGGCTCAGAGGGTCGCGTGCTCGAGCGTGAAGAGGTCTACCGCCACGTGTGGGGCTACACGATGGTGCGCGGTGACCGCTCGGTGGACGTCTTCGTGCGCAAGCTGCGCCAGAAGATCGAGCGCTTCTCGCCGGACTGGACCTATATCCACACACACTTCGGCATCGGCTACCGCTTCGAGCCCGTCCCGGCTGAAGGCACCGCACCTCCAGAGCCCGCCGGCGGGGAGGTCGAGACGGAGGTCGAATCCGAGGCGGAGCTCCGCACGCCGTCGTGAGCGTGTTCCGCCGCGCTCGCAAGGCGGACCCCGTTCTGCTGTCCCTGCTCGAGGAATCAGGGCGCAACGTCGAGCGCACCGGTTCGCTGCTCCGCGACATGCTCGCCGATTTCCCCGAGCGCTCGGAGCTCGCCCGCGACGTCCTGCTCTGCGAGCAGGAGGGCGATCGAATCACCCACGACATCATCCACCGTCTGGGTGGAAACGGGCACGGCCGCAACTCGTCGCGCGGCCCGATCGCCGGCGACGACGCCTACGAGCTCGCGCGGGTCCTCGACGACATCGTCGACTACGCCGAGGAGGCCGCCGACGCCCTCGGCGTGTACGGCGTGGAGGCGCCGATGGAGCAGGCCCAGCAGCTCGCCGAGGTGCTGGTCGAGGCCGGACGCGAGGTGTCGGCGTCGCTCGCGACCCTGCCTTCGGCCGACGGGCTCGCCCCGCACCTGATCGAGATACACCGGCTCGAGAACGAGGGCGACCGAATCTCGCGCGACGCGATGGCCTCGCTCTTCCACAGCGGCACGGACCCGATGATCGTGATCCGCTGGAAGGACATCTTCGAGTCCCTCGAAGAAGCGGTCGATTCGTGCGAGACGGTCGCGCACATCCTCGAAGGCATGTCACTGCGCCTGGCGCACTGACGACCGCGCGCCGCCGGCGGCGAGCACTAACGGTTGGGCTCGGGTTCTCGCTGGACGGTTCTGGCGGAGTTGTAGGTGCCATAGCCCCTACAACTCCGCCTGAAGCAACTCAGGCGGCCACCGGCACCGGCTTGTGCGCCGGGATGCCCTTGCGCAGCAGTCGCCCCGGGGCGCAGTCGGTGAGGTGCGCCGCCCGAGCGGGATGGATGCCGTTCTCGAGCATCGCAAGGTACGCGTTCTCGAGCATCGGCAGCCGCTCCTGGGAGTGCGCGTCCGAGGCGATCGCCGCGACGAGGCCGCAGCCGATCAGCCGCAGCGCCGCCTCCTGCGGCGCGGGCCCGTGGACGCCGGCTATCGAGCCGCCGTTCACCTGCAGCAGCGCTCCCCGGGCGAGCTCGCGGCGCAGCCCGAGGGAGTCGTCCTCGAAGAGCGAGACGCAGCGCTCCGGATGGGCCAGTACCACCGCGAAGCCGCGGTCGCGCAGCTCCTCGGCCGCGTCGTGGAATCGCTGGTCGATGCCGCCGAACGGCGTCTCCAGCAGCAGCCAGCGGCGGCCGCGCGGTCCGACGGCGATCGTCTCGAGCTCTTCCTGCCCGAGCACGCCGACCATGTCGGCGCCAAGCTCGCCGCCGCATTCGACGGTGATGCCGATGCCGCTGGAGTCGAGCTCCCGCTGCACCTCGCGCACGAGGGCGGGAACGATGTTCACGTCGGTCACGTAGTCGTGGCGCACGTGCGGAGTGGCCACGATCGCGCGGGTGCCCTCTGCGGCGGCCGCGCGGGCCAGCTCGACGCTGTCGTCGAGCTGCGCCGGGCCATCGTCCAGGCCCGGCAGCAAATGGAAATGCAGATCTGTTCTCATATGCCTGCAGATTCGCGCGCTGTGCAGGCTCTTTTGTGAAGATGCGGTGACTTCACCAGAGGTTCACGCGGCGGCGAGCAGCTCCGGCGAAGGCGCCCTGGCCATCAGGCGTGCGTACTCGCCGGCGTACCCCGCTGCCACGCGCGGCGCGCGAAACCGGGAGGCGTACGCCTGCGCCGCGTCGAGATCGGGGACGAGGCGGCCGCCGACCACCTGCTCGATCGCCTCGGCCAGCGCCACCGGGCTCTCGGCGGCCACGGTCACGCCGCGCCTGCCGGCCACGACCTCCGGAAGTCCATCGGCGTCGGTCACGATCACCGGAGTCCGCGACGCCATGGCGAGTACCGCGGTCTGCGACCACGAGTCGTGCCGCGACGGGACGACGACGGCGCTCGCGCCGCGGATGATGGGACTCGGGTCGTCCTGCCAGCCGGCGAACGTGACGCGCCCGCGCAGGCCCAGCCTGCCCGCTCTGCCGCGCAGCTCTGTCGTCATCGGGCCGGAGCCCACCAACACGGCGTGGGGCGGCGACTCCAGGAGCGCGAGGGCTTCGAGGAGAAGATCCGGCCCCTTCTCGTGATGCAGGCGTCCGGTGTAGACCACTCGCGGGGCGGGCAGCTCGGGCGCCGGTGCGGGGGCTGCGGGACCTATGGCGGAGATCCCGCAGCGGAGGCGAGCGACCGGTAGCCCGAGCGAGCGCATGAGCTGGTCGGGCTTCGGTCCATGTGCGAAGAACAGGTCGACGCGCTCGAGCGCCCGTCGCATCTGATCGAGCGCCGGCTCGCCCGGCCAGCGCACCGCGTTGTGCTCGCTTGCTACGAGCGGAACGCCGGCCGGCACGGCGCGCGCGGCGGCCCACCACGCGCCGAACATGTGAGCGTGCACGAGGTCGGCTCGCCGGACACGCGGCTCGAGCCAGCGGGCGAAGCCCTCGTCGCATTCGTACTGCAACGACACCGGCGCGCGGAACGTGTCCACGTCCACTCCCGCCCGCTCGTAGATCGCAAGGCCCTCCGGCGTGGCGTGTCCCGCGAGCATGCGCGTGGAGATCCCGTGTTCCTTCAGCGCCAGCGTCAGCCGGAGCGCGGATAGCTGCGCGCCTCCGGGCTCGAGCATCGCTATCACGCGCACGACTTCCGTCCTCTTGGTGGCCATGCCGGGAGCGTTGCACCGCATGTCGACGTAAGTGGGCCTTTTTCCGCCCACGTCAACCGTTTGGTAACCACCCGTAAACTGATTCGTCACGAGCGGTTAACGGGCTGGTCACGAGGAGTGCCGTAAACATCTGGTTCACATTTCGCACCTGGCCCGCCCGTATCGTCGGTTGCTCATGATCTGGCTTCTGCGCCACGCCGAGGCCGCCGACGGCGAGCCCGACGCGGAGAGGCCCCTCACCGAGAAGGGGGAGCGGCAGGCACGCACCGCCGGGCGCGCGCTCGCCGTACTGGAGGTTCGCATCGACGCGTGTGTCTCGAGCCCGAAGGTCCGCGCGGTTCAGACCGCTGAGCTCGCGTGCGAACCGCTCGGCGTGGACGTCCAGGTCGATGACCGGCTGGCGGGCGGTCCGTTCGACCCGTTCGAGGTGGCCGAGGGGCGTGGCGAGCATGTGCTGCTCGTAGGACACGACCCGGATTTCTCGATGGCCGTGCACAACGTCACCGGCGGCCAGGTGCGCATGAAGAAGGGCGGCGTCGCGGGCATCGACGAGGGCGAGATGATCGTGCTCATGCGACCGCGGGAGCTGGCCGCAATCGCCACGTCGTACGGTTAGACGGCGATGCCATATGCCTCGATAGATGTCGGAAGCAATACGACGCGCCTGCTCGTGGCCGAGGTTCGCGACGGCCGGCTGCGCGAGCTGATGAGCCAGCGGGCATACACGCGGCTCGGCAAGTCGATCACGAAAGGCACGGACATCCCGGGGGGGAAGGTGGCCGAGACCGCGGCGATCATCGAGCGCCAAGCGCGTCAGGCGCGCGAGCTCGGCGCCCGCGACATCGTGGTCGTGGGCACCGCCGCCGTGCGTGCCGCCGCGAATCGCGACGAGCTCGTGGACGCGATCGAGCGCGAGGCCGGTCTGACCATGCGGGTGCTCAGCGAGGACGAGGAGGCCACGCTGTCCTTCATCGGCGCGACGCGCACCGCGCCGGCACCCCTCGAGGGCACGGTGGCGGTCATCGACGTGGGCGGTGGATCGACCGAGATCGTGATCGGCAACCTCCCGGACGGGGTCGCGTGGTCGAGCTCGTTCTCGATCGGCTCGGGGTTTCTGGCCGACTCCTATCTCCACTCCGACCCGCCATCGGTGGGCGAGCTCGAGGACGTGCGGCGCCATGTGGCCGGGACGTTCGAGGGGCTCGAGCTGCCGCAGGCCGACCAGGCTGTCGCCGTCGGCGGCACGGCGAACGCGCTGCGGCGGATCGTCGGCACCGTGTTCGAGCACGAGACGCTCGAGCGCGCAATCCGGATCCTCGCCGGCGAGAAGCGCGACGACGTCTCGCGGCGCTTCGAAATCGACATGGAGCGCGTCCACATCCTCCCGGGCGGCGTGCTGATCTTCGAGCAGCTGTCCGACCAGATGGGGCTGCCCCTCGCGATGGGCAAGGGCGGCCTCCGCGACGGCGTGCTGCTCGAGATGGCCGCGAACGAGGGCGCCCGTGGCTAGGCCCGGCGACATCGCCCTACGCCCCGACACGCCGTTCCGCGAGGCAGCCGCCAGCGTGGTCGAGAAGCGCGCCGAGGAGCTGTTCTCGTTCGAGGAGAACGTGCTCGACACCGACGACATCGAGCGCGTTCACGACATGCGCGTGGCCAGCCGCAGGCTGAGGGCGGTGCTCGAGGTCTTCGCTTCCTGCTTCCCGAGGAAGGCGCACCGCGGGGTCCTGCGCGACGTGAAGGCGATCGCCGACGCGCTCGGGGAGCGCCGCGACCCGGACGTCGCGATCGAGCTCCTGCTGCGGGTGGAGGATGCGCTCCCCACCGACGACGCCGCGGGGCTTCGCGGGCTGGTGGACGAGCTGCGCGAGCGGCAGGAACAGGCGAACGGGCGCCTGGCCGAGTCGCTTCGGAAAATGGAGGACAGCGGCCTGCGGGGCCGCATTGCGGTACTCGTCGCGCATGCGCGCGGCGGTGTGGAGGAGGCAGCCGCGTGAGGGCGCGTCAGGTGAAGGGCGTCGACGCCGGCGCGCCGCTCGCTCAGAACGCGCGCCGGATCGCTTTGGTTCGCGTGGATGAGCTCTACTCGTTCGCGCCGAGGGCGCTCGATCCAGCCAGGAAACGCGCGCTCCATGACATGCGCATTGCCGCCAAACGCCTGCGATACCTGCTCGAGGTGGCGGAGCCGGCGCTCGGCCCTGGGGCCAAGCGCGGCGCGAAGGAGGCGAAGGCCCTCCAGGGCCTGCTCGGCGACATCCACGATTGCGACGAGATGCTGCGATTCGTCGACGACCACCTGCGCAGGCTGCGCGCGGACGACTCAGTGGCAGTCCATCTCAGCGCCGCGGCTGACGCCGAGGACCTCGACGCAGCGCTCGTGCGCGCGGCGCCGAACCGCACCCGCTACCGGGGAGTAGAGTCACTGAGAACGTGGCTGCAAGCCCGCCGCGCACTTCTCCACGAGCGCTTCGCGGAGCGCTGGGCGAAGCTCGAAGCCGGCGGGTTCCGCCAGGAGCTCGAGAGCTCACTCGCCGGAGAGGACGGCGCAGGATGACCCAAGCGGCGCGCACACAGGAGGCGACGGAGACCACCCGCTACGCGAACCGCGAGCTCTCCTGGCTCGACTTCAACGACCGCGTGCTCCAGCTCGCCGAGGACGAGTCGACGCCGCTTCTCGAGCGGGCGAAGTTCATGGCGATCTACGCGTCGAACCTCGACGAGTTCTACATGGTCCGCGTGGCGGGGCTGCACGATCAGGTCGACGCCGGGATCGACGTCCGCGGGGCGGACGGCTTCACCCCCTCGGAGGCGATCGACGCCATCTCCGAGCGCGTGCGCGGGCTCTGCAACCGGCTCACCGGCTTGTTCGAGACCGACATCAGGCCGTTGCTGGCCGAGCAGGGCATCCGCATCGTGTCCTGCGAGACCTGCGACCAGGTGCAGCTCTCGGCGGTCGACAAGGTGTTTCGCGAGCAGATCTTCCCCGTGCTCACCCCACTCGCCGTCGGTCCCGGCAGGCCGTTCCCCTACATCTCGAACCTCTCGCTCAGTCTCGCCGTCTGGGTCCGCGACCCCGTGTCGGGCACGGAGACGTTCGCGCGCGTGAAGGTGCCGAAGGAGGTGCTGCCGCGCTTCATGCCGATCGGCGATGGCGTGTTCGTTCCGCTCGAAGACGTGATCGCCCGCCATCTCGGGGCGCTCTTCCCCGGCATGGAGGTCGTCCACCACAGCGTGTTCCGCGTGACCCGCGACGCGGACTTCAGCGTCTCCGACGACGCCGACGACCTGCTGCGCGCAGTCGAGGACGAGCTGCGCCGCCGCCGCTTCGGCGAGGTCGTGCGCCTCGAGGTGTCCACCGACCTCGACCCCGAGCTGCGCGAGCGGCTCGTGGAGTGGATCGACGTGGAGGAGCGCGAGGTCTACGACGTGGACGGCCTGCTCGACTTCAGCGACATGTGGGAGATCCACGGCCTGGAGGGCCACGCGGAGCTGCGCGACCCGCCCTGGACGCCGGTCACCAAGCCGGAGCTGCTCGACGAGGAGCGCGAGGAGGTGGACGTGTTCGCCGCGATGCGGAAGGGTGACATCCTCGTGCACCACCCGTACGACTCGTTCGCGGGCAGCGTGGAGCGCTTCGTGGCACAGGCCGTGCGCGATCCCGACGTGCTCGCGATCAAGCTCACGGTGTACCGGACCTCCGACGACTCGACGCTCGTGCCGTCGCTCATCGAGGCCGCGGAGCGCGGCAAGCAGGCGGTGTGCCTGGTGGAGCTGAAGGCGCGCTTCGACGAACGCCGCAACATCGGCTGGGCGCGCGCGCTGGAGGAGGCGGGGGCTCACGTGGTACACGGGCTGCCAGGCCTGAAGACGCACGCGAAGGCGCTCCTGATCGTGCGCCGCGAGGGCGGCGGCGTGCGCCACTACGTGCAGATCGGGACCGGCAACTACCACGCCGT
The DNA here is from genome assembly GCA_045805385.1 of Thermoleophilaceae bacterium. GTDB lineage: Bacteria > Actinomycetota > Thermoleophilia > Solirubrobacterales > Thermoleophilaceae > JADGHQ01. The sequence continues at coordinate 7,801 of JBJMLG010000166.1, forward strand.
CACGGCACGCCTCTACGAGGACTACGGGCTGTTCACCACCGACCCGGACATCACGGCCGACGTCGCGGACCTCTTCAACCTGCTCACCGGATACGCGCGCCTGAACCGGCAGCGCAAGGTGCTGGTCGCGCCGTCAAATCTGCGCGAGTCGCTGATCGAGCAGATCCGCGAGACCACGGCCGCGCATCAGCGCGGGGAGCACGCGCGGATCGTGATGAAGATGAACTCGCTCGTGGACCGCCGCTGCATCGACGCGCTGTACGAGGCCGCCGAGGCTGGCGTGCCGATCGACCTGATGGTGCGCGGCATCTGCTGTCTCGTCCCGCAGGAGAACATCCGCGTGGTCTCGATCGTCGGCCGCTTCCTGGAGCACTCGCGCCTGTACCAGTTCGAGCGCGGCGACGAGCGAATCTGCTTCATGGGGTCTGCCGACCTGATGCCGCGCAACCTCGACAACCGCGTGGAGATGCTCGTCCCGATCCTCGACGAGAAGCTTCTCGCGGAGGTACAGGACACATTTGAGCGCTGCCTCGCGGACGACACGAACGCCTGGGTGCTCGACACCTCCGCCGCCTGGCAGCGCAGGCGCGGAGGCACGCGCAGCGTGCATCGCGAGCTGATGGAGCGCACGCTCGAGCGCGCCGCAGCCGCCGCGGCCGAGTAGCCGCTTTCTCCAAACGATCGGATCGGCTACCGCTTCAAAAGTGCCGGCGATCACAGGCCGCCGCGACGGAAAAGACGTCGAGGAGCACGTAGCCGTTCGCTCAGACCCTTCGCTAACGTAAGGCGCTCAGCGGGCGTAGCTCAGTTGGTTAGAGCGCCGGCCTGTCACGCCGGAGGTCGCGGGTTCGAGTCCCGTCGCTCGCGTCGGTCGGTCCTACCTGCCCGAGCGAGGCGCGGCGCCGATCAGTGGCGCCGGCACCATCACGCGGTTAGTGTTGGCCGGGAGGCGCGTGCGCGCACC
>JBJMLG010000167.1:0-9011 GCA_045805385.1 Thermoleophilaceae bacterium
ACCGCCTGTCGGACATCGCCTGCGCGCTCGGGCTCGCCCAGCTGGAGCGGCTCGACGACCTGCTCGCCGCACGCGCACGGGTGGCGGAGCTCGACAACGAAGCGCTGGGCGGCATCGACCGCCTCGGGCTCCCCTGTCCGGACGAGGACGGCAACCGCCGCGGCTGGTTCGTCTACGTCGTCCAGCTTCCCAGGGGCGTGCCGCGCGACCGCGCCATCGAGGAGCTGCGCGCCCGCGGTATCGACTCGAAGCCCTACCTGCCGGCGATCCACCTGATGAGCTTCTACCGCGAGCGCTTCGGGCACCGGCCCGGGGAGTTTCCCGTCTGCGAGGACGTCGCGGAGCGCTCGCTGGCGCTGCCGTTCTTCCCGCAGCTCAGCGAGGGTCAGGTGGAGCGGGTGGCGGAGGCGCTCCGCGAGGTCGTGGAGCGCGCGCTCACCCGCTCAGTCGACGCGCTTCGAGAAGCCCACTAGCGCCGGTATCGGCCCGGTCGCGGCCCGTTCCTCTGTGATCGCGAAGCCGGCGCGCTTGTAGAGCGCCCGGGCGGCGCTGTTCTTCGCGGCGGTGTCGAGCGCGACCTGGCCCAGCCCTCGCTCGCGCGCGGCGCGTTCGGCCTCTCCGAGTAGCGCGAGAGCCACACCGCGGCGGCGGAACTGCGGGTCGGTGGCGAGGGCGTCCACGTAGAGCGAGTCCATCGGCGGCCGCGGACCGCCGCGTGCACCGGCCCACCACAGACGGAGCACGCCGCTCCAGCGCCACGGCGGGCGCATCCGCAGCACCATCCACAGGAAGCGCCCTGAGCGGTCGCGGCCCTCCGCCACGGGGAAGGCCGCCATCGCCCCGGCTACGTGGCCGTCCAGCTCGGCGACCGTGACCACCTCTCTGCTCGCATCGGTGCCGTCCTGCTCGAACGCGGCGCGGATGATCTGCAACGCCGACGTTCGGTCGCCGGCGAACAGGTCGTAGGCGTCCCCCGAGGTCAGGTAGATGAGGTCGGCGACGGCGTCGCGGTCCTCAGGACGCGCACCACGGATGGTCGGCACCACGGTCTCAGTCAAGCGGCGGATCCAGCTCCGCCAGGGTGATGCGGAGCCCCTCGTCGAGCGGTGTCGGTTCCCAGCCGAGCTCCTCCTGCAGCTTGCTCGAGTCCGGCGCCGCGTCCCACAGGAAGAAGTGCAGCTGGCCGCTGGGGAGGAGGGGAGGCCTGCGGATCAGGCGAGACAGCGCTTCGCCGCTTCCGGCCATCGCCTTCGCAACCGGCACCGGCAGGACCGGAGGCACGCGGCCGCGGCCCGCGAGCCGGACGACGCTGTCGGCGAGCTCCTTCAGCGTCGCGTGGCGGTCGCAGACGATGTAGCGCTCTCCGGGCCTGCCGCGCTCGGCGATGCGCAGGTGGGCGTCGGCCACGCCGCGGTTGAAGCTCACGCCCATCCCGCCGGGCGGCACCGCGGGCAGGCGCTTCCTCACGAGCGGCCGCATCATGTTCTCCTCGAACGAGCTGCCGGGGCCGCCGGGACCCGGGCCGTACACGCCCGCCGGGTTGGCGATCACGACCTCCAGGCCGTTCCCCGCGGCGGCGAGCACCAGCCGCTCGGCCTCCTGCTTGGAGCGCTCGTACGCCGTGCCCTTGGGGTACGCCGCCACGTCGCTCTCGTCGAAGCGCGCGCCGCGCTCGGCGTGGAACACGTCGATCGTGCTCGTGTGGACGAGGCGCGGCACGCCGGCCTCGCGCGCGGCCTTCGTCACGTTCTCGCTTCCCACCGCGTTCACCCGGTGGAAGTCAAGCTCGTCGACGAGCCATTGCTCGGGGAGACCCATCGCGTTGAACACCACATCGCAGTCCTCCACGGCGGCCCGCAGCGAGGGCGGATCGGTCACGTCGCCCTGCACGGTCTCCGCGCCCGCGGGCAGGAGCGGCGAGCCGCGATCCGGATCTCGCAGCAGCGCGCGCACCTGGTGTCCGCGCTCTGCCAGGAGGTGCACGAGCGCGTTGCCGATCTTGCCGGTTGCGCCGATCACGAGCGCTCTCATGGGCGGCAATCCTACGGTGGCGCGTCGGCGCTTCGTAGACTGCGCGCCCATGTCGCGCTTCTCAGAGCCGCAGGACCCGGTCTTCCAGGCGCTCAACTCCTCGGTGTCGTTCGACTACCGCCTTGCGCCTTACGACATCGAGCAGTCGCGCGCGCACGTGCGGATGCTCGGGCGCTGCGGGGTGATCCCCGAGGCCGACGCGGTGGAGATCGAGCGCGGGCTGGAGTCCGTCCAGCGCGAGATCGACGACGACAGCTTCGAGGTCAAGGCCGGCGACGAGGACATCCATATGGCGATCGAGCGCCGAGTCACGGAGCTGATCGGCCCTGTTGGCGGTAAGATGCACACCGCCCGCTCCCGCAACGACCAGGTCGCGACCGACGTGACGCTGTTCGTACGCGCCCACGCGCTCCGCGCGCGCGAGGCGATCCTCGGGCTGATGGGGGTGCTCGAGAACCACGCCGAGCGCCACATCGACTGGCCCATGCCTGGCTACACGCACCTCCAGCGTGCGCAGCCGGTGTACCTCTCGCACCACCTGCTCGCGTACTTCTGGAAGCTGCGGCGCGACTTCCACCGCTTCGGCTTCGTGCTGAGCACCACCGACGAGCTGCCGCTCGGTGCGGGCGCCCTCGCCGGCGTGAACTTCTCGACCGACCGCATGTCGGTCGCACAGGACCTAGGGTTCCCGGGCATCGCCGAGAACTCGATCGACGCCGTCTCCAATCGCGACTTCGTGATCGACTACGTGAGCGCGGCGGCCACCTGCGCCACGCATCTGTCGCAGCTCGGCGCGGAGATCGTGCTCTGGTCGAGCGAGGAGTTCCGCTTCTGCGAGGTCTCGGATGCGTTCGCGTCGGGCTCGAGCATCATGCCTCAGAAGAAGAACCCGGACGCCGCGGAGCTGCTGCGCGCGAAGGCTCCGCGCGTCGCCTCGCATCTTGTGGGCCTCCACGGCGTGCTGCACGGGCTGCCGCTCACCTACAACAAGGACCTCCAGGAGGACAAGGAGCACCTCTTCGACGCCGTCGACACCATCGAGCTCGCGCTCGCGGCCGCCACCGGCATGTTGCGTGACGTCCACTTCAACCGCGAGCGGCTCGCCGAGGCGGCGTCGGACGAGTTCCTCGCCGCCACCGACGTTGCCGACATGCTCGTGACCCGCGGGGTGCCGTTCCGGGAGGCGCACGGGATCGTCGCCGGGCTCGTACGCCGGGCCGTCGAGAGTGGCCGGAGCCTGTCCCAGTTCAGCGACGACGAGCTGCGCGACGTCTCCGAGCACCTCGTGCCCGGGTTCCACGAGCTGCTCGGGGAGCATGCCTGGCTCGAGTCGAAGGTCTCGGAGGGAGGCACCTCGCTCAGCCGGGTCAAGGAGCAGCTCGCCCAGGCGCGGCACGTGCTCGCGGAGGCGAGCGCGTGAGCGACCCTCGGCGGCGCAGCTTCTACGACCGCTCGGTGCACGAGGTCGCGCGTGACCTGGTGGGCTGCACCGTGCGCCACGGCGACACCTCGGGGCGCATCGTGGAGGTCGAGAGCTACCACGAGGAGGAGCCGGCCTGCCACGCCTACGCCGGGCTCACGCCGCGCACTGAGGTGCTGTTCGGCCCGCCTGGGAACGCCTACGTGTACCGCTCGTATGGGATCCACGCCATGCTCAACGCGGTGTCCGAGGAGGAGGGTCTGGGGGCAGCGGTGCTGATTCGCGCACTCGAGCCGATCGACGGCATCGAGCTGATGCGACTGCGCCGGCGAGTGGACGGTGTAAACGATCTCTGCTCGGGGCCCGGGAAGCTCACGCAGGCGCTCGGCATCTGGCTCGACCTCAATGGCACCCCGCTGACGGGCGGCGGGCCGATCGACTTCCTTCCGCGGCCGGCGGACTCGCGCCCGCCTGAGGTGGTACTGGGCGAGCGGATCGGGATCACGCGCGCGGTGGACCTGCCGTGGCGCTTCTGCGACGCCACGAGCAGTTCGGTGTCGCGCCCGCTGCCGCCGGCCATGCGCGCCCGCGCACGGCGAGCGGCCTAGGCCCCGCCGCTGTAGATCGGCGCCGCGAGCTGCTCCATGATCCCGAGGTCGTCGCGATGGTTCCACACCTCGACCACGCGGCCGTTCTCGAAGCGGAAGATGTTCACGCCCGAGATGCTGGCGTGGCGGCCGGTTGCCTGCCCGCCGCCGCCCCAGGGCCCGGTGTTCGTGCCCTCGCCCGTCCAGCGCGCGACCACGTAGTCGCCGTCCGCGAGCAGCAGGTCCACGGTCATCTCGATGTCGGGAAACGCCGTGCGGAAGTCCTCCGCGATCTGGCGCTGCCCGGCTGGGCCGGGCCGCGTGGCCAGCGGGCGCAGGTCGTGCCGCTCGTACTCGTCGGCGAACAGCTCGTCGATCACGTCGAGCTCGCCGCGGCCCCAGGCCTCCTCGTAGAGGCGCCGCACGAGTTCCTTGTTGCGATCGCTCGACACGTGCCTACCCTCCACCGCCCCGGGCGATGGGTCAAGCGGGCCTAGCCCGTGCCCGTGCCTGTGCCGGCGCCCGTGCCGGTGCCGGTGCCCGCTCCGGGCGGTGGAGTGGCGCCCCCGCCACCACCCGTGCCGCCGGTGCCGCCGCCCGTGTCCCCGCCACCGGGGGCCGGCTGCTTGGGCGGCGTGGGCTGCGTCGGCTGCTTCGTACCACCACCACCGCCGCCGCCGTTTCCGCCGCCGCCGGGCGCCTGGGTGCCGCCGCCGGTCTGAGGCTGCGTAGGCGCCGTGGGTGCCGGCGCGGCCGGGGCGGGCGCGATCGCGCCCGGAGTGGGACTCAGGGGCGGTGTCGGCGTCTTCTTGGGATTGCGGGAATCGCGGATGGCGATCGCCGACATCATGAAGTCGCGCCAGATCAGCGCCGGGTAGGTGCCGCCGGCCACCGGCTTGCCGCGGAACTCGGTGAGCATCGGCTTGAGCTTGTCCGGATAGCCCACCCACACGGCCACCGTGTACTGGTCGTTGAAGCCCACGAACCAGGCGTCGCCGTAGTTCTCCGTCGTGCCCGTCTTGCCGGCGGCGAATTCGGGCAGCTTCGCGGCGGTGCCCGTGCCGTTGTTGATCACGCCCGCGAGGAGCTGCTTGGCCTGCTGATCCACGCCCTGCGGGATCACCTGCTTCGAGCGCTTGGTGTTCTCGTCGACGGTCTTGCCGCCCGGAGTCTTCACCGACTCGATCGCCACCGGACCCAGCTTCGAAGCGCTCAAGCTGCCCGAGACGCGCTTGCCGTCGTTCGCGATCGTCGAGTAGGCATAAGCCATCTCGAGCGGGCTGACGCCCGTGCGCAGGCCGCCGAGCGTCATCGCCCAGTTCGTGGACACACGCGTGCGGATGCCCATTCGCTGCGCGAGCCGCGCGATCTTCTTCGTGCCGACGCGAATGCCGAGCTGGGCATACACGGAGTTGTCCGAGTGCGCGGTAGCGGCCGCCAGGTTTGTGACCCCGGCGTAGGAGTCGTTGTAGTTGTGCACGATGAAGTGCTCGCCGTTGCCGTGCGGGACCTTGATGTCGAGCGGGGCGGAGGTGAAGCCGCTGCCCGGCCCGTAGCCCTTCTCGAGCGCCTCGATCAGGGTGAAAGGCTTGAACGCGGAGCCCGGCTGGCGGTGGCCGTTGGTCGCGAGGTTGAACGGCTTGTTCTCGAAGTTGTTGCCGCCCACCATCGCCTTGACCTCTCCGGTCTTGTTCTCGATCACCACCATCGAAGCGGTGATTCCGAGGCCGGCAAGGCGGTTGCGGATGGCGCTCTCGGCCGCGGTCTGCAGCTGCGGGTCGAGCGTCGTCTTGATCTTGAGGCCGCCCCCGAACACGCGGCCCGAGCCGTAGCGGTCCACCACCTGCTGCGTCACCCAGCTCGAGAAGTACGGCTGCGAGGACTCCGGCTTCGGCGGGTTGATGCTCGCTCGCGAGGGAAGCGCCTCCGTGATCGACTCCTGGTACTGGCTCGCCGTGATCATGTGCTGCGCGAGCATGTTCTTCAGGACTTGGTCGCGGCGCTCTCGCGCGTGCTGCGGATTCTGAAGCGGGTCGTAGGCGCTCGGCGAGGCGATCACGCCGGCGATCAGCGCGGATTGAGCCGGATCGAGGAACCGAGCCGCGCGGTAGTTCGGGTTGTACTTCGTCTGGGCGCCGCCGAAATATGTGCGGGCCGCGGACTCGATGCCGTAGGCGCCGTTGCCGAAGTAGATGGTGTTGAGGTACTCGGTGAGGATCTTCTGCTTCGACCACTGCCGTTCGAGGTGGTAGGCGAGCGCCGCCTCGCGGAGCTTCTCGAACACCGTGCGGTTGCCCTGTGCAGCCAGCGCGTTCTTCACGAACTGCTGCGTGATCGTCGACGCTCCCTGGACGGCGCCCTTGTGGAGCACGTCCGCCATCACCGCTCGAGCGATGCCGCGATAGTCCACTCCCTTGTGCGTGTAGAAGCGCCGGTCCTCGATCGCGATCACGGCGTTCTTCACGTTCGGGGAGATGTCGTTCTCTCCCACGAGGATGCGGTTCTGATTGCCGGTGAGCTTCGCGATCTGCGTGCCCCGCTTGTCGCCGGCGAGCAGGACCGAGTTCTGAGCTGCTCGGAACTCCGCCTTGTTCTCGAGCGACGGCAGCTCGCTGGCGACCGCCATCATCATCCCGAAGATCGTCGAGATGATCGCGAGCACGCCCAGGCCGAAGAGCACGAGAGCGAGCCGCAGCTTCTTCAGCTTCGGCTTCGCCTCTCGCACGCGCCCATTCTCGGAGCCCACGACGCCCGGCGACGGGGCGGGCGTACCTGGCACAGGCCTGAGCACTGTCGGCGGCGTTGAATCCGGCATGAGAAGCGGGGAAGAACAGCGAGTCGCTGCCCATAGGCGGACGGCGGGGCGGCGACCCTTGCGCTCCGTCCGGCGCGGCTCGGCAGTCTAGCATTGGCCCCGTGACGGAAAGCCCGCTCTCGGACGCGCGGTTCCTCACCCGTAATGCTGTGGACGCGCTTCCCGAAGGGGCACTCGAACGTCAGCTGGGTGAAGGCCGCCCACTTCGCGTGAAGCTCGGGATCGACCCGACCGCGCCCGACATCCACCTTGGGCACACCGTCGTGCTGCGGAAGCTCCGGGAGTTCCAGGACCGCGGCCACACCGTGGTGCTGATCATCGGCGACTACACCGGCCGGGTGGGCGACCCGTCAGGGCGCTCTGCCACGCGGCCGCAGCTCGAGCCCGAGGAGATCGACCGCAACGCCGCCACCTTCCAGGAGCAGGCGTTCAAGGTGCTCGACCCCGAGCGCACCGAGGTGCGCCGCAACGGCGAGTGGCTCGACATGCCGATGGAGGATTTCTTCCGGCTCGCCCGCATCCCCACGGTCGCGCGGATCCTGGACCGCGACGACTTCCAGAAGCGCTTCCGGGCCGAGGAGCCGATCTCGATCCTCGAGCTGCTCTACCCGCTGCTCCAGGCCTACGACTCCGTGGCGATCGACGCCGACGTGGAGCTCGGCGGCACCGATCAGCTCTTCAACCTGCTGCTCGGGCGCGACATCCAGGAGGCGTACGGGGAGAGCCCGCAATCGGTGCTCACGATGCCGATCCTGCCGGGGATCGACGGGGTGGAGCGGATGTCCAAGTCGGCCGGCAACTACGTGGGCATCACGGATCCGCCCGAGGAGATGTTCGGCAAGCTCATGCGCGTGCCGGACGAGGCGATGCCCACCTTCTACGAGCTGCTGCTCGACGAGCCCTTCGACCCGGACCGCCCGGCCGTAGAGTCGAAGCGGGCCCTCGCGCGTGAATTGGTGTCGAGGTTCCATGGTCCGGACGCGGCACGTGAGGCGGAGGCCCATTTCGACCGCCTGCACGTGGAGCGCGGGATGCCGGACGAGATCGAGGAGGCTCCGCTCCCGGACGGCGACAGCGTGCACATGCCGGCCCTGATCCGGGACGCGTTTGGGGTGTCCGCCTCGGAGGCGCGGCGGCTGCTGTCCCAGGGCGGCGTGAAGCTCGACGGCGAGCCGCTGTCCCCGGACGACCTCGATATGCCGCCCGAGCGGCTCGATGGGGCCGTGCTCCAGCTTGGCAAGCGGCGCTTCAAGCGCTTCCGCGGCTCCGCCGACGGGCACTGACCAGGCGGGATGTTGGCGCCGTGTGGCCGTGCGATCGTTGACGCTCTGCCCCTCCGGTCGCTATATTTCCCGGTCCCTGTATGGCCCGCATTAGGACCACCCTGGAGGAAGTCAGAGCGTAAGGGCGCTGGTAACGGCGAGCCGGACCGCTGGGCCTCCTCGGATGGGGAGGCCTTTTTGATGGGCGCACAGCAGGGGGAGCGCTACACTGCGGAGTCCCCGCAGCCCAAGAGGCGCGACGGTCTTTGAAAACTCAACAGCGTGTGCGATCGCGGAGCTCGCGACGAGCTTCCGATCGCGTCCAAGCCTGAAACCGCCCTGCCGCTTCGGCAGCGGGGTTGGTTCACAAAGAAACACACCCGTCTTTTCGGGTCGGCAGCCAGGTGTACGGAGGCCGGCCATACGAATAGACGACTCTCTGAATGAGACAGTGAATCCCGGTGCCCTCGTGGCGCCGGTGTGACACGCAGTTCTTTCACGGAGAGTTTGATCCTGGCTCAGGACGAACGCTGGCGGCGTGCTTAACACATGCAAGTGGTGCGACGAACCAGGCTTCGGCCTGGGGCAAAGCCGCGAACGGGTGAGTAGCACGTGGGTAACCTGCCCCGATGACCGGGACAACCCGAGGAAACTCGGGCTAATACCGGATGTGGTCACTTCCCATAAGGGAAATGACTAAAGGTAGCTTCGGCCTCCGCATCGGGATGGGCCCGCGGCCCATTAGCTTGTTGGTGAGGTAACGGCTCACCAAGGCTGCGATGGGTAGCTGGTCTGAGAGGACGATCAGCCACACTGGGACTGAGACACGGCCCAGACTCCTACGGGAGGCAGCAGTGGGGAATCTTGCGCAATGCGCGAAAGCGTGACGCAGCAAC
>JBJMLG010000168.1:0-8962 GCA_045805385.1 Thermoleophilaceae bacterium
GGACTCGGAGATGCTCCGGAGCGTCGCAGCCGGCGAGCGGCCGCTCAGTCTCGGTTGGGCGCGGGCGTGGAATCGGTCGCTCGCGATGCGCAGCGTGGAGCGACGGGCGTTCCCTCGCGCATACGCCGTGGTCTGCGTCTCGGACGCGGACGCGGCAACGGTCGACGGTCGCGCCAGGCGCCTCCTCGTCGCGCCCAACGGCGTGGATGACGCCTTCTTCTCGGTCCGGGCGGAGGCGCCGGCCGGGGAGGAGGTTCTGTTCTTCGGACAGTTCGACTACGCCCCCAACGCTCACGGTGTGTTGCGCTTCCTGCGCGAGGGCTGGCCGTTGCTGGCCGCGGCGAGGCCGGAAGCGCGGCTGCGGCTCGCCGGGAAGGGCGCGGGGGAGGAGATCGAAAGGGCGGTCGCGGGCGCCGAGCGCGTCGAGCTCGTCGGCGTGGTCGAGGACATGGCGGAGGAGCTCTCACGCAGCCGCATCACGGTCGTGCCGATCTGGCAGGGCGGAGGGACCAGGCTGAAGGTGCTCGAGTCGCTCGCCGCCGCGCGTCCCGTCGCGGGCACCTCGCTGGGAGTGGAGGGCGTCGGGTTCCGCGACGGTGAGCACGGCGTCGTGGCCGACGAGCCGGCGGAGCTGGCCCGGAGCGCCGCGGAGCTTCTCGCCGACCCGGCCCGCCTGCCGGCAATGGCGGCTGCCGGCCGCGAGCTGGCCGAGGACTACCGCTGGGCGCGCGCGCTCGAGCCGGCCGCCGAGCTCTATCGCGAGCTGGCGAGGCGGGCCTAAAATGGGCGAGATGAGCAGGTCACCGGAGGCGCTGCGGCGTCACTACGAGATCGAGCGGGAGCTTGCCGACCGTCTCCGCGAGTCCGAGTGGGAGGAACGCGCGAGGCTCTACTCGGAGGTGTACGACGAGCTGTTCCGGAGGGTTCCAGACCATCCGCAGAACGAGCGCAAGGCGAGCCGCGAGGCGCAGGAGGGCAGGATGCGCGAGGAGCTCCGGCTACTCCAACCGTTCCTATCGCCCGGCGACACCTACGTCGAGATCGGCGCCGGCGACTGCGCGCTCGCGTTCGAGGTCGCGCGCCAGGTTTCCCACGTGCACGCCATCGACGTGTCGGCGGAGATCGCTCCGACAGAAGGCAAGCCCCCCAACTTCGACCTGATCATCTCCGACGGTCGCAGCATCCCCGTCGCGCCCGGCTCGGCAGACGTCGTCTTCTCCGACCAGCTGATGGAGCACCTTCACCCGGACGACGCGCGCGAGCAACTGCGCCAGATCCACGCGGCTCTTCGGCCCGGCGGACGCTACGTGTTCATAACGCCGAACCGCCTGTCGGGCCCGCACGACATCTCGATGTTCTTCGACGACGTGCCCACGGGCTTCCACCTCCGCGAGTACACGAACCGGGAGCTGGTCGATCTGCTCCGCGAAACCGGCTTCAGCCACGTGCAGGCCTTCGTGAAGCTCGGCCCGCTCCATCTGCGCTTCCCAGTGCGGCTGCTGACGGCGTCTGAAGCGCTCCTCGAGCGCCTAGGCGGACTCGGCCGGCGCATCGGCCGGTTCCCGCTCGGCCGAAAAATTCTCGGCTGCCGCCTGGCCGCGACTCGCTAGGCGGCTTCAAACCAGCTCCGCGGGCGCGCGGCCGGCTGGACGCCAGGACTAGAACAAACGTCCAGAAGTGTCTAGGGGGTCCAAGGGCGTGGGCACAATCTCCGAGCACAACTAGTGCAGGGGGAGCGCTCGCGTGCTCCTCGACAAAGGCACACCCGCCGCGAGGCGGGGTCGCAAAGCCAGGGGTCTCTCTGAGATGGCCCAGCTGCCGAAAGGACCACGCGCTTGCGCACCAGGACCCTCCCCATTCTCATCGCATCGGCGTTCGCCCTCGCGCTGCCCGCGGGCGCGCAGGCCGCCGCGGCAGGCCACTTCCGCTACGCCATCGACTCGAGCCCGTCGATCGCCGCCTCCTCGCAGAACACCGGGCACAGCGCCATCGTGATCCTCCAGCCCTGGCAGACGGGGCTGCTCAGGCAGCTCAAGGCTTCCGACCCGAATATCAAGGTGCTCGCCTACAAGAACCTCGGCTTCATCAGCGACGGCGCTGCCTCAGGCGGCGTCTCGGCATCGGGCGTCACGTGGTCGCAGGCCCAGGCGCACGAGTCCTGGTTCCTGCACAACAAGGCGGGCAGCCGCTTCACCTCCTGGACCTGGAAGTGGCTCTGGGCGGCCGACATCGGCGACCGGGACTACCAGCAGGCCTTCGCCGACAACGTGATCGCCGAGCTCAACAAGACCGGCTTCGACGGCGTGCTGCTCGACGACGTGTCAGCCACCATCAAGTTCCAGCACGACCCGAGCGACGTGCAGGAGTACCCGGGCGACTCGAGTTATGGGCGCGCGATGTCCGACGCCGTCGGATATATCGGTCCGCGGATCCAGGCGGCGGGCAAGCTGGCGGTCGCCAACGTCACCTGGACGGAGTACTCGGACGTGGTCACGCCCTGGCTCGACGACCTGAACGGCATGCTCGACGAGATGTTCACGAAGTGGGGCAACAAGGCGGGCGAGGGCTATTCGGACCAGTGGCAGTGGGAGAAGGAGCTCGCCCAGGTGAAGGCTGCCGAGGCGAAGAACAAGCTCTTCCTCGGCATCGCTCACGGCCCCGCGAGCGATCGCGCGGCTGCTCGCTTCGGCTGGGCCACGACGCTTCTCGGCGGCGGCGGCCACTCCTACTTCCAGGTCGGGAGCGATTACACGAACGAGTACTGGTTCCCCGAGTTCGACTACGCGATCGGCGAGCCGACAGGTGCGGAGTCGCGTGGCTCCGACGGCGTGCACCGCCGGACGTTCACCAACGGACTCGTGCTCGTGAACCCGACCGGCAGCGCCAAGAGCGTGTCGTTCGGCGGCAGCTACTCCGGCTCGGGCCTGTCCGGTGCGACCGGCGCGACGCTTGGCGCCCAGAGTGCGCTGATCCTCACGCGTGACGGCGGCAGCACCGGCTCGCCCGGCACGGCCAAGGGTCCGTCGCAACGCCCCTCCGGCTCGTCCCGCCGCCCGAGCTCGCGCCTGTCCGTGCTCGCCACGTCGGCCTCGCCGGGCAGCGTGAGCGTCACGTGGACGCGCTCCAAGAGCGGGCGCCGCATCGGTCGCTACCGCGTGTTCCGCGACGGCCGGCTCGTGGGCACCACGCACGGACGCCGCTGGATCGACCGCAGTCCAGTCGCCGGCGCGACGCACCGCTATTCGGTCGCGGCCGTTACGAGGAACAACCACATGCTGCGTGCCTCCCGAGCGGTGGCAGTGCACATAGCCTCGGCGCCCGCCGCTCCGGCCTCACGCGGTGCGTCGGTGTCGCGCGATGTGCAGATCCGGCTCGCGGCCTATGCGCCGCGGCTGTTCCGCGCGCAGTACGCGGAGCGGCTCGTGACTCGGCACGGCCGCGCGCACTGGCGGCGGGTCACTGCGGTGAAGCGCCCGCGCAGCGCGGCCACCGTGCGGGTGACTGCGCCGGCCGGGGCGCTCGTGCGCGTGGTGCTGGTGCCCCGCGGCGGCGGCCCTGCTCTGCGCTCGGCGGCGCTCGCCTACTAGCGGGCGGCTATCAGCCGGTCGTACAGCTCGTCGTAGGCCGCCGCCATCGCGGGCGGGGAGTAGACCGTCCGCGACAGGTCGCGGCCGATCGCTCCCATCCGCTCGCCCTCGTCGGGACGCTCCACGAGCCGCGACATGGCTGCCGCGAGCTCGCGCGGCTCGTGGCCGACCATCAACCCGGCGCCCGAGCCGAGCATCTCGCGCATGCCCTCGACTTCGGTGGAGACCACCGGCACGCCGGCCGACATCGCCTCGAGGGCGGCGACCGACAGGCCCTCCCAGTTCGACGAGAACACGAGTGCGCGCGAGCGCGCGATGATGTCGCGAGCGTCTGCACGTGCGCCCGTGAACAGCACCTGATCGGCGACCCCAAGCTCGCGCGCGAGCTCCTCCATCTCGGCCCGAAGCGGACCGTCGCCGACGACTAGAAAGCGCGTCTCGGGGTGCGACTCCGCCACGATCCGCGCCGCCTCGAGGAACCGTTCGTGGGCCTTCTGGGGGACCAGCCGGGCGACCACCGAGAACACGGGTGCCTCCCCGATCCGGAGCTCCGAATCGAGCGCCGCGAGTCGCTCGGGCGCGAGCGGCTCGACGGGCTCGACCGCGTTGGGGATCACGGACAGCCGCTCGCCCGGCACACCGCGGCGCTCCAGCGTCTTGGCGATCTCCCCCGAGACGCAGACCACGTGGTCGGCGAGCCGCAGCAGGCGGGCGGCGGCCGCGTACTCCGACGGCAGCACGCCGTGGAAGGTGGCAAGCACAGGCGGGCGGCCGAACGGACGCGCCGCGCGGGCGGCGAGCACCGAGCTCGCGGCGATGCGCGGGTTGTGCGCGTGCACGAGCTCCGGCCTCACGCGCTTGGTGACGCGCGCCAGCGCGCCCACTACCGCGGCGGCGCGCACGGGCGACCTGCTGCTGTGCGGCAGCAGCGCGCGCTCGACTCCCGCGGCCTCGAGCTCGCGGTCGAGCGGCCCCGTGCCTGCGGCCACCACCGTCTCGCGGCCCCGATCGCGCAACGTGCGCGCGAGCTGCGACACCATGCGCTCGGCGCCGCCCACGCCCATGTCCGACACGGTGATGAGCACGCTCATCGACGCGACTCCAGCAGGCGCTCGTACAGGTCGAGCGTCGCGCGCGCGTTGGCCTCGGCCGTGTAACGCTCGATCACCCGCTCCCGCGCGGCGCGGGCCTGTGCGGCTGCAAGCTCTGGCTCGTCGAGCAGACGCTCGATCGCGGCGGCGAGCGCTGCCTCGTCGCCCGGCGGCACGAGCTGCGCCGTGCCGTCCACGGCGATCTCTGGGATCCCGCCGACGGCGGTCGCCACCACGGGCACCCCGGACGCCATCGCCTCGAGCAGTCCCATCGGTGAGTTCTCGAACCAGGAGCACAGCACGAACACCGAGAGCCGCGCGAGCGCCTGGTCGAGCGGCACGTGGCCGCCGAACTCGAGCCGCCCCTCCAGCCGGAGTGCGCGCGCGAGCGCCGCCAGGCGCTGCTCGTCGCGGCCCGTCCCGTACACCTCGAAGCGCGCGTCGGCGCGCCGCGCCACGATGCGCGCGGCCGCGCGCACGAACACGTCGAGCGCCTTCACCGGCTCGAGCATCGACACAGTGCCCACTGCTCCCACGTCTCGCCGGGCGGGCTGCTCGGGCACTTCCACTCCGTTCGGGATCACCGTCATGCGGTCGCGCGGATAGCCGACCCGCTCCAGTCGCGCCGCGGCCTCCTCGGATGGCACGACGAGCGCGTCTGCGCGCAGGCACAGCTTCGCGTCGAGGATCGGATAGGCGAGGCGGTGCCGCAGCCCGGGATTGTCCGTGCCCACAGGCGGCGGGAGGTAGGGGTCTGGCACGCCATGGATCGTGTACACGCGGACCGCACGCCCGCCCTCGGGGCGCCTCGGTCGCCGCCACAGCCGCGCCCAGAAGCCGCTGCGGCGGTCCTGCCCGTGCACCACGTCGGCGCCGTCGCAGAAGCGCATCACCTCGCGCGCTCCCGACAGGTCGAGCGTCCTGCGCAGAGGGATCTCCGCGACGCTCGCGCCCGCCTCCTCGAAGCGCCGCCGCAGCTCGGGCGTGGCGCACACGGCGCCGACGTTCGTCCCGAGCCGCGCCAGCTCACGCGCCAGCAGCAGCGAGTGCTCGACCGGGCCGCCCCGCTCGAGCGACGTGATGAGCACTACCCTCACGCCGCGGCTGGAGCGGCCTCAGCGGGTGCCGCGGGCGCGGGCTCCTCGCTCTTGCTGGCCACGACTACCGACGCCGTGGCGGCGAGGCCGCCGATGAGCCAGAACGGCACGCTCAGCTCCTCGCTGAGGAACATGCCTGACACGGTCGCCACGACGAGCGATGCCTGGAGCGCGGTGTTGAGCCGCCAGCTGTCCTGATCCCCCGCGGCGCGCGCCCGGCGCCTTCCGGAGGCGAGCTGACGCCACACAGCGATCAGATAGCCGACGAACGCGAGGAAGGCGAACAGCCCGGATTCGGCTAGGACCTCGAGGTACGTGTTGTGCACGACCGGCTTCTCGAGGTCGATCGGGTTGTTGCGCACGTACTGGCTGGCAAGCTCGCCGAAGCGCTGCGGACCCACACCGGTCACGGGCCGGTCGAGCCACATCCGCTCGGCCGCCGCCCAGAATGCCTGACGCGACTGCGCGTTGGCCCCTGCGATCTGGGACTTCGACTGGAGCTTCTCGTTGATGATCGACGACCAGAGCGTGAACGAGAGCAGCAGCACGCCCAGCCCCGCGAGGACGCCGACGATGATGCCTCCGAGGCGCAGGCTGCGCGACACGATCGCCCACACGGCGAGAGCGACGAGCCCCACGATCGCCCCGCGTGAGAGCGTGGCCAGCATGGCCGCAAGGGTCACGACGAAGCAGATGCCCCAGAGTGGCCGGCGCAGCTTGTCCGACGCGAAGAGATAGGTGATCAGCGGAAGCATCGCCACCATCAGGTACGCGAAATCGTTGGGGTCGCTGATCGGGCCGCCCGCGCGCCCGAATCCCTTGAAGAGGAAGTTCTCGAGCCCGATCACTGCCGCGACGGAGCTCGACAGCGCGATCACCTTCAGCGCTCGGACCACATCCTTGCGCTCCGGCGTGAGCTGCAGGACGAGGTAGAAGAACACCACGAACAGGACGTAGCGCAGGTACTTCGACACGCCCAGGCCGATATCGGGGGAGAGCAGCAGCGAGAACGTCACGAACATGGCGAAAAGCGCGGCCGGCAGCACGGCGGAGGAAGTCCGCAGCGTTTCGTTGTGACGCACGGCACGCAGCACCCAGGCACCGATCAGCAGGAGGCCGAGCAGCTTCACCACCGTGATCGTCTGGGTGGGGTAGTGCAGCTGGCCCTCCCACGGGAAGGCTGCGAGGAGCGCATAGAAGAGCCACTCCACGTTCGCGACGGCCACGGCCCCCGCGACCAGTACCAAGCAGAGGAACAGCGCCTTGAGAGGCGATAGAGCCGACGCGTAGGCGAGGAGGAGAGCGAGAAGGGCGGCTGGGAGGAGGACAGCCCGGCCGCCCAGCAGCCTGGCGGTCATTGCGGTATGGCGGCTCTGCTGCTGCCTGTCTGGGTGCCGCTCTTGAGCGGCTCTTCGCCGTACACGTAGTAGTCGTACTCGCCGCCGCCGTCGGAGTCCTCACCGGACTGGTTCAGCACCACGCCGAGCACCCGCGCCTCCGCGAACTGCAGCTTCTCGAACGCGCTCCTGAGGGTGCCGGGCTTGCTCGCACCTGCGGCGACCACCACGATCACGCCGTCGGCGTGTGGCGCGATCAGCCGCGCGTCGCTGACCGGCAGGAGAGGCGGCGAGTCGATCAGCACGAGCGCGCCGGTGGAGCGGATCTCCTCGAGCACTGCGTGGAAGCGCACGTGCAGCATCTCGGTGGAGTTCGGCGGCACGGGCCCGCTCGGCACGACGGAGAGGTGCGGGTAGTGCGTCGCCAGCGGACGCACCTTGCTGCCCGGAATCGCCATCAGCGTGGAGAGGCCGCGGCTGTTCTCGATCCCGAATATGCGGTGCTGGACCGGACGGCGGAGATCGGCGTCGAGGACGATCGTCTCGATCCCGATCTGCGCGAGCGCGATCCCGAGGTTTGCGACGACCGTGGACTTGCCCTGCGCCGCGGTCGCGCTGGTGACCTGGATCGCCGTGTGATTGCCCTCGGTGAGGAACTCGATGTTCGTGCGCAGCGAGCGGAAGCTCTCCTGGAGGATGGCCATCTTCGGGACCTCCCAGATGGGACGCGCCTCACCGCGCTGGAGGCTGCGCTGCCTGGGCAGGCGGCCGATGACCGGCGCGGGCGTGAGGTCCTGCAGATCGTGCGGAGTCTCCACGCGGCGGCGGAACTGCTCGAGCGCGAATGCGAGAAGGAGGCCGGCGCCGAGGCCCAGGATCAGCGACACGCCGATGATCAGCGGCGGCCGCGGCTGAACCGGCGAGACCGGCTTCCCGGGCCGGTCCACGAGCTGCGCCACGAGAAGCTTGTTCTTGCGCAGGGAGTTCATGAACGCGAGCGTGGGGAACCACGCCGTCGTCTGTGCCGCGGTGGGCGTGTCGGCCGTTCCGGTGATCCTCAGGATGCCGGCGCCGGCCTCGCTCGACGTGCTCAAGGTGCCGGGCAGCCCGCCGTGCGCCAGCTCTTCGGCTTTGCGGATGTTGAACTCAGACTGCGCGGTCTGCTGATAGGTCCGGATCAGCGCCGAGAGAGCGTTCGGGTCGACGAAGCCCTGTCCGGAGCTGATGTTCGGAGTCATCGCGATCGTCGCGGTGGACTCGTACTGCTTCTGCTTGGTCGCAGCGAAAGCGGCTCCGAGGCCGACCGTCAGCGCGACCATGAAGAGGACGTACCAGCGGCGCTTCCACGCAAGCGCGACGAAGTCTCGGAGTTCCATTCGACCTTGATTCTACGTTTGGGGAAGGATTCCCCGACGCGGTTCCGTCGAGGGTACTGCCGCGTGGGGTCCACGTCGACCGGATGGGGGGGTCGCGTGGTGCTATCGACACATCGCCCGAGTGGCTTTACCCAGCCATCCCGGCTTGCTCGGCAGCGGCCGGCGTCGCGCGCGCTCGCGCGATGCGCCGGTACAGCTCGAGCCACTGGTCCACCATGCGCTGGGCGCCATAGGCGCGACGGCGGCGGCGCTGCTCGGCGAGCAGAGAATCCCGCAGGCCGCTGTCCGATATGACGCGCCGCAGCAGCTCGATCGCCTGGTCCTCCGATGCGGACACCTGGTCCGGGCCGAGCACCTCACGGTTCGGAGGGATGTCACTCGCGACCACCACGGCGTCGCGCGCCATGGCCTCGAGCACCGAGAGCGGCTGCCCGTCCCATGCGGTCCAATGCAGGTACGCGACGGCGTCCTCGA
>JBJMLG010000169.1:0-10899 GCA_045805385.1 Thermoleophilaceae bacterium
GGCAACCGTGTTCCTCCTGGGTCGCGGGTTTGCGGCACGATACCCGCCCGTGCGACTGGAACTTGCGGCGATCGTGGCCGCTCGAAACGAAGCCGACCGCATCGCCGACACGCTGGCGGCGCTGCGCTCGACGTTCCCCGACGCGCTCCTCGTGGTCGCGGACGACGGCTCCACGGACGAGACCGCCGCGATTGCACGCGCGGCGGGCGCCGAGGTGCACGGCACCGGACGCGACATCGGGAAGGGCGGGGCGATGACGCATGCGGTGGAGCGCGTGCTGGCCGCCGGCGATCCCCCCGAGGTGGTGCTGCTGTGCGACGGCGACCTCGGGCGAACCGCGGAGAAGCTCATCGCGCTCGTCCATGCCGTGCAGGACGGGGTGGCGGATGTCGCGATCGCCGCCTTCATCAGGCGCGTGGGCGGGGGCTTCGGCGTCGCCCTCGGCTTCGCGCGCTGGGCGGTGCGCCGGCGCTGCGGGCGCGAGCTCCAGCAGCCGCTCTCGGGACAGCGCGCGATCCGGGGCGAGCTTGTCGAGCAGCTCCTCCCGTTCGCGCACGGCTTTGGCATGGAGACCGGCATGAACATCGACGCGCTCCGCGCCGGCATGCGCGTGGTCGAGGTAGAGGTGGAGCTCGAGCACCGCGCCACAGGGCGCACCGCAGCAGGCTTCGCGCACCGCGGGCGCCAGCTCTTGGACATGGCGCGCGCTTACGCTACGCGCAGATGATCCTCGCCATCGACCAGGGCACCACCGGCTCGAAGTGCATCGTCTTCGACGACGAGGCCGGGGTGGTGGGAGCCGCCTATTCCGAGTTCCCGCAGCACTTCCCGCGCCCGGGCTGGGTGGAGCATGACGCGCACGACATCTGGGAGGTGACGCGGCGCGTTGCGCACGAGGCGCTCGACGCGGCCGGCATCGCCGGCAGCGACCTCGACGCGATCGGGATCACGAACCAGCGCGAGACCGTGGTCGCGTGGGAGCCGATGACGGGCGAGCCGCTCCACCGCGCGCTCGTGTGGCAGGACCGCCGCACGGCGGGGCGCTGCGCGGACTTGCGCGAGGAGGGCCTCGAGGAGCTGTTCCGCGCGCGCACCGGGCTCGTGCTCGATCCGTACTTCTCGGGCACGAAGATCGAGTGGCTGATCAAGGAGGCCGCGGTGGACCCGAGCGCCTGCTTCGGCACGATCGACTCATGGCTGATCTACAAGCTCACCGGCCACCAGGCCACCGATTACACGAACGCGTCGCGCACGCTGCTCTTCGACATCCACGAGCTCTCCTGGGACGAGGAGCTCTGCGGCCTGCTCGGCGTGGAGGCGGAGTCGCTGCCGGACGTGTTCCCGAGCTCCCATGTCTTCGGGCACACGAGCGAGTTCGGCGGCCACGTGCCGGTGGCTGGGGTCGCAGGCGACCAGCAGGCGGCGCTCTACGGCCAGGCCTGCCTACAGGTGGGGCTCGGCAAGAACACCTACGGCACGGGTAGCTTCGTGCTGCAGAACGCCGGAACGCAGGCGCCAGAGCCGCCCGACGGCCTGCTCACCACGGTGGCCTGGGGCGCCAGCGGCCGCGTGGACTACGCGCTCGAGGCCAGCATCTTCGTGACCGGCGCCGCGGTGCAGTGGCTGCGGGACGGCCTCGGGATCATCTCCGAAGCCGCCGAGACGGAGCCGCTCGCCCGCTCCCTTCGCTCGAACGACGGCGTCTACTTCGTGCCCGCGCTCACCGGCCTCGGTTCGCCGCACTGGGACCCGTACGCCCGCGGCACGATTGTCGGCCTGACTCGCGGAAGCGGGCGCGCCCACCTGGCGCGGGCCGCGCTCGAGTCGATCGCGTACCAGACGGTCGACGCCGTGCGGGCGACGGAGCAAGCCGCAGGCAAGCAGCTCCAGGAGCTGCGCGCGGACGGCGGTGCCGCGGTGAACGGATGGCTGATGGAGTTCCAGGCCGACGTGCTGGGCGTGCCGGTCGTGGTGCCGGAGGTGTCGGAGACGACCGCGCTCGGCGCGGCCTTCCTGGCGGGAGTCGCCGTGGGCACCTGGACCGAGGAGGACGTCCAGGGCATCTGGCGCGAGCGCGCGCGCTACGAGCCGCGCATGTCCGCCGACGAGCGCGAGTCGCTCCTTCACGGCTGGCACCGCGCGCTCGAGCACAGCCGCGGCTGGGAGCAGCGGGGTAACGAAACCGCCCCCGACGGGTAGGAAGGCCCAGGAGTGAAGCCTCAGGTCTACAAAGACCCGCGCCCGGCCGAGTACTTCGACCGTTTCTACGAACGCGCGCAGCGCCGGCGTCCCGACTGGATCTACGACCTCGTGCGCCTGATCCTCACGCCCGTCATGCTCCTCGTGTACCGGACGCGGGCCATCGACACGGACAAGGTGCCGAGCCACGGTGCGGCCATCATCGCGCCGAACCACTTCTCCTTCCTCGACCACTTCTTCGTCGCCGTGTACCTGCGGCGGAAGGTGCAGTTCATGGCGAAGTCGCAGCTCTTCGCTCGGCCGATGCAGTTCATCTACACGCATGGCGGCGTGTTCCCCGTGCGGCGCGGCCAGCGCGACGAGAAGTCCTTCCAGACCGCGCACAAGGTGCTCGAGCGCGGGGACATCGTGCTGATGTACCTCGAGGGCGGCAGGTCGCGGAGCGGTCGCCTGGGAGAGGCGAAGCCGGGCGTGGGGCGGCTCGCGCTCGAGACCGGAGCTCCGGTCGTGCCGACGGCGATCGTGGGGTCCGCGAAAGCGCGGAACTGGAGGCGCGGGCAGTTCCCGAAGGTGACCGTGCAGTACGGCGATGCGATCCGCTTCGAGCCGGTCGCCAACCCCACCCGCGAGCAGGCCCAGGCGGCGGCGAACATCGTGTTCACAGAGGTCGAGAAGCTCTACTACGGCGTCCAGGAGGGTGGTCGCAAGCGCGCCGTTCGGGCCTCGCGCGCCGCTCGCCGCGCCGGGCGCAAGGCGATGGACGCGGCCGAGGCCGCTACTCGCCGCCCGGTGGTACCGCGCTGAGCTCGAGCTCAGCGGCCCTGAACGCCTCCAGGTCATGCCCGGGCACGATCAGTGCGCCGGGGGTCTGCTCCGCGTAGAGCTGGATCTCCCGCAGCGAGCGCTTGAAGCGGTGCTGGTCGTCGGAGAGCCACGGGAGGGCCCCCTCGCGGAGGGTGCGCATCGTGTAGATGGCGTCGCCGGCGATCAGCACTTCGCGGCCGCGCAGGCGAGCGATCACGGAGAGGTGTCCGCGCGTGTGGCCGGGTGTGTACACGAGCCGCACGCTGCCGTCGCC
Organism: Thermoleophilaceae bacterium; assembly: GCA_045805385.1. Taxonomy (GTDB): domain Bacteria; phylum Actinomycetota; class Thermoleophilia; order Solirubrobacterales; family Thermoleophilaceae; genus JADGHQ01. The sequence goes on from JBJMLG010000169.1 coordinate 3,278, forward strand.
GAACAGGTCCACCGCCCGGCCGAAGCTGGCGAACGAGTCGACATCGGGTGAGTCGAAGTCGATCGTGCGGTAGTCGAAGGCATGGTCGAACTGGCTCCGCACGTAGCCCCGGCGAGCTCCGCCGGCCTCGGCGGCCGCCTCCCACTCGGCTTGGCTGAACACGAACGTGGCCTCGCCGAACTCGGAGACCGCGCTCGCATGGTCGGAGTGGAGGTGGGTCATGACCACGACTCCCAGGTCGCGGGGCTCGATGCCCATCGCCCGCAGGCGCGCGGGGACGGCGTCGGCGGCGTCCATCTCGATCCCGCTGAAGACCATGGTGCCGAGGCGGCCGAGGTTCTTCTTCGGGTCGACCGCGACGGACGGGTGGAAGCCCGTGTCCACCAGCACGTGCCCAGCTCGGGGATGCTCGATTAAAAAGCTCTGGATCGGGATTCGCACGTACTCGCCCCGGGAAACACCAAGGCCCAGGGCCCGAGCGGAGGCGAGACGGCCCTGGACCCGATGGAGATACGCAGGGGGCGCCAGACAGGTGGCGGAGAGCAACGGAATGAGCCGGACGGTGGCGCCATCGGCACCACCGGAAAGCGGAAGCGCGGCAGGGCGCGGCTCGGCGGCGGTGGTCAACGCGCCGGCCAATCGGTCGCGGGATCAGCGGACCTGCGGTACATTCGAGAGTGCCGGGGCAGGGGCCGGGAGCTGGCCCCCGGATGCGCGTTCAAGCTGCATTCACCGGAATTTTTCAAATCAACCGAGAGCGCTTGCGATATCCCAGGACTCAGGGCATAGTCGATGCAAGCCGAAGTTTTTCCCTTGTATCTCGCATAGGTCGGCATCGGCCTCAAGGATGGGGCTTGGGTGTCCCGGCGTCAGGAAGACGCCTCCACCGTGGCCCGGACCGCCATTTAAGGAAATAGGGGGACGCAAATGCAACGAGTGATCGTGACTGGGGGCCTCGGCTTCATCGGTTCCCACGTCGCGGATGCATTCCTTGCTCGAGGTGACGAGGTCGTAATCATCGACTCGATGGTGGCGGCTGTCACGGACGGCTACGAATACGAAGAGCATCCGCGGTGCACTGTCATCCGCAAGCCCGTAGAGGACTACCTCGCGGAGGGCGGCGACTTTGCCGGCTACGCGACGGTCGTGCACGCCGCATCGCACGTGGGACCCGCGGGCATCCTGAAGTACCAGGGACGTCTCGGCATCGAGATCGTCACCACCACGCAGGCTGTCATCGATGCGAGCCTCGCCGGCGACTGCCAGCTCGTCGTCTTCAGCTCCGCTGAGGTCTACGGGCGCAGCGGCCAGCTCGCCGAAACCGACTCGATCGTGGTTCCGACGAACTACAACGCTCGCCTGGAGTACGCGATCGGGAAGACTCTCACCGAGGCGGCTGCGATCAACACGCGAGTCCACGGGCTCGAGGCGATCGTCGTGCGGCCGTTCAATGTCGCCGGCGCCCGCCAGTCGAGCGCCGGTGGCTTCGTGATGCCCACGTTCGTGCAGCAGGCGCTGGCCGGCGATCCGATCACCGTCTTTGCCGGCGGCGACCAGGTTCGTGCCTTCCTCGCGGCGTCGGATCTCGCCCGCTTCATGGTCGAGAACCTCGATGACGCCTTCGCCGGGGGGGACACGATCTTCAACCTGGGCAACCCGGGCAACGCGACGACGATCTGGAATCTCGCCGCGCGCACGAAGGAGCTGGTGGACAGCAGCTCGGAGATCATCCACGCGGATGCGGAGGCCATTCACGGGCCGCTCTACGTGGAGGCCGAGTCCTTCGAGAAGCTGCCGGTGCTCTCAGCCGCCGCCAAGGTCGGCTGGAAGCCCCGGGCATCGCTCGACCAGTTGATCCTCGAGACGGCTGCGGAGTACCGCGAGCACGGCGACGCGCGCGTAGAGCGCACGGCTTCGCTCAGTTGAAGTCAGTCCTGGTCCTTTCACCCCACGCTGACGATGAGGCGATGGGGTGTTCGGGCCTGCTCGCAAAGCTCGGCTCAGAAGGCGCCCGGATCCACATCGTCTACCTCGCGGTCGACGGCTTCCATCACTGGGGCCTCGACCACGAGACGAGCTACGAGGAGCGGCTGAAGGAGATCGACCGGGTGGTCGAGCTTTTCGGCGACGACTGCTCGTACGAGATCGCCTACGGCAACCAGGACCTGATCGAGAAGCTCGACACGCTGCCGCGCCGCGACCTGGTCGACCTCTTCGAGAAGCGCATCAACGAGCACCGGCCGGACCTGCTGCTCGTGCCCGCCGGCGAGGACTACGACCAGGACCACATCGCCGTGTTCGGCGCGGCCTTCGCGGCGGCCCGGCCGATCGGCGAGCAGTTCGGCAAGTGGCTCGTGCCGCACATCCTCACCTACGAGATGACCAAGATCCAGTGGGCGCGCGACCCGCTGCCGCTACGGCCGGCGTACGTGGACATCACGGAGTTCATGGAGACGAAACTCGAGAGCGTGCGCCGCTACGAGACTCAGTTCCGGCCTGCGCCGCACATCCGCAGCCTCGACTCCGTGAAGGCGCTCGCGACGATCCGCGGCACCGAGATCGGCGTCACCTACGCCGAGGCGTTCGGCGTCATGCGCACGATCCTCTAGCTCAGAGGTCGTACGGGTAGCGCGTGAGCGTCTCGCAGCCGTCGTCGGTGATCAGCAGCAGGTCCTCGTAGCGCACGCCGCCGATTCCCTCGAGGCCCTCGATGCCCGGCTCGATCGCGATCACGTCGCCGGGCACGAGCGGCTCCGTGCCCGAGAGCCCGAGCGCAGGGGCCTCGTGTACCTCCAGGCCGACGCCGTGGCCCAGGCTGAAATAGAACCCGTCCGTGAGCGTCTGGCCCGCCTCGCGCGTGCGCTGTGTCGGGTAGCCCGCGTCCTCGACGATCTGCGCGGCGACGTCGTACAGCGCGCGCCCGGTGATGCCCGGGCGGGCCGCGGCGCGCGCCGACTCGAGCGCGTTGCGCACGATGTCACGCAGCTTCGCGATGTCGGGTGTCACCTCTCCCGAGACGAACGTCCGCGTCATGTCCGCCCAGCAGCCGCTCGCCTCGTCGCGCGGCCATACGTCGATCTCGATCGGCAGGTTCGCCGGCAGCGGGCCGGAACCCGGGTCGTGACCGCCGCCCGAGTTCGCGGACACGACCATGATGTCGGGCGGCGCCGGCGCGCCCGCGGCCGCGCACGCGCTTCGCACCGCGGCGCGCACCGCCTCGGCGGTCAGCTCCTCGCCGTCGTGCATCAGCCGGCCGCCGGCCGGCTCGGCAGCCTTGATCAGCTGCTCGCCCGCCGCCATCCCGGCCTCCGCCGCCCGCTGCGCGCGTCGAATGCCTTCCAGCTCGCGCGGCGTCTTCGCACGACGCCGTGCCTCGATTGCGCGCAGGTCGATGCGCAGCGACACCCCGGCGTCGCGTAGACGGTCGGCCAGCGCAACGGGCAGGTCAGGGGCGACGACGGCCCCGTCGATCTTCCAGCGCTCGAGCGCCCGGACGACCACCTCACGATCCGCCTCGTCACGCGGCATGCCTCCCTTGACAAGCTCGTAGATCCCGAGCTCATCGGTGAGCAGCAGCTCCGCAGCCGGCAGCGCAGCCTCTATTCGCGCCCGCTCCAGCGTGTTCACGAGCAACAGCGGGCGGCCGTCGCGCTCCACGAAGAGGAACGGGTCGAGGATCTCGAGCGGCACCTCGTGCCGCAGCGCGGCATTCCGGATGGTGTCGCCGTAGAGGAGGATCGTCGGCACGCGGACGCGCACCTTAGAGGACGGCGCTAGCCGGCCGGCTTGAAGCGGCGCAGGCGCTCCACCCCGCGCGGGCCGACCAGGCTCCCGGCGAGCAGCGACCAGGCCGCCGGCTCGCGCAGCACGTCAGGCGCCTCGCGGGCGGCGGCCGCGAGGCCCTTCACGGTCGGAACGAACTTGCGCTCGGGGAGCGTGGTGTAGCGCACAGGCGCGAGCAGCTCGCGCCGTGCGCCGCGATTCGCGACCGCGGTGTACTCGCCGACCGGGTAGCGGTCCGGGTGCTCGTTTACGAACCGAACCTTCAGGTCCCGTACGGCGCGCACCATGTCGGTGCTCTGCAGGTAGCCGTCCGGCACCTGGGTCGCCACGTTCGACGAGTGGCTCAGTGGGTGGATGCGGTAGAGGCAGAGAGGGTCGGCTATGAAGCCGAAACCCCAATCGAGCGCCATCCGCAGCCACAGCGCGAAGTCGAAGGGCGGGAACTCGTCGGGGTCGAAGATGCCCGCCGGCAGCGCGCTGCGCCTGATCAGAGCGGTCGAGGAGCAGATCCGGCAGGAGACGCCCATCGACGCGCGCACGAACTCGTCGCCCGACTCGATCGCGTCCTCGCTGAGGTTTCCCGTCCAGTTGACGTCCTCGTGGACGAGCTCTCCCTCCGGGCCGATGAGGTCGAACGAGGTGTGCGCGACGCCGACCTCGGGATTCGCGTCGAGCACCGCGACCGTCCGCTCCACGAGCTCGGGGTGCGCGGCGTCGTCGTCCCCGAGGGCGAGCACGTAGTCGCCCTGCGCGAGCTCGATGCAGCGGTTGAAGTTGCGGACGATTCCGGCGTTCTCGTCGAAGCGCACGTAGCGGAGGCGCGGATCGTCGTAGCGCGCCACGACCGCACCGGCGTCCTCCTTCGTGGAGGCGTCGTCGCCCACCACGAGCTCGAGGTCGGCGTAGGTCTGCCCGAGCACCGACTCGATCGTCTCGGCGAGCCAGCGAGTGCGGTTGTAGGTCGGAATGACGACTGAGACGCGTGGCGCCATGGGCGAACCTCAGAGTCGCACGCCGATAGCGGATCCGCCAGCAAGGGCGGCTGCCGCCCGCGCTAGGTGAACACGTGGGCGCTCAGCCAATCGCTGGCGTAGAACGCGAGGAAGAGCGGCACTAGGCAGTACATCAGCGGGTGTACCTCGCGCGCGCGCCCGCGCGCGACCATCGCCACCACGTAGCCGATCACGCCGAAGCCGATGCCCGCCGAGATCGAGAAGGTGAGCGGGATGCCGGCGATCGTCAGGAATGCCGGCAGCGCGCTCTCGGGCGTGGTCCAGTCGATCGCCGGGACGATCCGCATCATCAGGTAGCCGACCATCACGAGCGCCGGCGCGACGGCCGGGTGGATCACGTTGCCGGGCGACAGGTACGGCACGCCCTGGCCGACCACCGCGATCAGCGGCACGAAGAACACCGCGAGGCCGAACAGCACGGCCGTGACGACGGACGCGAGGCCAGTGCGCGCGCCCTCGCTCACACCGGCGCCGCTCTCCACGTACGTGGTCACCGAGGAGGCGCCGAACGTGCCTCCGAGGGCCGCCGCCCCGGAGTCGACCAGCAGCACGCGGCGGATCCCGGGCAGGTGGCCGGCCCTGTCCAGCATTCCGCCGCTGCCGCCCACTGCCACGACGGTGCCGATCGTGTCGAAGAAGTCCGTCACGAACAGGGCGAAGATCGTGGGGATGAGGGCCACCTGGAGAGCGTCGCCCAGGTTGCTCGGCTTCCACGCGTCCCCAATCGTGCTGAAGCTGCCCGAGCCCGGGATCTCCGCGACCTTCGCGGGGCCGTCGAGCACGCCGAAGATCAGGCCGAGCACCGTGCTCGCGAGCACGCCGAGCAGGATGGCGCCGCGCACGTTGCGCACGGACAGGATCGCGGCGACGAGGATGCCGCCGAGCGCGATCAGCGGCGCGCCGTGGGTGAGGTCGCCGAGGCCGATGCCGGTCGCCGGGTCGTTCACCACGATGCCGCCGTCGCGCAGCCCCACGAGCGTGATGAAAAGCCCGATGCCCACGCCGATCGACAGCTTCAGCGACGTCGGGATCGCGCGCATGATCGCCTCGCGCAGGCCTGCGAGAACGAGCACCAACGCGAGCAGGCCCTCGATCACGATGCAGGCCATGCCCACCTCCCAGCGGAGATGGCGACCGAGGATGATGTCGAAGGCCACGACGGCGTTCAGGCCGAGCCCGGACGCGAGCGCGAAGGGGTAATTGGTGAACAGGCCCATCGCGAGCGTCGCGATGAACGCGGCGAGCGCCGTGGCCACGGCGACGGCGTTGAATGCCAGGCCCGTCCCCTTCGTGGAGAGAATGGCCGGGTTCACGAAGAGGATGTAGCTCATCGTGAGGAAGGTGGTGAGCCCGCCGAGCAGCTCGAGGCGCAAATTCGAGCCCCGCTCGGATATCTTGAAGAAGCGGTCCAGGCCGCCTTGCTGGGCGCGCGGCGCGGTCTCTGTCGCGGCTTCCATGAGGCCGGGCAATGTAGCGGCGCCGGCGGCGAACTGCTTTCAGGGCGCGATAAGGTGCCGCCGCCATGCCCTCCCAGATATTTAGGCCGGGACTGCTGGATGACCAGACCGTCCTGGTAACCGGCGGCGGGACGGGTCTCGGCCGGGCCACCGCTGTCGAGCTGGCGGCACTCGGGGCGCACGTGGTGATCGCCGGCCGCCGGCAGGAGCCGCTCGACGAGACGGTCGCGCTGTGCGAAGGCGGACGCTGCGAGGCGATCGCCTGCGACATCCGCGAGGAGGACCAGGTCGACACCCTCGTGGACCGCGTGCTCGAGCGCCGCGGCCGCATCGACACGCTGGTGAACAACGCGGGCGGCCAGTACATGACACCGGCGGAGGACATCAGCCCGAAGGGCTTCCGCACCGTGGTGCGGCTCAACCTCGAGGGCACCTGGCTGATGACCCACGCTGTCGCCTCGAAGGCGATGATCCCCGGCGAGCGCGGCGGCAAGATCGTGAACGTGACGCTGTCGCCGCACCACGGGCTGCCGGGCATGGCGCACTCCTCGGCCGCGCGCGCCGCGGTGGAGAACATGACGCGCGTGCTGAGCATCGAGTGGGCGCGCTTCGGCATCCGGCTCAACGCGATCGCCACCGGCCACTTCGAGACCGACGCGATCCAGAAGTACCCGGAGCCGGTCCGCGCCGGAGTCGCTCGCACTGTGCCGCTCCAGCGCCTCGGCCGCCCGGAGGAGCAGGCGTGGCTCGTCGCGTTTCTGGCGTCGCCGGCGGGCGACTACTACTCGGGCTCGATCATCACGATCGACGGCGCGCGCGACAACTGGTTCGGTCCGTGGCCGCCGCCCGGCCTGTCCGACGAGGCCGGCAAGCCGCTCGCGGAGGAGCGCAAGCCGAAGAGCTGACGCTCAGGCGACGGTGTTCCGCAGGACGCCGATGCCCTCGATCTCCAGCTCCACGACGTCGCCGCGCTCGAGCCAGCGGCCGTCGCCGTGCTCGAGGATGCAGCCGCCGCCGACGGTGCCCGAGCCGATCACGTCGCCCGGCTGAAGCCCGCGGGTGTTGCGTGCCGCAGCTTCGAGCAGCGCCTCCCAGCCGAACTGCATGCCGCCGGTGCGCGAGTCGGTGCGCACCTCCCCGTTCACGCGCGCGACCGCCCGCATGTCGAGGTCGGCCGGCAGCTCGTCCGGGCTCACGAGCTCGGGTCCGAGCGAGGTCGCGAAGTCCTTGCCCTTCGCCGGGCCGAGGCCCACGCGCATCTCGCGCCGCTGGAGATCTCGGGCGGACCAGTCGTTCATCACCGTGAACCCCTCGGGCCGGCCGTCGGGTCCGATAGCGCACGCGAGCTCGAGCTCGTAGTCCAACTCGA
>JBJMLG010000170.1:0-3783 GCA_045805385.1 Thermoleophilaceae bacterium
GAGCCGGAAGCCCTGGCCGCGCGGGTGGTCGGGGAACACCTTGGGCCGTCGCCGCGGCGGCCAGTCCAGCTCGCGCTCGTCGTCGAGGTCGAGGGCCACCACCTCGGCCCCGCGCCGCTCCATCTCGAAAGCCCAGAAGCCGTCCCAGGTGCCCACGTCGAGCGCGCGCATTCCGTCCATCCGCTCGGGAAGCCCGTAGCTCTCCACGATCCCGCGCGTATCTACGAATCCGGGCGTGACGTGTCCCGGGGCCAGCTCCATCGTGTGGTACCAACCGATCTCCGCCGCGCGCTCGAGGAGCGCGCCCCTGCCGTCGAGCGTCGTCATGGCGCAGCAGGGTAGGGCGCCCCCGCGCCGGGCGCGCCGGTTCCTCACGGGCGCAGCCCGCGGGCATGGAGGCGCAGCCACCAACGCAGCCGCTCGCGCTCGCGGCCGCGCGCGAACGGCATTCGCACGAGCGTGCCGGCGCAGGCGCACGCCGCGTAGAGCCGCGCCCGGACGGGGCCGCGGCGCCGGGCGATCCAGGCGTATGTCGCAGCCCAGGTGCGCTCGGTCCGCTCGGCGCCGAAGGCCGCGACGGTCGCGGCGCTCTCCCAGTGGCGCACCACGGCCGCGGGCTCGTAGCGGCGCTCGTAGCCCGCGCGCGCGAGGCGCCAGCCGATGTCGAGATCCTCCGCGAACATCCACTGGCGCTCGTCGAACCCGCCCACCTCCTCGAAGGCCTCGCGCCGGAAGACCACGAGGGCGCCCACCGGCCAGTCGATGGGCGCGGATTCCCCCGGGTTGCTCGCGCGCGCGAGGCCGAGCGCCGCGGCGAAGTACCCCGCCGCGCCGGGGAACGGATACGCCGACCGCTGCGTGGAGCCGTCCGGCAGCACCAAGCGGGGCGCGACGCAGCCGATGCGCTCGGAGCGCTCGCCCGCCTCGAGGAGCTGCGCGAGCGCCCCCGGCTCGAACTCGAGGTCGGCATTCGAGGCGGCCACCCAGTCGCTCCGGCTCTCGCGCGCGGCGAGGTTCACCGCCGGCCCGAAGCCGAGGTTCTCGTCCGGCTCGATGAGGCGCGCCCAGCCGAACTCCTCGCGCACCAGCTCGCGCGAGCCGTCCGTGGACCCGTTGTCCACCACGATCACCTCCGCGAGGCCGGAGCGCGCGTCGGGCTCGAGGGAGCGCAGGCAACCGGCAAGCAGCTCGCGCGTGTTCCACGACACCACTGCCACGACCGCACGTGCGCTCACCGGGCCGCCGCCTCCTCCAGTGCAGCCGCAATCGCATCGTTGTACGCGCGCTCGGTGAATGGCGCCGCCGTGGCGAAGCCGGCCTCGCGCAGGCGCCGCCGGAGCGGCTCCTCGGAGGCGAGCCTGCGCACGGCATCGGCGAGCGCCTCCGGCGACTGCTTCGGCTCGTACAGCAGGCAGTTCTCGCGGTCGCGCAGATATTCGCGCGACCCGCCGGTGCCGCTCGCCACCACGGGGCGCCCGACGGCCATCGCCTCGAGCGGCACGAGCCCCCACGGCTCCTCCCACTGGACGGGGAACAACACCACGTCGGCGTCCCCGTACACCTCGGGCACCTCCGCTCGCGGGCGGTTGCTGAAGCGCACGCGATCCCCGAGGCCGAGCTCGCTCCTGAGGTCCTCGAGTTCCTGCATGTACTCCGGGTCGCCGGAGCCCTGGAGCGTGAGCGTGGCGTCGCCTCGGAGCAGCGCCAGGGCTCGGAGCGCAATGCCAACGCCCTTCCGAGGGTCCATGCGTCCGAGGTAGAGCAGCCGCCACGACCACTCGCGCGGCTCGGCGGCTGCGAACAGGGAGTCGTCGATCCCGGGATGCGCGACCCGCGCGCGCTCGAGCGGTCCGGCGGCCGCGAGCGATGCGCGTCGCACGGCCTCGCTGTTGAACAACCAGGTGGCGGCGGCCGAGAGGTCGGGGCGTGCGCGGGTCCAGCGCCTGCGCGACCACGAGTCCACCTTCGGCCCCCACACCATCCACTCGTCGCCCACCACGCCCACGGCGGGCCGGTCCGCGCGCCTCACCCGCTCTATCAGCGACAGCGACATGCCGCCCATACCCCACCACGCCACGACGTCGGGATCGAACTCGTCGAGGTGGTCGTCGAGCACACGCGCGTTGTGTCGCTCGAGCGCGAGCGCCTCCCACCACGGCAGGCGGGGGAACGAGTGATCGCGCCAGTACCAGCGCAGCTCGCGGTGCACGCCGGGCTCGTCGTCCGCCGGCGCGCCCGGCTCTCGATGGTCGCTCGCGAGCACGCGCACCTCGTGGCTGCGCGCCCGCAGGTGCGCCACCGAGGACTGCCAGGTGAGCTCGTATCCGCCGCCGGGAGCCTGCGGCGGATACAGGTTGCCAACGGTGAGCACCCGCATCGGAGCGGCGAGGATAAGCGGCGCGGGCGCCCCCGCGCGGAGCTAACGTTCGCGCCGTGAGCAGGGGACCGAGGCTCATCCGCGCTGCGCGCCACCGTCTGCGCGACATACCGCGCCTGATCGGCTACGAGAAGGGCCCGCGCTGGATGTCGGAGCTCCGCCGGCGCTGGGTGCTGCTCCGCCACCTCCACGCGAACGTGGAGATCGACCCCAGCTGCTACCTCGGCCCCGGCTTCAGCCTCGACATCCCGCACCGCGGGACGTTCATCGCCGGACCGCACTGCGAGTTCCGGCGCGGCTTTCGCGCCGAGGTGAACGGCAACGGCAGGATCGTGTTCGGCGCGCAGTCCCGCTGCACGTACTACGTGCTGATGCAGTGCTCGACCTCGATCGAGGTCGGCGAGCGGTGCATGTTCGGCCAGTCGACGATCGTGCTCGACGGCAACCACCGCTTCCGCGACCTGTCGCAGCCGATGCTCGAGCAGGGCTACGAGTTCAGCCCCTTGGTGATCGAGGACGACGCCACGATCACCACGAAGTGCACGATCATGGCGAGCGTCGGCAGGCGCGCCTTCGTGGGTGCGAACAGCGTGGTCACGAAGCCGGTGCCGCCCTTCACCGTGGCAGTCGGCGCACCGGCGAAGCCGATCGACTACTTCGGCCCCGAGGGGCTCGAGCCGGACGCGCTCACCGCCGGCTCTTCCTGAGCCGCGCGCTCCCACGCCGCGAAGAAGTACGGCGCGAGCTGCTGGCGGAAGTACACGTCGGCGCGCTCCCAGACCCAGGGGCCGAGCAGCGGCATTCGCGGCGGCACGACGGCCGCAAGTCGCGCCGCCCGGCCGCGGACGGGCCCGCGTGCGCGCGCGTCCTCGAAGAGATCGCGGAAGTACGGCCGGATCTCGGGATGCAGCCGCACGAAGCTGCGCTCGGCCAGCGCGTTCCGCTCGATCCTGCCCTTGAACAGCTCCAGGCTCGTGCGCTGAAGGTGCTCTCCGACGGCGTTGCGCGCGTAGAGCAGCCGGAAGCCCTGCTGGTCGTGTGCTCGCTTGGCGATGTCGAGGTCCTCGTAGCCGTACGGGAGCGCCTCGTCGAAACCGTCCACTGCCTCGAGTAGGGCCCGCTTCACCGACACGTTCGCCGTACAGAAGCGGCCCCAGCCTGCCTCGTCGCCGCGGATGCGGCCGTAGTCGAACTGGATGCCGCGGTCGAGCCAGCGCATGAACGGCGTCACGCGGAGCTCGCGTGCGCAGCGCACGTGGCCGAGCACGCCCACGTCCATCCCCGGGTGGTGGGCGTGCCAATCGAGGTGCTCCTCCACGAGGCGGGGTTCGGGCAGCACGTCGTCGTCGAGGAAGAGAACGAGCGGGGTGCCGATCTCGCGCCAGCCGGCGTTGCGCGCCGCAGAC
>JBJMLG010000171.1:0-5118 GCA_045805385.1 Thermoleophilaceae bacterium
CCAGACGCTGCGCGGCCGCCGCGGCGTGAACTTCTGGAGGAAGTGCGTGTCGTCGAGCGCCCTGCGCTGCCCGTCGATCCAGCCGTGGCAGAGCGCCGCGTCGAGCACGACGGCGTAGGGAACGACCGGGACTCCCTTGCCCTTCTTCCCCAGCTTCAGCCACACGCCGGGCGAATCCTCGGGCTGCTCGGCGAGCCAGCGCTCCCACTCCTCGGCGCTTTCGATCAGGAGCTCTGGCTGCTCGTCGGGACTCACCGATCGCAGGATAGGTTCCCCGAATGCTCCTCGGCGTTGACGTGGGCGGCACCTTCACCGACGCCGCGCTGCTGTCGGCCGACGGGCTCGTGACGGCGAAGGCGCCGTCCACGCCGGACGACCAGTCGCGCGGCGTGATCGACGCGGTCGGCGCGGCGCTCGAGGCGGCCACGGCGAAGCCGGGCGACATCGAGCGCTTCGTGCATGGCATGACCGTCGGCACGAATGCCCTGCTCGAGGGGCGTGTCGCGCGCACGGCGCTGCTCGCGACCGAGGGCTTCACCGACCTCGAGGAACTCCGGCGCCAGGCGCGTCCCGAGCTCTACCGCCTCTGCTCGGCGTGGCCGCAGCCGATCGTGCCGGCGGAGCTGCGCGTGCCCGTGCCGGAGCGCTGCGGCCCGGACGGAGTGCTGCGGGCGCTCGACGAGGACTCGCTGCGCGCCCTGGTGCGCGAGCGCTGCAGCGGCGCGGAGGCGGTGGCCGTGTGCCTGCTCTGGGGCTTCCGCCACCCGGAGCACGAGCGCGCCGCCGCGCGCGTGGCGGCCGAGGTGCTGGGTGAGGACGTGCACGTATCGACCTCGCACGAGACCGCGGGCGTGTTCCGGGAGTACGAGCGCTGCGCAACCACGATCGTGGACGCCGCGGTGTCGCCGCTGCTGCGCCGCTACCTGGAGCGGCTCACCGGCCGCGCGCGCGACGCGGGGCTGCCTGCGCCCGAGGTGATGCTCTCGGGCGGCGGCGTCGCAAGCGCCGAGACCGCGGCGCGGCACGGCTCGTGGACCGTGCTCTCGGGCCCGGCAGGAGGAGCGGTCGGCGCCGCGATGCTCGCGGAGCGCGCGGGCGCGCCCGGTGCGGTATGCCTCGACATGGGCGGCACCTCTTGCGACGTGTCGGTCGCGATCGGCGGCCGCGTGCGCGAGACCGGTGGGCGTGAGGTGGCCGGACGCGCGCTCGCGCTGCCGATGGTCGACGTGCACACGATCGGCGCGGGCGGCGGCAGCGTGGCCTGGCGCGACGCGGGCGGAGCCCTGCGCGTGGGACCGCGCTCGGCGGGTGCCGTGCCGGGCCCCGCCGCGTACGGCCGCGGCGGGACCGAGCCGACCGTCACCGACGCGAACCTGCTGCTCGGCTACCTCGACGCCTCGTCACCGCTCGCCGGCGGTGTGCAACTCGACCGCGACGCAGCCGAGCGCGCGGTTGGCGGACTCGCTCGTGAGCTGGGACTCAGCGCGCCAGAGGCCGCCGAGGGAATCACGCGAGTAGCGAGCTCCGAGATGGCCCGCGCAGTGCGCGTGATGACGGTCGAGCGCGGTACCGACCCGCGGGAGCTCGCGCTGCTGCCATTCGGCGGCGCGGGGCCGCTGCACGCGGTCGCAATCGCGGACGAGCTCGGCATCACGCGGGTGATCGTTCCGCGTGCATCGGGCGTCCTGTCGGCACTCGGGCTGCTCGTTTCGGAGCGGCGGCGCGATCTCGTGGAGAGCGTGCTGCTGTCCGGCGACGACCTGGCCGCCGAGCGGGTCGCCGAGGTGGTCGAAAGGCTCGCCGACCGCGGTCGCGAGGAACTGGCCGACGACGCGGCCGAGGTGCGCGCCTCGTACGACCTTCGCTACCGCGGCCAGGCTTTCGAGCTGACGGTGGACGGCGAGCCCGCGCCCGACCTGGCGGACCTGCGCAAGGCGTTCGAGGCCGAGCACGAGCGCCGCTACGGCTACGCCGATCCCGACGCGCAGCTCGAGCTCGTGACCGTGCGCGTGGCGGTTGCTCTGCCGGGCGCCGAGCTTGCGCGGCCGCGCACACCGGTCGAGCCACCCACGTCTGAGCGCGACGTGACGATCGGCGGCGAGCGCGTACGCGCGACCGTGCACCGCGGCTCGTTCGGGCACGTCGCCGGACCGGCGATCTGCGAGCTGGCCGAGGCGACGCTCGTGGTGCCGCCCGGATGGAGCGGCGGCGAGGATGCCGACGGCACGATCTCGATCGAGAGGGGCTGAATGGACCCGGTCACGCTGCAGGTGATGCTGGGCGCGCTGCGCGCGGCCTGCGACGAGATGGGAGTGGTGCTCGTGCGCTCCGCCCACTCGGCCAACATCAAGGAGCGGCGCGACTCCTCGACCGCGCTCTTCGACGCCCGCGGGCAGATGGTGATGCAGGCCGAGCACATCCCGGTGCACCTGGGTGCGATGCCGTTCGCCGTCGACGCCGTGCGGGCGGAGGAGCAGCGCCCGGGGGACGCGTGGATCCTCAACGACCCGTACCGGGGCGGCACCCATCTTCCGGACATCACGATGGTCTCGCCCATCTTCGCCGCGGGCGAGCTCGCCGGCTTCGCGGCGAGCCGGGCGCACCACGCCGACGTGGGCGGGCCGTTTCCGGGCAGCATGCCCGCCGGCTCGCGCACGCTCGAGGAGGAGGGCGTCGTGATCCCGCCGACCCGGCTCGTGGCAGAGGGGCGGCTCGACGAGGAGCTGCTCGAGGGACTCGTGTCGCGAATGCGCAACCCGGGGCAGCGACGCGCGGACCTGCGCGCGCAGCTCGCCGCAAACCGCACCGGCGAGGAGCGCCTGCGCGAGCTGGTGGACCGCAACGGGCGAGCCACGCTCGACGAGGCGATGGCCGAGACGCTCGACTACGCCGAGCGCCGCACGCGAGCACGGATCGCCGAGATGGAGGACGGCGAGCGGGAGACAACCGACCTGCTCGAGGCCGCCGACGGCGACCTGGAGCTGCGGTTGCGGGCGAGCGTGCGCGGCGACTCGATCGAGCTCGACTTCAGCGGCTCCGCCCCGCAACACGAGGGGAACCTCAACTGCCCGCTCGCCGTGACGCTGTCTGCCTGCTACTTCGCGCTGCGGGTGCTCACCGACCCTGACGTGCCGCCGTGCGCGGGGGCGTACCGGCCGCTCGAGGTGATCGCGCCCGAGGGCACGTTGCTGAACGCACGGCCGCCGGCTGCCGTGGTGGCGGGCAACGTGGAGACCTCGTCGCGCGTCGCCGACCTGGTGCTGGCGGCGTTCGGTCGCGCCCTCGGCCAGGGCACGATGAACAACCTCACGCTCGGCAACGACGGCTTCACCTACTACGAGACGCTCGGCGGCGGTCAGGGCGCCTGCCCGGACGCCGACGGACCGAGCGCCGTGCACGTGGCGATGAGCAACACGCTCAACACCCCCATCGAGGCACTCGAGCTCGAGTTCCCGCTGCGCGCGGTCGAGTACTCGCTGCGCCGCGGGTCGGGCGGCGCCGGCCGCTTCCGCGGTGGCGACGGAGTGGTGCGCGAGCTGGAGGCTCTCGAGCCGATGCGGTTCTCTCTCCTCACCGAGCGGCGGCGGCATGCGCCGCCGGGAGCGGACGGCGGCGAGCCAGGTGCGCCGGGTCGCAACCTGCTGAACGGCGAACCGCTTCCGCCCAAGGCAAGCGGCGATCTGGAGCAAGGCGATCGCCTGAGGATCGAGACGCCGGGCGGCGGCGGCGAGGGCGAGCCTCCCGGGTAGCGGCGGCGCCCGCTGGGTACCCTGGCGCGTGCGGTGTGGGAGCCGAGCCGATCGCGTGCCTGCCGCGCGCTCCTCGCGGGCGTGCTGGCGCTCGCCTGCGCGCCAGCGGCCGCCCAGGCGCAAACGGCGGCTGCGCCGGCGCCGCCTGACTCCTCGGTGCTCCTGGTGCTCGATGCTTCGGCAGCGATGAAGGCGGCCGCCGCCGACGGCGTGCCAAAGGCCGAGGCCGCGCGCCGCGCGCTCCGCTCGCTGCCCGCGCAGGTCCCGGCATCGTCGCCGCTCGGCACCCGGCTCTACGGCGGATCGTGCTCCTCGAGCTCGCTAGCCCGTCCGGTCGAGCCACTCGGCACGGTGGGGCTGCGCTCGGTGGCCGCCGCCTACAGGCCTGCGGGCAAGGCGCCGCTCGCGCTCGCGTTGCAGCGCGCGGCCCAGGACCTGCCGGCACGCGGCACGCGGGCGATCGTCCTGCTCGCGGCCGGAGGCGACGATTGCGCCCGGCCGCAGGGGCAGGCCTCGTGTGAGGCGGCTCACCGGCTCGCCGCGCGCGATCCAGGTCTGCGGATCGAGGTGATCGGCCTCGGGGTGGATCCTGCCGCGCGCCGAGAGCTCGGCTGCGTCGCCCGCGAGGGACGCGGTGTCTACGCGGATGCGACCGGCAGCGCCGACCTCACGGCCGCCCTCGGCGCCGCGGCATCCCGAGCCCTTAGGGACCGCAGGCCGGAGGGCGGCGCAGTGTCCGGCTCGGTCGATCCCGCAACCGCGGCTCCCCTGCCGCCCGGCCTTCATGTCGACTCGATCGCGCCGGGTGAGGAGCGCTGGTACCGGCTCGAGGCCGGGGCGGGCGAGGAGGCGCTCGCGGCCGCGACCGTGATCGGGCCCGCGAGGGCGCAACTCGAGGCGGTCGGCTCGTCGCTCAGCGCGCAACTCATGAACGGCGGAACGGCGGCCTTCGACCAGATTCCGAGTCTGTTCGCGTTCGGGAACGCGCTCCCCTCGGTCGGTGTCCGCGGCGTGCCTGGCAGTCACCTGCTCCGGGTTCAGTTGCGCGACGACTCAGCGGGCACGATCCAGAAGGGCACCGGCGGGCGAGCGCTTGCACTCGAGCTGGCCTCGGGCGCAAGGAACCCCGTCGCGCTCGCTGCTCCGCGCCGCACACAGAGCGGCGCCGCCGAGGCGAGCGACGGTGTGACCGTGGTGCTGATCGCCGGGTGTGCCCTGCTCGGGGCTCTCGCCGGGCTCGCGATCGGGCTATGGAGGCGCCGCTCGTGATGCGGCGTCTGATCGTCGCCGCCGTCGTGGGTCTCGCGCTCGCCGCGCCCGCCGGCGCCGCGGAACACCCGCTGGCCGGCGGCGCCACCTTCAACACGGC
>JBJMLG010000172.1:0-10248 GCA_045805385.1 Thermoleophilaceae bacterium
AACGCGGGTTCGATCGTGGTGGCCGCCGGCGGCAACGAGGGCACGGGACAGGTCGACGTCCCGTCCGCCTACCCGCACGTGCTCTCGGTCGCGGCCACCGACGCGAGCGATCTGCGCACGAGCTTCTCGAACTTCGGCGACTTCGTGGACCTCGCCGCGCCGGGCGACGCCGTGATCACGACGGCCCCCCGCTCGCTCTGCCCGAGCGGCTACCAAGTGGCTTCAGGCACGTCCTTCTCGGCGCCCGCCGTGTCGGGCGCGGTTGCGCTGGTGGACCACGCGCGTCCCGCCCTGAGCGTGTCGCAGCGGTTCGAGCTCGTGCGCCGCAGCGCCCGCGACGTTGCAGCGCCCGGTTTCGACACGGGCACGGGCTTCGGCGTGCTCGACGTGGCGAAAGCGCTCTCCGGGCCGGCCCCAGCGGGTGACGGGCGCGAGGTCGACGACGACGTGTACTGGATCAGCGGCCGCTTCGCGAAGAGCCACCCTGCACTGCTGCGGCGCACGCGGCGGAGCGCCCGTGCGACGGGGCGGGTGTCGGGTTTCAACGATCCGGCCGATGTGTACCGGGTCGAGCTGCGCAGGGGCGATTCGCTCAGGGCGAGGCTCGCGGGAGCGGCGGGCAGCCGCTTCGCCGTCGGCATCTGGAGCCCTCGCACGCGCGGCTTCGACATCACCGACAACCGCACGAACGGGAGGTTGCTCGCGTATGGCGACAAGGCCGGCGCCGCCGAGCGGGTGAGCGCGCGGAAAGTGGCCAGGAGCGGGAGTTATTACGTCTCGGTGGGGGCGCCTCACCCCGACCGTGGCGACACGACGTACGTGTTGACCCTCCGGAGGGGCTGACCTAGGATGGCCCAAGCGGGTTCACCTGGCCCATCTGCGCCCGCTCGTTCTCTTATGCGGTATCGAGCCGCCTACATCGCCGGGGCGCTGGCGATCCCGCTTGCATTTCCCGTGCCAGGAGCCGGTGCTGCTTCGCCTGCGCCGGCGGGGGCCCACGTTCGCGCTGTGCAGGAGCAGGATGCTGGGGCCCGTGCCAAGCGCGCCGAGCGCCGGCGGCGAATCCGCAGGCAGCTCGCCCGCGAGGTGCGGCGCAACCCGCGCGTGGTGATGACCAAGCGGTTCATCCGGAAGGCCGGGCACGTGCGCTTCGACCTGCCGCTCACCGTGCGGTTGAGCCCCCTCATCGACGACGACGTGAACACTGCGACTCCGCCCGTGTCCGCGGCGTCCGACGACACCTTCGACTACACGACCGACGGCTCGCCGGTTGCCGATCCCGCCGGCTCGCTCACTCCGATCGCGAGCCCCGTGCTCAGCGGCAGCTTCAAGCTGGCCGCGCGCTTCGGCAAGACGATCGTGGGCTACGACACGGGCTCGATCGGAGTCGAGGTGGGCACCGGGACCATCAATCTACGCGCGAGCTCGATTCCGCTCGTGCAGCCGGCGAGCGCCTGTCCCGACTCGAGCCCAGCCCTGAAGACCGGCCCGATCTCCATGTCGGAGATCAGCGGCTGGTCGCGCAGCGGGTTCCTGGCGCTCGCGGGCGGGCGCACGAAGCTGAGCCTGTTCACGCAGTGGAGCTTCAGCTCGCTGCGTCAGGGCGACTTCACGACCACGCCGGGGAGTTTCAGCGACGGTTGCACCGGCCAGTACTTCTGGACGAAGAAGATCGGCCCGACGCTCCCGCCGGTGCCGCTCGAGATGACCGGCACCTCGTCGGTGAACCCGGCGATCACGACCGACGGCAAGCTGCGTTTCCTCAAGCTGACGATCGACGACGTGGTGCTGCCTCAAGACGACTTCGCGGCGACGATCCATGCGTGCAGCGACGCAGATGCGAGCGAGACGCCGGAGGCGAGCCCGCCGCCACCCGGCATCTGCACCGGCGTGAGCGGCGACGACCTGCCGATCGCCGCGCGGCTGAAGGTCAAGAGGCTGACGGCCGAAGTGCTGATCGGCGACGCGTAGCCGCGCCTAGGCGCGGAGGCTGGAGAGGCGCAGGTAGCGCGAGACCGCCTCGGCGCGGTTCGCCGCGCGCAGCTTGCGCAGGATGTGCTTCACGTGGGACTTCACCGTGCCGGGCGAGATCACGAGTCGCTCGGCGATCATCGCGTTGGTGGCCCCCTCCGCCATCAACGCGAGCACCTCACGTTCACGCCGGGTGAGCAGTCCGTGTGTCGGATCCTCGAAGTCGGCGGGCCGCAGATGGCGAGCCTCCACGCCCGATGGCGGACGCTCAGCCGGAATTGCGAGTTGCTCGCCGTCGGACTCCGCGATGGCGCTCTCCATGGCCGCGAGCATCTCGTGCAGGCGTCGCGACTGAGCGCGGAGCCGGCCGTGCATCAACATGCACTCGTACGCGTGGGTGAAGCCTTCGGCGAACGCCCAGATCACCTCGCGGTCGAGCGGCGTGGCCTGCTTGCGCGCGAAGAAGTGATCGGCGGCGAAGAACCCGACCACGCGCCCGTTCGGCGTGACCGGCGCGGCGACGTAGGAACGCGTCTGGCAGGCGCGCACGATCGCCTGATGCGTGCGCTCGTCGTTGCGCGCGTCCTCGATCAGCACCGCCTTGCGCTGGCGGACCATGTCGGTCTCGTGCAGCAGGGGCATGAGCTGCGGCTCCGAGTGCCGCACCAGATCGAGGAACTCGGCCGCGCGGCTCGGGTGGGCTTCCATGTGCACGCTCTCGGGCGCTATCTGCGACCCCTCCACGCTGAAGAAGATGGAACGGTCGAAGCCGCAGTGGCGGCAGAGCTCGACCGTTGCCTTCGACAGCAGCTGCGCGGTGCTCCCGGCACCGCGCAGGCGCGCGAGCGCCTCCCTCACGCCGCCTAGCGCGCCTGCAACGTCGGATTTGGTCTGCTCCTCACGCCTTTTGGTGGTCTTGGCCAGGCCACCAGCGAGCGCGGGAGCAGCCGTTGCTGCCCTTGCGTTCAATTCGCCCTCGAGTCCGCGGCGATCCTAACACGGCACTCCCCCCTATGGGGGACAAGTGATGTACCCGATGAGTCATGCGCTGGCCGGAGCAAGCCCGGATGGGGCAAGTGCGTGCTTCGTATCTCTCGCGCGCCGGCGCCCACGCTTCCGCTCGCGTGCCAGCTCGCGCATGTACGGGTGGAAGTCGACCTGGATCGTGTGACGCGGTGACCGTATGTAGCGCTTGGCCATGCGCTCGCGGTGGCGCTCGATCTCACGCAGCATCTCCTCGCGCGACGGCAGCCCGCCCTCGCCCGTGAGCACGTCGGCGATCCATTCCGCCTGGCGCTCGGCGATCGGCATGATCGCGCCGAGCGGCTGGACCAGCCCGAGGAAGTACAGGCCGGGAAGCTCTGCGTGCACGACGTGCCGGTAGAGCTGTACCTCGTTCTCGTCGCTGTTCAGGACCTGCCTGTCCAGGAACGGAAACGTGATCTTGTAGCCGGTGCAGTACACGATCCGATCGGCGTGCGCGACCGTGCCGTCCACGAAGCGCACCTGGTCGCCCTCGAGCCGCGAGATGTTCGGCTTGGGCTTCACCCGGCCGTGTCCGATCGCGGGCAGCAGCTCCGACGACATCGTGGGATGCGCCTCGCCGATGTGGTGGTCCGGCTGGGGCAGCCCGTAGTCGGTCATGTCCCCCTGGAATCGCCTGAGCTGGCGCTCCATGAGCCGCCCCGCGAGGTTCATCGGGATGAAGCGGGCGACCGCGGGAACGGCCTCGTCGGTGGGCTTGCCGCGCAGGTACTTCGGAAGCACGTGTGCCCCGCGGCGGGTGGCGAGGTACGTGTTCGCGGCCACCCGTCCGAGCTCGCACGCAATGTCGACGGCCGAGTTGCCGAACCCGAGAACGACGACGTCCGCGCCCTCGAAGCGGTCCGGGGTCTTGTAGTGGTGCGCATGCATCACCTCGCCGTGAAACTCGCCCGGGAACCAGGGCCAGCGGGGATTCCAGTGATGGCCGTTCGCGACCAGCACGGCGCCGTAGCTGCGAGTCTCGCCGGTGTCGAGCGTCACCTGCCACTCGCCGTCGCGCGTGCGCTCCACGTTCGTCACCTCGGTGTTGAACGTGACGCGTTCACGCAGCCCGAAGCGGTCCACGAAGTCGTCGAAGTAGCGCGCGATCTGCCAGTGGCTCGGGTAGTCGGGATACGACTCCGGCATCGGATAGCTCGCGTACTCCATGAGCCCGCGCGAGGTGTTGATGTGCAGCGACCTGTACGCCGACGACATTCCGTTGTCGTTCTCGTAGCGCCAGTTACCGCCCACGCCGGAGCCCTTCTCGAAGCAGTCGAACAGGATTCCTCGCGCCGCGAGCACCTGGCATGCGGCGATGCCAGAGGACCCGGCACCGATCACGCAAACGCTGTCCACCGGACGATTCTGACGGTACGTGACGCGTGCGTCAACTTTCCCGCGCACCCTCTGGAATGCCGAATCGACCCGTATGCTCGCGTGTTCCCAATGCGCGTGAAGAAGGTCTGCCTCCTCGCCGTCGCGGCCGCTCTCGCGTGCCTCCTGCTGAGCGCCACGGCGCAGGCACGGCGGAGCGTGCCGCAGGGCTTCTTCGGGACCGTGCTCGACGGCGGGCTGCTGCGGGCGCCGCAAAGCGTTCAGGACGCTCAGTGGGCGCGAATGGCGACTAGCGGGGTCGAGTCCGTGCGGACCGTGTTCTCGTGGGCGGCGCTTCAGCCCAACGAGGGCGCGCCGCCTGAGTTCAGTGCTACCGACCGCGTCGTTGCGGGCGCGTCCGCTCACGGCATCGAGGTGCTGCCGGTGGTGATCTACGCGCCCGCGTGGGCGCGCCCGGCGGGCTCGCCCTTCAACGCTCCGCCGAGCGACCCGGCCCGGTACGCCGCGTTCCTCACGTCACTCATCGGCCGCTACGGCCCGAACGGAAGCTTCTGGGCGGAGCACCCCGAGGTCGCGAAAGTGCCGCTCCGCGATTGGCAGGTCTGGAACGAGCCGCAGCTCCGGTTCCAGTGGAACGCACCGAACTACGCACCCGGCTACGGCAAGCTGCTGCGCGCCGCACACGCGGCGATCAAACAGGCCGACCCCGGGGCGCGCGTGGTGCTCGCGGGCGCCACCAACCTCTCGTGGGACGTGCTCGAGCAGCTCTACCGCAGGGGCGGCATCGCGGGCAAGTTCGATGTCGCCACGATCCACCCGTACACGAGCACGGCGCAGCGAGTCCTGCGCGCCGTGCAGCTCTTCCGCGGGGTGATGCGCCGCCACGGCGACGGGCGGCTTCCGCTCTGGGTCACCGAGCTCGGCTGGCCCGCGTCGAAGGGTCACTCCAAGTCCACGAACTCGCTCCAGACCACGCCCGCAGGCGCAGCCGCCCGCCTGACGCGGGCCTACAGCGACCTCGCCCGCACGCGCGGCTCCGTGCGCTACGGCGCCTCACGGGTCTACTGGTACACGTGGGCCTCGAGCTACCGCGGCGACATCTTCAACTTCACCGGGCTCTACCGCTATTCGGGCGGCAGTTTCAAGGCGCTACCGCAGCTCGCGACGTACCGCAACAGCGCAAGGTTGCTCGAGGGCTGCGCGAAGTCGACGGCCGGGAGCTGCCGGTGACTCGCTGTAGGGTGCCTCAGCGCCAACCGGGTCAACAGCCCATGAGGAGGACCAACGTGCCGATGCGAAAGACATTGCCGCTGGTGCTCGCGGCCGCCGCTGTGGCGGCACTGCCCGCGAGTGCCTCGGCGAAGGGATTCAGTTACGGCGTTGCCGCCGGAGAGGTAACCGCGAAGTCCGCGTTCCTTTGGGCGAGGGCGGACAAGGCGGGGACCTACACGCTTCAGGTGGCAACCGACAAGCGCTTCAGCAAGAACCTCAACGAGCGCACGGTCAAGGCCGCGAAGGGCCACGACAACACACTCGAGAAGGTGGTCAAGGGGCTCAAGCCCGACACGGCGTACTACTACCGCTTCCAGAACGGGTCGAAGCGCAGCGCCGTGGGGAAGTTCCGCACCGCGCCCGACGCCACCAAGGCGAAGACGATCAAGTTCGCCTTCTCGGGTGACGCCGACGCGCAGCCGGCAGTCGGCTCGACCAAGCCCTTCTACAACAACTTCCAGGCATACCGCTCGATGGCACGCTCGGGGAACCTCTTCAACATCAACCTCGGCGACACGATCTACTCGGACTCAGAGGTGCCCGGCCAGGGTGCGCTTGCCAGCACGGTGAAGCAGAAGTGGGCCAAGTACAAGCAGAACCTGGCGCTCAAGAATCTGCAGACGTTCCGCGGCTCTACCGCTACGTACAGCCACTGGGACGACCACGAGTTCGTGAACGACTTCACCAAGGCCGAGCACGGCGCGGGGATCTACAACCGCGGCGTTCGCGCGTTCCGCGACTACATGCCGGTCACGTACTCGAAGAGCAAGGGGCTGTACCGCACGTTCCGCTGGGGAAAGGGGCTCGAGCTCTTCTTCCTCGACGAGCGCTCGTTCCGGAGCGCCAAGGCGTCGGCGAACCACACCTGCGACAACCCGCAGACCGGTCAGCCCGACCTCGCTCCGACCGGCCCGCCGGCCACGCGCGCGCTGTTCGCGGTCGTGGTGCCGTCGCTCGCTGCGCCGGTGTCACAGCAGTGCCTGGACGCGATCAACGACCCGAAGCGGACGATGCTCGGAACGAAGCAGCTCGCCGGCTTCGAGAAGGCGGTCAAGAGCTCGACCGCCACCTGGAAGCTGATCGTGAACGAGGTCCCGATCCAGCAGTTCTACGCGCTGCCCTACGACCGCTGGGAGGGTTACGCCGCGGAGCGCACGAAGCTGCTCCAGTTCCTGAAGGCCAACGTGAAGAACGTCGCATTCCTCACCACGGACGTGCACGCGAACATGGTCAACGACGCGCGCTTCAACACGCTCGAGGCGGGCGGTGTGAAGAACAGCGGGATCATGGACTTCACGACCGGGCCGGTGGCGACCATGAGCTTCGACAAGGAGATCGACAAGGCCACGGGCAAGGCCGGCAACGGTCAGCTCGTTACCAGCGCGTTCTTCAAGCCGCCGCCGCCGCAGGGCGTAGGCATGCAGTGCGCCGAGACCGACGTGTTCAGCTACGCACAGGTGACCGTCAACTCGAAGCAGCTCCAGGTGGCGTACCGCGACCAGAACGGCAAGGCGCTGCCGCAGTGCGGGCCATTCACCGTCAAGACGAAGTAGCGCGCTAGCGGAGAAGGCGCCCAAGCAGGGCGTCGACCTCGCCCGCCGTGCGGTCCCAGGTGAGGGAGCGCGCGCGGGCGAGGCCCGCTTCGCGCAGGTGATCGCGGAGGGCGGCGTCGTCGAGCACGCGCTCGAGCGCCGCGCTGAAAGCGGCGGTGTCGTCGGGATCGACGAGCAGCGCCGCATCGCCGCAGGTCTCGGGCAGCGCGCTGCGATCGGACGCCACGAGCGGAGTGCCGCACGCCATCGCCTCGATGCACGGGAGTCCGAAGCCCTCGTAGACCGACGGCATCACTACGGCCTCCGCGTTCGCGTACAGCCCGGGCATCACGTCGTCCGGCACGTAGCCGAGCGCGCGTACGGGCGGCGCGTGCTCCGCGCGCATGTAGGCGCGGCCGGAGCCGGCGGCCACGAGGTCTATCCCGCGCCGCTCGAGCATCGTGGCGGTGTCACGCAGGGCGGCCAGGTTCTTGCGCGCGATCCTTGTACCTACCGCGAGTACGTAGGGGCGATGGCTGCCAAGTGGGCGCGTGGCCTCGGGGGTGAAGCGCTCGTCGACCCCGCCGGCAATGACGTCGATGTGGCTAGGGTCGGCGCCGAGCAACTCCACGAGCTCGCGCCGGCCGAACTCGGACACGGCGATCAGCCGAACGGCACGACGAGCGATAGCGGGCAGCACGGCTCGCTGCCAGGCGACGTAGGCACTGCCGTACCACTCCGGATGACGCAGGGGCGCGAGGTCGTGGATCACGACGACGTTGCGGCCGCCTGCCAGCGGAGCCAGGTTTGCGGGGCAGAGGATGAGCTGAGACCGGCGCGCGCGCAGCGGCAGCAATGCCTGCTCCCACGTGTGGCCCGCGCGGTGTGCGAGCGCATGCGGCGGCCGGGCCACGGAGTAGCGGCCGGGCGAGAGGCGGGGCAGGCGCGCCGCGAGCTCGCGGGCCCAGCGCTCCACGCCGCCGATCTCGCTGCGGGCCGCCGCGCGGGCGTCGATCGTGACGGCGGCTCTCAGCGACGAAGCTCCTCCGCGCTCGCGACGGGCTCAGGCGCCCGTCGGCGCGCCGCCCGCAGGGCGCGCAGCTGTGCCCGCTCGCGCGAGGCGTCCCGGCCGAGCAGGGTCTTGAGCGCGCCGCGGCTCGTGAACGTGAGGGCCTGTGCGATGTCGTCGCGCCGCAGGGCGGCCGGCCCCAGCCTCATCGCCAAGACCGCGCGCCGCTGGCGCGCGAGCAGCTCGAACGGCTCGCCGCCGAACGCGCGCGCCGACGACTGGGCCGCTCGGTGGAGCACGCGTGCCCCAGGCCAGTACCACTGCTCGATCCCGCGCTCTCGCGTCCGTAGCCCGAGGTCCGTGTCCTCCGCGTAGAGGAAGAGACGATCGTCGAAGGGTCCCAGGCTGCGCAGCGTGTCGGTGCGCGCAACCAGACAGCAGCCCACGAGCCAGCCGGCCGGCCGCGGGCCGGCGGAGCGCCAGGGCTCGACCCTGCGACGAATTGGACGCGGCAGCGCTGCCGGCGGCAGCAGCGCCTTCAGGAGCTCCGCGGCCGAGCCGGGTGCCGCGTGGGCGCTGTCCTGGCGCTCGCCGTCCGGGAGAAGCACGAGCGGGCCGAGGATCCGCTGCGGATCGCGGGCGACCTCGTCAGCCGCCAGCGCGAGTGAGGAATCGAGCAGCTCGACGTCGGGGTTCAGCAGAACCGTGACCGGCTCACTCACCTCGCGCAGGCCCGCGTTCGACGCGCGGCCGAAGCCCGCGTTCTCGTCAAGCTCGATCACTGTGGCACCGCGCTCTCGGGCGAGCTCGGCGCTGCGGTCGGTCGACCCCGAGTCGACCACCACGACACGTGCGCCCGGCAGGTGGCGCGCGGCCGAGTCGAGCAGACGGGGCAGATCGCCCTCGGAGTTGTGCGTGACGGTGACGAGCGCGATACCCGTGGCGTCCGGACCGCGCGGCTCAGCCGTCGCCACGGACTCGAGCATGTCCGCGTAGCGGCGGCGAGTCGCGCGGATGTCGAAGCGCTCGCGAGCACGCTCGCGTGCGGCCGCCCCCAGGCGCGAACGGAGCTCGGGGTCGCCGAGCACCTCCACCAGCGCGCGCGCTGCGGCCTCGGGGTCGTCCGGCCGGTACAGGCGGCCGCAGCTGTCGTCCACGATCTCGAGCGGGCCGCCCGCCGCCGGCGCGATCACGGGGCGGCCGCTGGCGAGCGCTTCCACGAGGCCGAGGCCGAACGCCTCGCGTGAGCCGGCGTGGAGCAGGCAGGCGGCCTGGGCGAGGGCCTCACGCGGGTCGCTCACCTGGCCGGCGAAGCGCACACGGCCTGCGAGGTCAGGCTCCGCGGCGCGCTGCTCGAGGCGCTCGAGCAGGCGCGGCCCGTCGGCAGCGAGCGGCGCGCCGGCAAAGGTGACCTCGAGGCCCGGGCGCTCGCGCGAGGCGATCGCCGCCGCCTCGAGTGCCAGGCCCGGCTGCTTCACCTCGGTGATCGCACCGAGCACGAGCACGCGGTCCGGGCCGGAAGCCTCGGGCGCGGCCCCGAAGTGATCGAGGTCGACAGCGGGCGGGATCACGGTGGCCGGGACGCCGAGTTCGCGGGCCACTGCCTCCGACGGCACGACCACCGCGGACGCGCGCCTGGACGCCATGCGCAGCGCGCGCCCGATCGACGGGCCCGGCACCAGGTCGTTGAGCTGCACCACGAGCGCGGGTGACCCCGAAGCCCCCGTCAAAGCGGGCGCCGCCGCGAGCGCTGAGCGAGCGCCCCAGGCCACGACCACCGCCGGCTCGAGGTCGCGCGCCAGCCGCCGGATCTCGGCAGCGTGCGCGGCGAGCGAGCGCGCGGCTGTGAGCCGCGTGCGCCAACCGTCGCGAAGCTCGAGCGGACGCGCGGGGAGCTCGATCACCGGCAGCCGCTGGTCGCGCGCGCGGTCGGCGAGCTCACCGCCCGGACACGCGAGCGCGATCGCGCCGTCGAGCGCGGCCGCAACGTCCACGAGCACGCGCTCCGCGCCGCCGAAGGCGCCGGAGTAGCTCACGAACAACGTCCGCGGGAGGCTCAGAGCGCGGGTCCCTGTGGTCGGGGTCGGGCCGTCAGGCCAGGCG
>JBJMLG010000173.1:0-19699 GCA_045805385.1 Thermoleophilaceae bacterium
CACGCGCTCGACGACCTCCGGGAAGCCGGGCGGCGGCGCGGGGTCCTTCGGCGGCCGGCCGTACACGATCGCCACCAGCTCGCGCACGTCGAGCCCCTGCGGCGGAAGCGGCGGGAGCGAGCCCGCGTAGAGGCCGAGTCCCTTGCGCAGGCCTAGCAGCCCCTGCTCGGGGCGCGGGGCGTCGGGATCGGTCGTGTCCCACTTCGGGCCGCCCACCGCCGCGAGCAGCACCGCGTCGGCGCCGCGGCAGGCGTCGAGCACCTCGTCGGTGAGCGCGGTCCCATGCGCGTCGATCGACGCTCCGCCCACGACGCGCTCGTCGATCTCGAAGTCCCCGAGCGACTCGAGCAGCTCCCGCGCGGCGGCCATGATCTCCGGCCCGATGCCGTCTCCGGGCAAGGCGACGATGCGAGCGTCAGGCATCGGCCGGCTTCCTGGCGTTCATGTTAAGGCGCACGTAGTCGAGTGTGAGCGGCGTGCCCGAGCGCTCGATCACTGCTTCCACGAATTGGTCGCGCAGGTCCCGCGGCAGGTGATCGAGGTGCGGTGAGAGGCACACCGTGGTGACGAAGTCACGCGGGTCGTCGAGCACCGCCTCGCGCGGCTCGAGCCAGCATTCGACGTCGGTGAAGCCGGCATCCCCGAGCGCCAGCGCGGTCGTCGCCGGCGACGCGAAGTGCCAGGGCCGAGCCCAATCCTCGAAGTGCTCGCTGTAGGGCTCAGCGGCCATGACGTCCTCCACCTCCGAGAGGAAGCGCTCGACATTGCCCTCTCCCCCGCACTGCGCCACGAGCTGCCCGCCGGGGCGCACGACCGCGTGGAGGCGCCTGAACAGGCGTGGCTGATCCAGCACCCAGTGGAACGTGGCCGTAGAGAGCACCGCGTCGACCGGCTCGGCCAGCTCGATGTCGAGCAGGTCGGAGACCACGTAGTCCACGCGCTCGTCGCCGAGCGCATCGCGCGCCTTCTCGACCATGGACGGCGAGGCATCGACGGCCACGACGCGGCCCGCGGGGAGACGCTCGAGCAGCAGCGCCGTGACCCGGCCGCTTCCGCAGCCCGCGTCGAGCACCACCTCGTTCCCCTCGAGCACGAGCCGGTCGAGCACGTCACGACCCCACTCGAACTGCGGCGACGACACGCGGTCGTAGGTCTTGGCGTCCCAGTCGCGGGCGGGCGGGCGCGGGTCGCTCACAGCGCCGTGGTCACCGGGCCCGTGCGCTCGCGGTCCCGCTCGTAGGACGCGATTGCTTCGCCCTCCTTGAGGGTCACCGCGATCTCGTCGAGCCCGTTCAGCAGCCGCTCTCGGGTTTCCCGGTCGATCTCGAAGGATGCGCTGCTGCCGTCCCACTCCACAACTTGTCGTTCGAGGTCCACCGTCGCCTCGCTCGCCTGCGTCAGCGAGCGCACGTCCTCCTCGGACAGCACCACCGGGAGCAGGCCGATCTTCGTGCAGTTGCTGCGGAAGATGTCCGCGAAGCTCGGCGCGACGATCGCCTTGAAGCCGTAGTCCTGAAGGCCCCACGGCGCGTGCTCGCGAGATGAGCCGCTCCCGAAGTTCCGACCGGTCACGAGGATCGGGTTCTTGTCGAGCTTCCAGTTCGGGTCCTTCGCCCACTCGTAGAAGAGGAACTCGCCGAAGCCCGTCCGCTCGACCCGCTTGAGGAACTGTGCGGGCATGATCTGGTCGGTGTCCACGTCGGGGCGGTCGAGCACGGTCACGCCGCCGCTGATGACGGTCACGGGTTCCATCTAGACGAGCGCCTCCTCACGGTCCCAGCTGCGGATATCCACGAAGCGGCCCTCGATCGCGGCGGCAGCCGCCATCTCCGGGCTCACCAGGTGCGTGCGGCCGCCGCGGCCCTGCCGGCCCTCGAAGTTGCGGTTCGAGGTCGAGGCGCAGCGCTCGCCCGGGGACAGTGTGTCCGGGTTCATCCCAAGGCACATCGAGCAACCCGCCGAGCGCCAATCGAAACCGGCCGCCTTGAACACCTCGTCGAGTCCCTCGGACTCTGCCTGGGCACGCACTTGCTCGGAGCCCGGGACCACCATGGCGTTCACGCGCGGGCTCACCTTGCGGCCCTCGACCATCTTCGCGGCGGCGCGCAGGTCGCCGATGCGCGCGTTGGTGCAGGAGCCGATGAATACGCGGTCGAGCTCGATCTCCTCGATCGGCGTCCCGGCCTCGAGGCCCATGTAGACGAGCGCGCGCTGGTCGGTCTCGCTCTGCGGCTCGGGCACCGCCGAGGTCACGTCGGTCACCATGCCGGGCGTCGTGCCCCAGGTGACCTGCGGCGAGATCGCCGAGGCGTCGATCTCGAGCTCGGTGTCGAAGCGGGCGCCGTCGTCGGAGTGCAGCTCGCGCCAGCCCGCGATGGCCGCATCGAGGTCGTCCGGAGCCGCCGGGCGCCCGCGCAGCCACTCGAACGTGGTCTCGTCCGGGGCGACCATGCCGGCTCGCCCGCCACCCTCGATGGTCATGTTGCAGATCGTCATGCGCCCTTCCATCGACAGCCCCTCGATGACCGGGCCCGCGTACTCGATCACGTGGCCCACGCCGCCGCCGGTACCCATGCGGCCGATGGTGCCGAGGATCAGGTCCTTGGGCGTCACACCGAAGCCGAGCTCGCCCGTGAAGACGATGCGCATCGCCTTGGGCTTCACCTGGCGGAGCGTCTGCGTAGCCAGCACGTGCTCGACCTCGCTGGTGCCGATGCCGAACGCCAGCGCGCCGAAGGCGCCGTGCGTGGCGGTGTGCGAGTCGCCGCAGACGATCGTCATGCCCGGCTGGCTGACCCCGAGCTCGGGCCCGATCACGTGCACGATGCCCTGGTGCTTCGAGCCGATGGAGTAGACCGGCACGCCGAACTCCGCGCAGTTGCGCTCGAGCGTCTCGACCTGCACGCGCGAGAGCTGGTCGCGAATCTGGTCAGCGCGCGTGGAGCCATCGGTGGGCACGTTGTGGTCGGCGGTGGCGAGCGTGCGGTCGGGCCGGCGCACCTGGCGGCCGGCGAGGCGCAGGCCGTCGAACGCCTGCGGAGAGGTGACCTCATGCACGAGGTGCAGGTCGATCCACAGCAGGCCCGGCGCCACCTCGTGCGCCTCCCAGATCTTGTCGAGCAGTGTCTTCGCCATCGTTCAGCTTCTCCTCAGGCCCGCGGAGACGATCGCAAGGAACTCCGCATCAGCCTGGCCGGGGTTTTCGAAGTGGTGAGGAAGGTCCGCGTCGAAGGTGACCGCGTCGCCGGCGCCGAGATCATGGCACCTGCCGTCGCACACGAGCCGTAGCTCGCCGCTCAGCACGACAGCCGTCTCGCGGCTGCCGGGCTCGTGCATCGGTGGGTCGCCCGCCCCGCCCGTGGCAGCTCCGGGCGCGAGCCGGTGCTCGGACACCTCCGCCCGCTGGCCGGGCAGCGGCGCCGTGAGCACCTCGAGGCTGTGGCCGGGCGCCTTCTGCGGCGGCCGCAGCCGCTCGCTGCGGCGCACGACGCTCACGCCGTCGCCCTCGTCGAGGCGCAGGAGCTGGGACAGCGAGAGCTCGAGCCCGCTCGCGATCCGGCCTGCGATGGCCAGCGTGGGGCTTGTCTCACCGCGCTCCACCTGCGAGAGCATCTGGGCGGACACGCCGCTTCGCTCAGCGAGGTCGCGAAGCGACAGACCCATGCCGTCGCGCAGCGCACGCACGCGGGTGCCTACGGCGCCGGGCTCGATCGTGGCGGTGGTCACGGTCGCGTACGTTATCACGGACGTCTGTCCGTTCATCGGCCGGTTGACAGCTTGGGATTGAATTGACGCCCGATGGCGATCCAGAGAGACCTGCACGAGCAGAACCGGCGCTCGTGGAACGAGGCCACCCGCGCGCACAACACCCACAAGCGCGATCAGGCCCGGTTCCTGCGCGAGGGCGGGAGCACTCTCTTCGCCGAGGAGGTCGAGCTGCTCGGCGACATCTCGGGCAAGACGCTGCTCCACCTGCAGTGCAACGCCGGCCAGGACACGCTCTCGCTCGCGGCGCTCGGCGCCGACGTGACCGGCGTCGACATCAGCGACGAGGCGATCGACTTCGCGCGAAAGCTGTCCGAGGAGTCAGCCATCGCGGGCAACTTCGAGCGCGCCGACGTGCTCGACTGGCTGCCCGAGGCCGCCGCGGCCGAGCGCCGGTTCGACATCGTGTTCGTCTCCTACGGGGCGATCTACTGGCTGAGCGACATCACGGCGTGGGCGGACGGCATCGCCGGCGTGCTGTCGCCCGGCGGGCGCCTTGTGATGATCGAGTTCCACCCGCTCGGCATCTTCGACGACGACTGGAACATCGCCTACGACTACGCGTTCGGCGGGAAGCACTTCAGGGACGAGGAGGGCGTGAACGACTACGTGAGCCGTTCGGGCGAAGCGCTCGCTCCCGGCGGCTACACGGAGGGCGAGACCGACTTCTCCAACCCTCACCCCGCCCACGCGTTCGACTGGAACCTGGGCGACGTGGTGACGGCCCTGATCGAGGCCGGCCTCACGATCGAGCTGCTGCGCGAGTACCCCTACTCGAACGGGGACAAGATGTACCCGCGGATGCGCGAGCTGCCGGGCAACCGCTTCGCGTCGCCAGAGGGCATGCCGGAGCTGCCGTTCATGTTCGCCGTCACGGCTTCGCGCTGATTCGCAGCGCCAGCTCGAGCTCGAGGCGCGCGTCCGGCTCGTCGAGCGCGTCGCCGAGCAGGTCGCGGAGCTGCTCGAGCCTGTAGCGCACCGTCTGCACGTGCACGTGGAGGCGCTCCGCCGCGGCGCTTGCGCTGCCATGGCAGGCGAGCCACGCGTCCAGCGTGTCCAGCAGTCGTTCGCGCGTGGTCGGGGAGAGCTCGTCGAGGGGCGCCAGCGCCGAACGCGCGAGCTCGGCGGCGAGCTCGGCGTCCTGCGCGAGGATCACGTCGAGCAGGCGCTCACGCGCGTGCACCACGGACGGCTCCTCACCGTCACGCGCGAGCGCGAAGGCCAGCTCCGCCTCGCGGGCAGAGCGGTGGGCCGCGGTCGGCGCCACGGCTGGGCCGACCCCGGCCGGATGCCCGCGAAGCGCGCGCTCGACTTCGGAGCGGCGGCCGGGGGCACCGGGGTCCGGGAGCACCGCCGTCGCTATCCCGTCGGCCGCCGCCACGAGGGTCTCCGCCGGAAGGCGCGGCTCGACCGAGCGGACGGCGTCCTCGGGGAAGACCATGACCGCAAGGCGGCGCGGCAGCTCCCACGGGACCGTGCGCGCCGCGGACTCGATCTCCCCGGAATCGAGCGGCGGGTCGTGCAGCAGCACCTCGATCACGCGGCGCCGCCGCTCCTGCCGCTGCTGCGCAATCGCCGACTGCTCGCGCGCGAAGCCCTCGGCAGAGGCGGAGGAGAGCTCGTCGATGTAGGCGAACACCGCCTCCGCGAGCGTGTACATGGCGCGCGGCTCGAGGCCCGCGCGCTCGCCTTCCTCGGCGAGGCCGCGCCAGGCGACTTGAGCGCCCGCCCGATAGGCCGCCAGAAGCGCCTCGAGCGGTCGCCCGTTGCGCGATTCGCCCCGCCCGAAGCTCACGTACACCCCGCGCGCCGGGAGGCTCGCCTCGTCGCCGCCCGACACGAGCTCGAGGAAACCGTCGAGCGCCTGGTGCACGCCGCGCTGCACGTTGGCGTCGAGCACGCCCTCGTACACCGGCACCGCCGTCTTCACGGCCGCGATCACCTCGTCCACCAGGCGCGGCAATGACGGGCGGAGCGCCTCGGCCACGGAGGGCTCCAGTGCCCGCCAGGGCGCCGACTTTGTGCGATCGCTCAAAGATTGCGCCATCGGATGTGCCCTTTCGCAGTAGATGACACCCCAAAGCCATCCATACGCTCAGAGGATGCCAGAGATCGATCATCAGATGTCGACCGCCGACCGCCTCTACACGCTGATCGGCGTGTTCCTCCCCTTCGCCGGCTTTGTAACTGCCATCGCGCTGCTGTGGAACCGCGGCGTCGGTTGGACCGACCTCGCCGTGCTGCTGCTCATGTACGTGCTCACCGGGCTGGGCGTCACGGTCGGCTTCCACCGCATGCTCACCCATCGAGCCTTCGACAGCCCGAAGCCCGTGCGTTACGCGTTCGCGGTGCTCGGATCGATGGCGGTGCAGGGCTCGGTGATCGACTGGGTCTCCGACCACCGCAAGCACCACGCCTTCACCGACGAGGACGGCGACCCGCATTCCCCTCACGGCCACGGCCCCGGTGCGCTCGGCGTCTTGAAGGGTCTCTGGCACTCCCATATGGGCTGGCTGTTCGCCACCCAGGGGACGGCCGACCACAAGCGGTACGCTCGCGACCTCATGGACGACCCCGGTATGCGCTGGATCCACCGCCGCTTCCCGCTGCTCGCGCTCGCGACGCTCGCTCTGCCG
The DNA here is from genome assembly GCA_045805385.1 of Thermoleophilaceae bacterium. Lineage (GTDB taxonomy): Bacteria > Actinomycetota > Thermoleophilia > Solirubrobacterales > Thermoleophilaceae > JADGHQ01. Next base: position 6,402 of record JBJMLG010000173.1, read on the forward strand.
GCGTCGCTCGGCTACCTGCTCACAGGCACGGCGGCCGGCGCCCTCACCGGCTTCATCTGGGGCGGGCTCGTGCGCGTCTTCCTGCTCCACCACGTGACCTGGAGCATCAACTCCGTCTGCCACTTCACCGGCCGGCGCCGCTTCGCCACCGACGACCACTCCACCAACGTGTTCTGGCTCGCCCTCCCCTCCTTCGGCGAGTCATGGCACCACAACCACCACGCCTTCCCACGCTCGGCCCGGCACGGCCTGCGCTGGTGGGAGCTCGATCCCTCGGCGCTCGTGATCGGAGCGATGAAGAGGATCGGCCTGGCCCGCAACGTGGTGGAGATCAGCCCCAGCCGCCAGGAAGAACGGCGAGCCGGAGCCCCCGTTTGAGCGACCCTCGGCTGCTCGGCGAGTCCGAGCTCCGAGACCGGGTCGAGCGGCTGTCCGCGCTCGACCGAGGCTCCGCCACGCACGGCGAGCGCGAGGCGTCGGACCTGATCGAGGCCGAGCTCAGAGGGCTCGGCCTCGACGTTCGGCGGGACGTCGAGGTGGTGCACGGCGGCTACTGGCTGCCCGTCGGCCTGGCCGCCGCCGGCGGCGTGCTGGCCGCTGCGGCCGGCCGGGTCCCGGGCGCACTGATCGGCTCGCTAGCCGCGGCTGCAGTGGTCGACGACATCGACGCCGGCCCGCGGGTCATCCGCCGCGCGGCGCTGGCGAAGCGACACACCGCGAACCTGAGCGTGGAGCTGGGGCCGCCCGACTCCGAGACGACCGTGCTGGTCGTCGCCCACTACGACGCGGCGCACTCGGGCCTCGTGTTCCATCCCGAGTTGCCCCGCATCCCGCTTCGGCGCTTCCCGGCCGTCGCGAAGAAGGCAAGCACCACGCCTCCGACCATGTGGGGCGCGATCGCCGGCCCCGCCCTGGCCGCGCTGGGAGCCGCGCTCGGGAGCAGGCGCCTGCGGCTGGCGGGCGGCGTGCTGTCAGCAGGCTACGCCGCGGCCATGGCCGACATCGCCCTGAGGAAGGTGGTGCCGGGCGCAAACGACAACGCGACCGGCGTGGCCGCGGCCCTGTCGATCGCGCACTGGCTTGCCGAGGAGCCGCCCTCCGTGCGGGTGATCCTCCTGTTCACCGGCTCGGAGGAGTCGCTCCTCGAGGGCATGCAGCGCTACGGCGAGCGCCACTTCGCGCGGCTCGACCGGGAGCGCACGCACGTGATCTGCGTCGACACCGTCGGCTCGCCCCAGCTGCTGACGCTCGAAGCGGAGGGCATGGTGAAGATGCGCCGGTTCCCGCGCCAGTTCCTGAACCTGCTCCACGAGTGCGCGGACGAGCTCGGCGTGCACGTGCACCGCGGGCTTCGCTTCCGCAACTCCACCGACGCGACGGTGGCGCTGAAGGCCGGCTACCCGGCCTTGATGATCGGCTCGGTGGACGAGTTCAAGATCCCCACCGACTACCACTGGCCCACCGACACGCCCGACCGCGTGAACTACCGCACGGTGGCCGACGCCGCGCGGCTCGTGCAGGCTTTGATCCGCCGTCTCGGCGCTCAGCCGTCGGCGGCCGCGGGTTCGCCCGCCGCCTCCTCCGCGTAGAGGGCGCGCAGCACCTTCTTGTCGAACTTGCCGACCGAGGTCTTCGGCACCTCGTCGATGAACTCGATCCGCTCGGGCAGCCACCACTTGGCCACCCTGTCCTCGAGGAAGGAGCGCACGCCCTCCTCGTCGAGGCCGGAGCCCTCGCAGCGGACGATGCACGCGCAGGGACGCTCGCCCCAGCGCTCGTCGGGCACGGCGATCACCGCCGCCTCCAGCACGTCCGGATGCGCCATCACCGCGTTCTCGAGCTCCACCGACGAGATCCACTCGCCGCCGGACTTCACGAGGTCCTTCGTGCGGTCGACGAGCTTGATGAAAGAGCCGTGGCGCATCTCCGCGACGTCGCCGGTGCGCAGCCAGCCGTCCTCGGTGAACTTCTCGGCCGACGCCGGGTCGTTGTAGTAGCTGCGGGCCACCCACGGGCCGCGCACCTGCAGCTCGCCGCCGGCGTCCTCGTCGATCCGCCATTCCACGAACGGCAGTGCTCGCCCCTGAGCCGCGCGCAGCTCGTACGCCTCGTCCTCGGAGAGCTCCACCCCGGCGGGCAGCCTCGACAGCGCGGCCACGGGGCTCGTCTCGGTCATGCCCCAGCCCTGCACGATCGGCACGCCGAAGCGCTCTTCGTACGCGCGGATCAGCGACTCAGGGACTGCCGACCCGCCCGCCATCAGCTCGCGAACGCTGGACAGGTCCGGGTTCTCGAGCTGAAGGAGGCCCTGCCAGATCGTCGGCACGCCGGCGGCCCAGGTGACCTGCTCGGCCGCGATCAGGTCCGCGAGCGCCTCGGGCGTCATGCCGGGCCCGGGGAACACCTGCCGCGCGCCCACAAGCGACGCCGTGTACGGAATCCCCCACGCGTTCGCGTGGAACATCGGGACGACGGGCATCGCCGAGTCATCCTCGCGCAGCCCGTTCGCGCTCGACAGCGCGGTGGCCATGGAGTGGAGCACGGTGGACCGGTGCGAGTAGACGACGCCCTTGGGCCGCCCTGTGGTGCCGCTCGTGTAGCACATGGCGGCGGCGCGGTTCTCGTCGAAGTCGGGGAACTCGAAGCCCGGGTCTCCTCGCTCCACGAGCTCCTCGTAGGCGAGCGCGCCCTCGCGCTCGCCGGGTCCGTCCGGCATGAGCACCTCGTGCCGCACGCCGTCGAATTTCGGCATCGCGCCCGCCAGCGAGGCGTCGACGAAGATCGCACTGTCCTCGGCGTGCTGGACGATGTACCGCAGGTCCTCCTCGAACAGCCGGATGTTGAGCGTGTGCAGCACGGCACCCATGCTCGGCACGGCCAGGTACAGCTCGAGGTGGCGGAGCGAGTTCCACCCGAACGTGGCCACGCGGTCGCCCGGCTTTATGCCGAGCTCGGTGAGCGACGACGCGAGCCGGCGCGCCCGCTCCACTACCTGTGCGTAGGTGGAGCGCTCGGTGCCGTCCTGGGTGCGGCTCACGATCTCGCGCTCTGGATAGACCGCTGCGGCGTGCTCCGCAACGTGCCGGATCAGAAGCTGGGAGTCCATCATCAGGCCGTTCATGGCCGGCAGCCTACCCGGCAGACCGAGGGGCGGGCGGGACGGCGAACCAGCGCCCCGCTCCGCCTTTTCGCGTCCGTGCGAATCAAGAACTGGTCAGTACGCGGCCCCGCTGCGGCTATGCATGAAGAACAGCAGGATCGCAACGATTCCGAGCGCGAACAGGACCGGATGGATGATCGCGCCGCCCGCGATGGCGATCACGAGCAGGATGATTCCAAGAATCAGCCAGAGCATTCAGGCATTTCCTCCCTTCGCCGCCGCCGTTAGGCGGCGCATTGGTTACCTATTGGGGGTTACCCCGTATGGGCCCGTGCCATGCGTTCAGAGCGCGTGGCGGATCAGGCGGGCGAGGTCCTCCGGGCCCGGCGGCGCCGGTGGCGTGTTCGCGAGCTCGGGGCGCGCAACCGCGGCCGCCACGACCGCATCGATTCGGCCCTCGTCGAAGCCGATCTCGCTCAGGCGCGTGACGCCCGAGCGCGCGGCGAGTCGCACCGCCTCCTCCGGCGCCAGCGCGGGGTCCGCGCGCCCGGCGCGCAGCGCGGCCGCGAGCCGCCCGATCGCCTCGGGCGCCCGCGCGGCCATGAACGCCATGGTGTGCGGCACCATCACTGCGTTCGTCTGTGCGTGCGGCGTCAGGGCGATGCGGACGATCGTCTGGCAAAGGACGTGGTGCACGGCGTAGCCCGCCGAGTCGAGCGCGTAGGCGCACATCAGCGACCCGAGTGCGAGGTCGTTTCGATCAGGCTCGCCGTCGCCCTCGAGCCCGGCGGCGATGAGCCGGGCGCCGCGCAGGGCAGTCAGCTCCGCCACCGGGTTCGCGTAGGGCGTGTAGAGCGGCTCCATGCCGTGCGCGAGCGCGTTCATCGCGCTGGCGGCGATGTCGGGCATGGGCTGGGACGCCATGCGCCGCGGGTCGGCGATCACGAGCGCTGGCCGGACGAGCTTGATCCGCTCCACCCCTGCCGGCATCCGGTGGATCTGAGTCATCTCGGCGCCAGAGAGCGTCGTCGGAAGCGCCGCGCAGGGCAGGTGGTCCGCCCCGGCGATCGCTTTCGCGGCGTCGATCACGCGGCCACCCCCGAACGCGACCACGGGGCGGCCGCCCACCTCGTCGCGCACTGCCGCCGCTGCCTCCGGCACCGGGGTCGGGGGCACGAACAACACCAGCTCTGCCCCCTCTCCCAGATGCCGCGCATCCGCGAGCGCCCGCTCGGTGGTGAGGAGCGCGTAGCGGGAGAAGCCGCGCTGCTCCAGCAGGTCGCGGGCCGAATCGATCGCGCCCGGGCCGTAGCGAATCAGGCGCTCGCCGTCGATCCAGGTGAAGTCGGCCCCCTCGGCAGCCACCGAGAGGGCAGACTAACGGCCCACTACGGCGTGGGGGTGCGGGCGGCCTCTTCGCGGAGGTGATGCTCGGCCTCGACGACCGCCGGAGAAGCAGCAAGGGCGTTCGAGAGCGCGCGTAGATACGCGCGACCCGACGCCTCGAGGATGTCGGTGGCCACGCCCTGGCCGGACGCGAGCTCGCCGCCGAACTCGAGCAGGACCGTCACCTCGCCGAGAGCGTCAGGCCCGCCTGTGACCGCGCTCACGTGGTACTCCTTCAGGCGAGCCTCATGGCCGGTGGCCGCGTTGATCGCGCTGAAGAAGGCGTCGACGGGGCCGTCGCCCGTGAAGCTGCCCTCGACCACCTCGCCCCCGGGCATACGGATGCCCACGCGCGCGAGCGGGGCGCGGTTCGACGACGCCTCGATGTCGAACCACTCGAGCCCGTACGCGGCCGGGGACTCGCGCATCTCGTCCGAGACGATCGCCTCGAGGTCGAGCGCCGTCACCTTCTTCTTCTTGTCAGCCAGCTCCTTGAAGCGCTTGAACGCGGTGTTCAGCGCGGCGCCCTCGACCTGGAATCCGAGCTCCTCGAGCGCGTTGCGCAGGGCGTGGCGGCCCGAGTGCTTGCCCAGCACCAGCGAGTTGGTTTCGAGTCCGATCGTGGTCGCATCCATGATCTCGTAGGTCGAGCGCTCCTTGAGCACGCCGTCCTGGTGGATGCCGGACTCGTGCGCGAACGCGTTGCGGCCGACGATCGCCTTGTTCGGCGGGACCTGGTAGCCGGTCATGCGCGACACCAGGCGGCTCGTGCGCGCGATCTCGGTGGTGTTGACGCCGGTCGAGTAGCCGAGCACCGCCTCACGCGTGCGCATCAGCATCACGACCTCCTCGAGCGACGCGTTGCCCGCGCGCTCGCCGATGCCGTTGATCGCGCACTCGATCTGGCGCGCGCCGGCGCTGACGCCCGCCATCGAGTTGGCGACCGCCAGGCCGAGGTCGTTGTGGCAGTGCGTGGAGGTCACGACCTTGGCCAGGTCGGGGACCATGCGGTAGAGCTCGCGCCACATCGCCGCGTACTCGTCGGGCATGGAGTAGCCGACCGTGTCCGCGACGTTGATGGTCGTGGCGCCCTCGTCGAGTGCGATCTGGAGCACCTCGGCCGTGAACTCCAGCTCGGAGCGGGTGGCGTCCATCGGCGAGAACTCGACGTCGTCCGTGTACTGCTTGGCGTGCGCGACGGCGGCCCGGGCCTGCCCCTTGACGTCCTCGCGGGTCGTGCGCAGCTGGTGCTCGATGTGGATGTCGCTCGTCGAGATGAACGTGTGGATGCGCGGTCGCTCGGAGTCCTTGACCGCGTTCCAGGCAGCGTCGATGTCCTGGAAGCCGGTGCGCGCGAGCGCGCAGATGACCGGGCCGTGCACATCGCGGGCGATCGCCTGGACCGCCTGGAAGTCGCCCGGCGAGCTGATCGGGAAGCCCGCCTCGATCACGTCGACCTGGAGCCGCGCGAGCTGGTTCGCGATCTCTAGCTTCTCCTGCTTGTTGAGCGAGATGCCCGGCGACTGCTCGCCATCGCGCAGGGTGGTGTCGAAGATGCGTACCCGGTTCGCGTCTTCCCTCATGCCCTTCTCTTTTCGGTCGTTCATGCGGTTCCTTTCCTCGGCTCTCCTGCGTTCTCCTCGGCGTCGGTTCGCGGCTTGTGCGGCCGCCAGCGCGTTATTCCCCCCGAAGGGGGAGAAGGAGAAGAAGTCGCAGGTCGAGCAGGAACTGCACGGTCCGGCAAGCGTACACCGTGCAGGGTTCGCTGCCGACCCCTGAACCGATTAGGGTCGCCGCGTGCAGTCCGCGCGCGCCAGGCTGACGAACACGCGGCGCGTGCTCGGCGCCGCGTTCTCGACGCCCGACCTGCGCCGCCTGCAGCTGGCCTGGTCGGCCACGGCGCTCGCCCACTGGTCGTACTTCGTTGTGGTTTCGGTGTGGGCCTACGACGCCGGCGGGGCGACCGCGGTGGGGCTGGTCGGCCTCACCCGCCTGCTGCCCTCGGCGCTCGCCGCGCCCGCGACCAGCCTTCTGGTGGACCGTCATTCGCGGCGCCAGATGCTGCTCGCCGCAAGCCTGCTGCGCGCCGGTGGCCGCTGCGCTGCGGCGGGCGCAGTGGCGCTCGGGGCGCCATTCGGCGTGGTGCTCGTGATTCTGGCGCTCCAGCAGATCGCCTCGACCGCCTACAAGCCCGCGCAGGCCGCGCTCCTACCAGTGCTTGCGGGGACGCCCCATCAGATGGCCGCCGCGAACGCGGTGTGGGCGGGGATCGACAACGCCGGATTCTGCGTGGGCGCGCTGCTCGGCGGCTGGCTGGCGGCAACCACCAGCGCATCCGTCGGGTTCGCCGCCACCTCCCTCCCGCTCCTCGTGGCCGCGCTGCTGGTCGCGCGGATCACACCGGACCGGGTGCCGGCACACCGCGAGGTCGACGCCGGCGCCGAGCTCCGCCAGGAGCTGACGATGGGCTTCCGCACCATCGCGCGGCACCCCGAGCTGCGCCTCGTCCAGACGACGCTCGCCGCGACAACGCTGATCGAGGGGATCGTCGACGTGCTCGTCGTGGTGACCGCCATCGAGCTACTCGGCGCGGGGAACGCGGGCGTCGGCTACCTGAACTCGGCGTGGGGAATCGGCGGCCTGATCGGTGGCGCATGCGCGCTCGCGCTGCTCGGGCGCGGCCGGATTGCGTCAGGCCTCGCGATCGGAGCGACGCTGGCCGGCCTCGCTCTTGGCTCGATCGCCGCCGAGCCAACCGTCATCGTCGCGCTGGTGGCGCTGACGGTGTTGGGCGTGGGCTACTCGCTGGTGGAGGTGGCAGGCCTGACGCTGATGCAGCGGCTCGCGTCCGACGAGGTGCTCGGCCGCGTATTCGGCGTCTTCGAGAGCGCGTACGCAGCTGCCACCGCAATCGGGTCAGCGCTCGCTCCAGCGCTCATCTCGCTGCTCGGCATCCGCGGCGCTATCGGCGTCTCGGGAGGCGCACTGCTCGTGATCGTGGCGCTGCGGCGCGGCGCGCTGGCGCGGCTCGAGGCGGGCGTGCGCATTCCGGAGCGTGAGTTCGCCCTACTTCGGGACACCCCGCTGTTCGCGCCGCTTCCGATCGCCGTCGTGGAGAACATGGCTCAGCGGCTGGAACCGGTGGACGTCGAGCCGGGAGACACCGTGATCCGTGAGGGCGAGGAGGGCGACCGCTTCTATCTGATCGCCGAGGGCGAGTTTCTCGTGAGCCAGGGAGAGCAGGCGCTTCGGACGCAGCACGCGCCTGGCTTCTTCGGCGAGATAGCGCTGCTGCGGGCGGTGCCGCGCACGGCGACCGTGGAGGCGGTCACGGCGGGACTGCTCTACGCGCTCCCGAGCGATGACTTCATCGCCGGCATGACGGGCAACCGCCGGAGCGCACGCGCGGCAGAAGTGGTGATCGAGGACAGGCTCGACCATTCGAGCCGCGTCGAGTCCGTGTAGCTTCCGGGGCGTGTTCCTGATCGGCGGCGGCCGCGACCCCGAGGGCGTCCGCATCGCGCACCGCCCATTCGTGCGGGCGTGCGGCGGAGGGCGGATCGCGATGGTGATGCTCGACGAGGGCGACGGCGTGGACGAGGCGCGCTGGCTCGACGTCCTGCTCGAGGCGGGAGCCTACGACTTGACCGCGGTCGTGATCGGCGAGGAGCGGCCACCCGAGCCCGGCGCGCTCCTGGGATTCGCCGGGGTGTTCGTGTCGGGCGGGCTCACCCCTCTCTACCGCGAGCTGCTCGTGGAGCTGTACCCGGACTGGATCCCGGAGGGTCTCGACGACGGCGCGGTGTACGGCGGCTTCTCGGCCGGAGCGGCGATCGCCGCCACGCGCGCGCTCGTGGGCGGCTGGCAGGTCGAGCGCGGCGAGCTTCAGGTGCAGGTCTGCCCGGAGGAGGCAAGCGAGGACCTCGAGCTCGTGACCGTGCTCCCCGGGCTCGGGCTCGTGCCGTTCACCGTGGAGGTGCACGCGTCGCAGTGGGGCACGCTGACGCGGCTGCTTCACGCGGTCGCGCGAGGCGAGGCGCCCGAAGGCGTGGCGATCGACGAGCACACATGCGTGGAGGTCACCCGCGAGGGCGAGCTTGTCGTCCACGGGCTCGGCACCGCGTACCACGTGGCGGGCGGCGGCGCCGTGACTCTGCTCGCGGAGTAGCGCGCCGCCGGCGACCCGGACCGGTTAACCGGCCGAGCGCGCTCACGCGCCCGGCTCGTCCCCCAGGCCCATGAAGCGGATGAAGGCGTCCACGGTGCCGCGGCCGTTCTTCTCGCCCGACTCGCTCTCCTCGTCGCTCGAGAAGCCGATGAACGTGCCGCGGTTCGAGATCTGCGGAGCGAAGCTGAACGCAGCGCTCATGTCGTTGTGGTGGAACTCGCCGTCGCGGCAGCACTTGCTCTCGCCCGAGATCGAGCCGGCGAGCCGCTCGCGGGGGAAGTTCCAGAAGTAGACGTGCATGAACGGGCCGCTCTCCGCGATGTGGTCGAACTTGATGTCGCGTAGGTTGTTGGCGAAGGAGCGGAACACCGCCTGCTCCCCGTGGCCCGTCACGTGCACCTGGTCGGACTCGAGGTCGCCCTGCGTGTCGGTGGGCCCGTCGTAGCTCACCATCTCCATCTCGTCCGGCCCGCCCGTCGGGCTCTTGCCCATCGTGCGGCGGAAGACGTCCGAGGTGTGGCCGTTGCGGTCCTCCGAGATGCCGCGGCAGCGGTGTATGCAGAGGTCCGACGCCTTCGACTCGAACACCACGTACAGCCCGTCGTTGTTGAGGTTCGGGTCGCTGCTGACGCCGTTGCCGCCCTTCGACTTGCTCGCGGCCGAGTTGCTCACGAGGCGCTTGCCGCCGTCCTTCTCGACCTTGCTGCCGTGGTGTGACAGCGCCTGGTACCAGACCTGGCCGCCGTGGTCGAACGCCACGCCCTGGCCGTTCGTCTGGATGTCCGGATCCTTGCCTGTGGCGACCTGGGTCACGTCGTCGCGCGCGATGTCGTACACGTAGACCTTGCCGCCGGCCTCGAAGCTCACGCGCTCGCACCAGCCGTCCACCACCCCGTCCTTCGCATTCGACTTCCCAGGACTCGCGAGCACGGTCTTGTGGCTCTTCAGGTTGCGCAGGTAGATGTCCCAGTCCGAGCTCTTGTCCGAGCTGTCGAGGTTGGTGGCCTTCGACTGGAACGCGAGGCAGCCAACGCCCCCCGCCTTCTGCCCGAGCGTGCTCACGCCGTCGAGCGATGGCTTCATGCTGTCGCCGTTCGCCTGCTTCCCGCTGCTCGACACGCTGCCGAGGCTGAGCGCGCCGTCCGTCGAGCCCGTGCCCGGGTGGCTGCGCGTCATCACGAACACGTCGCGCTTGCCGTTGCTGTCGCCCGAGACCAGGTTGGTGGCCGTCGAGTCGTAGGCCACGTACTTCACCTTGCGGTTGTCCTGGCTGAAGGTGACGTTGTGATCCGCCGGCCGGGCGCCGCCGGTCGGGTCGTTTCGGGTGCCGCCGCGGTCCTCGACGAACGTGTCGGTGTCGCTCTGGCCGTTGGCGGCCGGGGTCTCGTCGGGCGGCGAGACGATGTGCGTGACGCGCGTCCCCACCACCGGCGCCCAGCTCACGCCTGCGGGAATGGCGAGCAGGCAGGCACCAAAGACGAGGAGCAAGATGGTTCGGCGGGCCATTGCCAGTCCTCCGGGGCGGCGGGTGCGAGTCAACGTCCACGCTAAACCCGCGGCCGCCGGTGGCGCAAGTACGCCCTAGAGCGAGACTGCGCGGCCGGTCTCGAAGCCGTCCAGGGCCACGATCCGGTCGATCAGCGTCTGTGGGACCGGAGCGTCGGTGGTGACCACCATGACGGCCTGCTCCGCGCCCTCCTCGGCGTCCACGGCCGCCGAGTTGATGTTCACGCCCTCCTCGCCGAAGATCGTGCCGACTCGCCCGATCATCCCCGGCTGGTCCGCGTAGCGGAAGAACGCGAAGTGGTCCGCCATCTCGATGTTGAAGCTCTGGCCGTAGACGCCCACGAGATGCGGGGTGTTGCGCGGCCCGAAGCCCGTGCCGGCCACCTCGATCTCGCCGCCGTCCGAGACCACCGTGACCGCGACCAGCTCGGCGAAGTCCTCAGACTCGCGCGTCTTCTGCTCGGTGACCGCAATGCCGCGCTCCTCGGCGATCGCCGGAGCGTTCACGTAGTTGAGCCCCTCCTCGGTGTGGCCCTCGAAGATGCCCACGAGGACCGCGATGTTCAGCAGCCGCGTGTCGTAGTCGGCGAGCTGACCCTCGTAGCGGACGTCCACCCTCTCCACCGACGACGCCTCCCCCAGGGACATCGCGATCTGGCCGAGTCGCGTGCACAGCGGCAGGAATGGCCCGAGCGCCTCGCGGTCCTCGGCGCGCATGCGCGGGATGTTCACCGCGTTCGTGACCTCGCCGCCGGTGAGCGCCGCCAGGATCTGTTCGGCCGTCTGCACGCCCGCGCGGTCCTGCGCCTCCGCCGTGGAGGCGCCCAGGTGCGGCGTCACGATCACGCCCGGCTTCCCGAACAGCGGGTGCTCGGTGATCGGCTCCTCCGGGAACACGTCGAGCGCCGCGCCGGCCACCTTGCCGGAGTCGAGAGCGCGCTCGAGGGCGTCGTGGTCCACGAGCTCCCCGCGCGCGACGTTGATGACGCGCACGCCCTCCTTCATCTTCGAGAAGGCCTCGTCGTCGAGCCAGTTGGCGGTCTCGGGCGTCTTCGGCAGGTGCAGCGTGATGATGTCGGCCACCGCATACACGTCGTCCGAGGTCTCCGCGTGCTCGATGCCGAGTTCGCGGTAGCGCTCGGCCGACACGAACGGGTCGAATGCGATCACGTTCATCCCGAACGCCCTGGCCCGCTCCGCGACGAGGGTGCCGATGCGGCCGAAGCCGAGGATGCCGAGGGTCTTCTCGTAGACCTCCATGCCGCCGAACTTCGAGCGCTCCCACTTGCCGCTCGACAGCGAGGCGTGCGCCTGCGGCACGTTGCGGCTGAGCGCCAGCATCAGCGCGAGCGTGTGCTCAGCCGCCGCGATCGTGTTCGACTCGGGCGCGTTCGCGACGATGATTCCGCGCTTGGTGGCCGCGCGCAGGTCGACGTTGTCGACGCCCACGCCTGCGCGCCCGATCACCTTGAGGCGCGAGCCGCGATCGATCAGGTCCGAGGTGAGCTTGGTGGCGGAGCGGATCAGGATCGCGTCGTAGTCGCCGATCCTGCTCTCGAGCTCGGCGTCGTCCCAGTCGACGCCCAAGTCCACGTCGAAGTGCTCGCGCAGGAGGTCCACGCCGGAGTCGGCGATCTTCTCCTTGACGAGTACGCGGTAGCCGTTCTGCGACACGGCTGCCCTACGCCGGTGTGGCGGCGGCGACTCCGGCCTCGAGGAAGACCCGCTGCGCGGCGGCCACGCCCGCGCCGAGCTCGAGATCGTGCCCGAGGTCGCGAAGCGTCATCTCGAGCGCCGCGACGGTGGTGATGATGTCGAAGGCGCCGAAGTACCCGCAGTGTGCAATGCGCGCGATCTTGCCCTTGAGCTGGTTCTGCCCGCCGGCGATCGTGATGCGGTACTCGTCGCGCATGATCTTCGGGACCTTGCCGCCGTCGATCCCCTCAGGCAACCGGATCGCGGTGACCACGTTCGCGCCCTCGTCCTCGGGGCCGAAGATCTCGAGGTCGAGCCCCTTGACCGCCTCGCGGGTCGCGCGCCCGAGGAGCCGGTGGCGCTCGAAGACCGCCTCGAGGCCCTCCGACTCGATCATCCCGAGTGCGACGTCGAGTGCCGTGAACAGGCCGACGGCGGGAGTGAAGGCGGTATCCGGCGGATCCTTGCGCTGACCCTTCGCCGTCTTCGCCCAATCGAAGTAGTAGCGGCCCTGACCGGCGTTCTCGGACGCGCGCTCGAGCGCCGCCTCGTTCACACTCGCGAAGCCGAGGCCGGGAGGCGCCATCAGCGCCTTCTGCGAGCCGGAAACCACGACGTCGACGCCGAGTTCGTCCTGCTTCACCGGGATCGCGCCGAGCGCCGACACCGCGTCGACCACGATCAGCGCTCCATGCCGGTGCGCGACGTCGGTGAGCGCGGCGATGTCGTTCACGACGCCTGTCGAGGTCTCGGACAGCGTGGTGAAGAAGACCTTGGCGCCGCCCTCGCCCAGGCGCCGATCGACCTCGGCGGGGTCGACCTTCGTGCCCCACTCGGCCTCGTAGTGCTCGGTCTCAGCGCCGAACGAGTCGGCGAGCTCAGCCCAGCGCTGGCCGAACTTGCCGCACGAGGCGACGAGCACCGGCTCGCCCGGCCGGACCATGTTCGCCGCGGCCGACTCCATCCCGCCCGACCCCGACGACGTGAAGCAGAGCACGTCGTTGCTCGTCTCGAACGGCATCCGCAGCCGCTCGAGCACCCGCGCGTAGACCTCCACGAAGGCCGGCGCGCGGTGGTAGAGCATCGGCTCCGCCATCACCTGCGACACGAGCGGCGGCAGGGGCGTGGGCCCCGCCGTCATCAGGTAGTCCTTGATGTAGGGGTCGGCCATCGAACGCGCCACGATAGCGAAAGGACCGGGCGGCTTTAGCTAATGCTGGCTCTTTGCCTGACGGCCTAGGCGGGGAGCCCGCTCAGGACGATTTCGAGGCACGGGTCGAGCGTTGGGCACCAAGTTCAGAAGTCCTCGGAGTCGTCGATCCAGTCCATGTTGGACCGGAGCTCGCGGCCCACCTTTTCGACCTGGTGGTCCTTCTCCTCCGAGCGCATGCGCTGGAAGTTCTCCTGGCCGGCCCGGTTCTCCGCTATCCACTCGCGGGCGAA
>JBJMLG010000174.1:0-10910 GCA_045805385.1 Thermoleophilaceae bacterium
AGGGCGTGAACGACACCGCGGGCTCGCTGGTCGGCCGCTAGACGACCTCTTCAGCGACTGGTGAGCCGCTTCTCGATGAAGCGAAGTGACTCCGCCTGGAGCTCGTCGTCGTGCTGGATCGAGCGGTGGTGCCCGCCCGGCAGGAGCAGCAGCTGCTTGGGGCGGCCGGCGGCCGCGTAGATGTCCTGCGACACCGTGTAGGGCACCGACTCGTCGCCCTGCGCGTGCAGAAGGAGCAGGGCCGTGTCGGGCGCGAGCGAGGCGGCGGCAGCCACGGTGTCCAGCGTCGGCAGCCAGTCCTCGAGCGCCGGCCGGTTCATCCTGAAGCTGTGGAGCGAGCCCGTGCGGATGCCGCGCAGGAGCTGCTCCGCCGGCGCCGGGCAGATCGCCACGACAGCGCCTATCTCTCCGTTCGACGCGGCGCCGGCGTGAATCGCCTGGAAGCCTCCCATGCTCGAACCGCGGAGGGCGACACGCGGGGCGTGCTCGCGCAGGAGGTCGGACATCGACAGGACGTCGGCGATGCATCCCGGCCCGAACTCGCCCTCCGACTCGCCGTGGCCGCGCGCGTCGAAGGCGAGCGCCGCGAGCCCGAATCCGCGGGCCGCGCGCGCGAAGTCGAAGTGGTTCTCCTTGGCCGAGCCCGCGCCGTGAAGCACCACCACGCCGGCGGCCGGCGGCGCGTCCGGCAGGAACAGCGCGTAGGCGAGGCCGTCGTGCATGGACAGCTCCGCGGGCGGGGCTGGGACCTGGTGCTTCATAATCGCCGCTCCGATTATGGCCCCGCGAGTGAGTGACCAGGCGTCGTCGCCTGCCCCCGGACCGGGGGCAGGCTCAGTGCTGCCGGCGCAGGTGTGGCCGCGCGGCACCCGGATCAACGAGGCGGGGCACATCGAGGTCGGCGGCTGCGATCTCGTGGAGGTGGCCGCCGAGTTCGGCACGCCGGCCTACGTCTACGCCGAGGACGACATCCGCAGCCGCGCGCGGGAGTTCCTCGCGGCCTTCCGCTCGCGCACCGACCGCTTCGAGGTGACGTACGCGTCGAAGGCGTTCCCGGCGACGGCGGTCTACCGCCTCATGGCGGCCGAGGGGGTGTCGGTGGACGTCGCCTCGGGCGGCGAGCTGTCGCTGGCGCTGCGCGGCGGCGTCGATCCGGAGCGCATCTACATGCACGGCAACAACAAGACCGAGGCAGAGCTCGCGTACGCGGTCGAGTCGGGCGTCGGGCACATCGTGGTGGACTCGTTCGACGAGATCGATCGCCTGGAGCGCATCGCCCCGGGCCAGCGGATCCTGCTGCGGGTCACCCCCGGCATCAAGCCGTCCACGCACAGCTACATCCAGACCGGCCAGGAGGATTCGAAGTTCGGATTCGGCCTCGACGACGTGCCGCGTGCGATCGACGCCCTGCGCACGCTCGAGCTTCGCGGCCTGCACGCTCACATCGGTTCGCAGGTGTTCGACCTCGACCCCTACGAGAAGCTGGCGGAGGTACTCACGCAGCTCGGCGACTACCCCCTGCTGAACCTCGGCGGCGGCCTCGGGATCGCATACACGCGCGAGGAGACGCCGCCCTCTATCGACGAGTACGTGGAGGCGCTCCTGCGCCGCGCGCCCGAGGGAGTGACGATCCTGTGCGAGCCGGGGCGCGCGCTCGTGGGGAACGCGGGGGTCACGATCTACACCGTCGGCACGCGCAAGGAGGTGCCGGGCATCCGCACGTACGTAGCGGTCGACGGCGGCATGTCGGACAACCTCCGGCCGTCGCTCTACGGCGCGCGCTACGAGGCCGAGATCGCGAGCCGACCCGGTGGCAACGAGATCGTGACGATCGCAGGCATGCACTGCGAGTCGGGCGACATCCTGGCGACCGACGTGCCGCTGGACTCGCCGCGCCCAGGCGACGTGCTGGCAATGCCCGCGACCGGCGCATACGGTCACGCGATGGCGAACAACTACAACGCGGTCCCTCGACCGCCGGTGATCTTCTGCACGAACGGCGACGCCCGCGTCGTGGTGCGGCGCGAGACCTACGAGGACCTGGCCCTCCGTGACGTTTAACGTCGGCCTCCTCGGCCACGGCACGGTCGGGGCGGCGTTCCACGAGCTGCTCGACTCGCGGGCAGACGCGATCGAGCAATCCACGGGCATCCGCCCCGAGATCTCCGGCGTGCTCACCCGCAGCCGCGGCGACTTCGACGACCTGCTCGAGCGCAGCGACCTGATCGTCGAGGTGATGGGCGGCCTCGAGCCGGCGCGCGAGTACATGCTGCGCGCGATGCAGGCGGGGAAGCATGTGGTGACCGCCAACAAGCAGGCGCTCTCGCACCACGGCGAAGAGCTCTACGCGGCTGCGCGCGAGGCCGGCGTGCAGCTGCGCTTCGAGGCTGCGGTGGGCGGCGTCGTGCCGGTGATCCGCGTGATCCACGAGACGCTCGCGGCCGCGCACATCGAGCGGGTGCACGGGATCGTGAACGGCACCACCAACTTCATCCTCACGGAGATGGCGCGCACCGGCGCCTCGTACGAGGAAGCGCTCGCCGACGCGCAGCGGCTCGGCTACGCCGAGGCGGACCCCAGCGAGGACGTGAACGGGAAGGACGCCGCGGCGAAGATGTCGATCCTTGCGCGGCTCGCGTTCGGCGCGCCGATGCATATCGACGACGTCCCGGCCGAGGGCATCGAGCAGATCACGAGCGACGACATCGCGTACGCGAAGGAGTTCGGGCTCTCGCTGAAGCTCATCGGCACCGCCGAGCGCGTCGACGGCGGCATCTCGGTGCGCGTGTTCCCGGCGTTCCTCTACGGCGACCACCCGCTCGCCTCGGTGAACGGCTCGTTCAACGCGGTCACGATCGAGTCGCCGTCGATCACCGAGGTCACGCTGTCCGGCCCGGGCGCGGGCGGCCCGCAGACCGCGTCCGCGGTGCTCGGCGACGTGATCAGCGCGATGATCCCGCCGCCCACGCTTATGGCGCCGGCCGTGGAGCAGCGCATCGTCAAGGACGTGGAGTCCGCGTTCTACCTGCACCTCGAGGTGGCCGACCGGCCCGGCGTGCTCGCCCAGGTGGCGGAGGTGCTGGGGCTCCAGGGCGTGTCGGTGAAGTCGGTGATCCAGCACGGGCTCGGGGAGGAGGCGCGGCTCGTGATGGTGATGCACCCGGTGCTCGAGTCGAGCTTCCGCGCGGCGGTCGACCTCATCGGCGGGCTCGAGTTCATGCGCGAGCGCCCGCGCGTGATCCGGGTGATCGAGGAGACCTTCTGAGCCTCTGGCGCTATCGGGACCGGCTTCCCGTCGAACCCCTCGTGACCCTGGGGGAGGGCGACACGCCGCTCGTGCGGGCGCCGCACCTGTCGGAGCGCGTGGGTGCGGAGGTGTGGCTGAAGTTCGAGGGCGCGAACCCGACCGGCTCGTTCAAGGACCGCGGCATGACCGTTGCCGTGTCCGCGGCGCTCGCGGAGGGCGCCGAGGCGGTGGTGTGCGCCTCGACCGGCAACACCGCGGCAAGCGCTGCCGCCTACGCGGCGAAGGCGGGGCTTAAGGGGGCCGTGATCGTGCCCGAGGGCAAGATCGCGACCGGCAAGCTCGCGCAGGCGCTGATGCATGGCGCGCGTGTGGTTGCGCTGCGCGGCAACTTCGACCAGGCGCTCGAGCTTGTGCGCGAGCTGGCGAGGAGGCAGCCGATCTCGCTCGTCAACTCGGTGAACGAGTTCCGCATCGAGGGCCAGAAGACGGGAGCCTTCGAGGTCTGCGACGAGCTCGGCGAGGCGCCGGACGTGCTGTGCATTCCGGTCGGCAACGCGGGCAACATCACCGCCTGGTGGCGCGGCTTCCAGGAGTACGGCGCGGGCCCCCGCCTCCACGGCTACCAGGCGGCCGGCGCGGCTCCGCTGGTTCTGGGCGCGCCGGTCGAGCACCCGGAGACCGTGGCCTCGGCGATCCGCATCGGCAACCCGGTGCGGTGGGAGGATGCGATGAACGCCGTCACGGCGTCGCGCGGCGAGATCCGCGCGGTGAGCGATGAGGAGATCCTCGGCGCCTACGAGCTGCTCGGGAGGCGCGAGGGCATGTTCTGCGAGCCGGCCTCGGCGGCGTCGGTGGCGGGCCTCATCAAGTACGGCGCCGAGGGGCGCGTGGTGTGCGTGCTCACCGGCCACGGCCTGAAGGACCCGCAGACCGCCCTCCGCCAGGCCGCACCGGTGATCCCATGCGAGCCGGAGATCGAGGCCGTGGAGCAGGCCGTGCTCGGAGCAGCGTGAACCGCCGCCGGCTGGTTCGGGTTCCTGCATCCTCGGCCAACCTCGGCCCGGGCTACGACGTGCTGGCCGCGGCGGTGTCGATGCACCTCGAACTCGAGGTGGAAGAAGGCAGCGGCTTCTCGGTGGAGACCAACGTGCCCGGCGTCTCACCGAACCGCGACAACCTCTGCGTGCAGGCGTTCGAGCTGCTCCACCCGGCCGACGACATCAGCTTCCGGATCCGCTCTGGGATTCCGCTCGCGGCGGGCCTCGGCTCGAGCGCCGCGGCGATCGTGGCGGGACTCGCCGCGGCCGACCACATGTACGAGCTCGACGCCGACCTCTACCGGCTCGGAACAGAGCTCGAGGGCCACCCCGACAATGTCGCGGCGGCTCTCCACGGTGGCTTCGTGGTGTGCACCGGGGAGGGCGTCGAGCGCCTCGAGCCGATCGCCGAGCTCGAGGGCATCGTGGCGATCCCGCCGGACCGGGTTCTCACCAAGGAGGCGCGCGGCGCGCTGCCGCTAGAGGTGCCGCTGGGCGACGCGGTGTTCAACGTGGCACACGTGGCGCTGCTCATGATCGGTCTTTCCCGGAGCGATCTCGACCTCGTGGGGCGCGGGCTCGCCGACCACATCCATCAGCCCCGGCGCCAGCATCTCTATCCGCGCTCGATGGAGCTCGTGCGATCTGCGCGGGAGCTCGGCGCTGTGGGCGCGACCATCTCGGGCGCGGGGCCGAGCGTGCTCTTCTGGACGCACTTCGAGCAGACCGGGCAGCTCATGGAGCGGCTCCGCGAGGCGGCAGCCGACTGCGAGCTCCATCGCGTGCAGTTCGCGACCGAGGGCGCGAACGTCCGGGCGCTGTAGCGGCTGCGCGCAACAGCTCGTGCGTTATCGCACTTTCGGGTTAAACCCTGCCACCGGGTGGGAATCCTCCCGGAAGAGGCAACCAGGGAGGAACCAGGCACGATGCGAATTCCACGGACGCGGGGCGGGCTCACGGGCCTCGTACTGATGATTCTCGGCGCATGGGCGGCGCTGATCCCATTCGTCGGGCCCTACTTCAACTACCAGATGCACAACGACCAGACCTGGTTCTGGTTCGCGGATCGCATGTGGCTCGAGGTCCTGCCCGGGGCGGCGATCTTCATCGGCGGCCTGGTGCTCACGGTGAGCGCTTTCCGCGCCTCCGCGCGCACCGGCGCGCTGGTCGCGGCGCTCGGCGGGATCTGGCTGGTGATCGGGCCCTCGATGAGCATGCTCTGGCACCACGGGCAGATCCAAGTCGGTCCTGCGCTCGGCAGCACGGGCACCCGGACGCTGGAGTGGATCGGCTTCTTCTACGGCGCCGGAGCGCTCGCGATCGCGCTGGCCTCGTACGCGTACGGGATGCTCACGACGCGTCCGGTGGTGGACACCGCGGAGGCCGTGGCAGCCGGAACCGCCGGAGGCGTTGCGCCGCGCGACCGCGCGTATGCGCGTGAGCCGGTGGCGCGGGCAGGTGCCGGCAGAGGCGCGGTCACAGGCGCCGCGGCTGGTGCAGCGACGGGCGCAGCAACGGGTCGCGCGGTGGGCAGGCGCCGCCGCGGCGGGCTGTTCGGTCGCTTCCGCCGCGACCGCGACGGCGACGGGATCCCCGACAACCAGGAGACCCAGGTGGTCGACCGCGAGGGAGACACGGTCGGCACCACGCGCCAGTAGACGCACAACTTCCGAGGGGGGAAGACACAGGGGCCGGCGTGCGGGACGCCGGCCCTTTGTGCTTCTAGGACGGCTTGCCGGCCTCTTCGGCGAGCGTGCGCAGGCCGGTGAAGAAGACGTAGAGCATCGTGCCCGACACGTCATCGGGCAGACCGTCCGGGTCGAGCACCTTCTCGAGCGCGAAGCCGTCGGCCATCACGCCCGTCATGGTGGTGATCTGCTCGAGCGGGAAAGGCGGCAGGTACGGGAGATCCTCCGCGCGCTTCGCGTAGAGCTTGGTTATCTGCGCACGCAGGCCGCGCAGCCGGATAGCGAGCTCGTGGCGGAAGCGCTCGTCGCGGAGGGCGTGAGTGCAGAACTCGATGTAGAGCCGCCGCCACTCGGATTCGGCTCCGATGTGGCTCGCGAAGTCGAGACCCGCCCGCCGCGCCTGGTCCTCCGGCGGCCCCTCGAAGCTGAGCGCGTCCTCCACCTCCTCGAGCCGGTCGGCGAAGTACTCGTCGAGCAGCTCCAGGTAGAGCGCGTGCTTGCTGTCGAAGTTCGCGTAGAACGCGCCCTTCGTGAAGCCCGCCTCCTGCGCTACGTCGTCGATCGATGCGCCCTCGAGCCCGCGGTCGGCGAACACCCGTTTCGCGGCCTCGAGCAGCAGCTCGCGCGTGCGGGCCTGGCTCTCCTTGCGCGTGAGCCGGGCGGTGC
The DNA here is from genome assembly GCA_045805385.1 of Thermoleophilaceae bacterium. Lineage (GTDB taxonomy): Bacteria > Actinomycetota > Thermoleophilia > Solirubrobacterales > Thermoleophilaceae > JADGHQ01. The sequence continues at coordinate 6,639 of JBJMLG010000174.1, forward strand.
CCATCAGGCCGCCGCCGCGACGGTCTCCCGCTCTCCGGTGCCGCTCCGGTCGAGCGGGCGCACCACAACGCTCGCTCCCCGCGCAGGCGTGTGCACGATCACGCGCCGGGCGGTGCGCTCGTTCCGTGGCTCGGTCGCCCGCAGCTCCACGGAGCTGACGAGCGCGCGCAGCACGGCCTTCATCTCGAACAGCGCGAACGCGGCGCCGAGGCAGCGCCGGATGCCGCCGCCGAACGGGAACCAGGTGTAGGTGCCGGCCGGCGTCTCGAGGAAGCGCTCGGGGAGGAAGCGGTCGGGCTCGGGGTAGACGTCCTCGCGGTGGTGCACGAGGTAGATCGACGGCGCCACGTAGGTTCCCGCCGGCAGGTCGTAGCCGCCGAGAGTCATCGGCTGCTTCAGCAGGCGCAGCACGATCGGAAGCACCGGCCGGATGCGGAGCGTCTCCTTCACCACCGCGTCGAGGTAGTCCTCGTCGCCGGCTGCCACCTCCGCGCGCAGGCGCTCGAGCTTCTCGGGGTGGCGCACAAGCCGCTCCGCCGCCCACGAGAGCGCGGTCGCCGTCGTTTCGTGGCCTGCCACGAGCAGCGTCATCAGCTCGTCGCGCAGCTCCGTGTCCGCCATCGGGCTGCCGTCCTCGTGCCGCGCCTGCACGAGCATCGAGAGGATGTCCTCGCGCTCGTCGAGATCCGGCTCGTTGCGGCGGCGCCGGATCTCGTCGATCAGCACGGCGTCGATCGGCGCCAGTGCGCGCCGCACGTGGGGCGCCTCGCTCGCCTTCTCCGGCCCGAAGATCGTGAGCAGCAGCATCTGCGGCGTGGAGGAAGTCCACTCGAGGATGTGCGGCAGCATCCGCCGCAGCTCGTCGAGGCGGGCGGCGTCGCGGATGCCGAACACCGCGCGCATGATCACCTCCAGCGTGATCGCCTGCATGCGCGGCCAGAGCTGCATCGGCTCGCCGGCGGGCCAGCCGTCGATCTCGGCCCGCGCGATTTCGGTCATCAGCTCGCCGTAGCTCTGCATGCGCTCGCCGTGAAGAGGAGGCAGGAGCAGCTTGCGCTGACGCATGTGGGCGGCTTCGTCGAGGAGCAGTACCGAGTTCGCGCCGAGGATCGGCTTCAGGATCGCGTTCGCCTCGCCCGCGTGCGCAGCGTGCGCGGGCGCGGTGAAGACGGCTTTCACGTCCTCAGGGTCCGAGATGAACACCCAGCGGCCCTCGTGCAGGATCGGGAACGAGAACGTGTCGCCGTAGCGGTTGCGCATGCGGCGCACCAGCGGGTTGGGGCGCGACCACCAGCCGAGCGTCGAGATCGGCGCGGGCCAGTTCGGACCGGGCGGCATCGTCTTGGGCTGGGCGCTCATCGCACTCTCCTCGGCATACTCATCGGTATTCGGATACCGAAAGGTATCTGATGCTTCGGGCGTCGGCAAGTCGGCGCGGCGATGCCGCGAGAGCTGACCGCGGGCAGCTTCTCAGGTGGTGCGGCCCAGACCCGGGGGGTCGGCTTCCCCTACGCCGGGCTCGGGACGACCCTCGCCCGCTCTCGGGACGGTGGGCATAGCGACGGCCCGGCGCGAAGAGGACGATCGGGGAACACCGGGCGACCCGACAACAAGGAGGCCCGCGATGCAATACCGACAACGTCGCCACGTCATCCGCCACCGCATCATCGACGCCGAGGTCATGAAGCTCGAGCTGCGTGCGGCGCGCGTCCGCGTCGCGAACGCAGGGCAGGCAAGTGCGAAGCGCACGCGTCCGTCGCTGGCGCATGTGCCCACGCGCGGGGCTGACCTCCGCGCCTAGGCGGGCTCCGCTGCGAGCGGCGGGCGCTGCTCGAGCGGCCCGACCGCCGCCTCGAGCTGAGCCGCGAGCGCGAGCAGCGAGCCCTCGCCGGCCGGCTGCCCGACGACCTGCACCGCCGTTGGGAGACCATCCTCCGCTACGCCGAGCGGCAGCGAGATCGCCGGCTGGCCCGTCACGTTGAACACGGCCGTGAACGGCGTGAAGTAACCCGAGCGCCTGAAGTCGTCGATCGGGTCGTCGCTGCAGGCGTCGATCTCGCCGATCCGAACCGGCCGCTGGCCGAGCGCGGGCGTGAGCACGAAGTCGTAGCCGCGCGACCACTCCACGATGCCGCGCGCATGTCCCTGGAGGAACGCGAGCGCGACGGCGTACTCGGGCGCGGTCATCCCGCTCACACGGCGGAAGAGCTCGAGCGTGAGCGGCTCGAGCGTGTGCTCGTTCGGCTCGAGCCCGCTCGCGCGAGCTCCGTAGAGCACGGCCGATCCGATCGCGGTGCCGAACACCGCGGTGAACGCCGGGAGCAGATCACCGCTGCCGTGCCACGGCGGTGTGACCTCCTCCACCGAGTGTCCGAGCGACTCGAGCTCGGCCGCCGCGGCGCGCGCCGCGCCGAGGCTCACGTCGTCGACGGTGCTGGTGATGGCCGGCTCGGTCACGAGCGCGATCCGCAACCGGCTCGGCTCGCGGCGCATCGCGTCAGCGAATGGCTCGTGCGGCGGAGGCGCCCAGGTGGAGTCGCCCGGCTCATAGCCCTCGAGCACGTCGAGCGTGCGCGCGGCGTCCTCAACGGTGCGGCAGAGCATGCCGTCGGTGGAGAGGAACGCGTCGCCCACGAGCGGACCGCGCGAGATGCGCCCGCGCGCAGGCTTGAGCCCCACCAGCCCGGTGCACGCCGCAGGGATGCGGATCGAGCCGCCGCCATCGCTTCCGTGCGCGATCGGGAGCACGCCCGCGGCCACCGCGGCTGCCGAACCGCCGCTCGAGCCGCCAGGTGTGCGCTCGAGGTCCCACGGGTTGCGCGCCGGGCCGAATCGGCGCGGCTCGGTCACGGGCAGGATGCCCACCTCTGGGGTCTGCGTCTTCCCGACGATCACGAAACCGGCGTCCTTGATCCGCCGCACGACGAAATCGTCGAAGTCGGGTGTGTACTCCGCGAACAGATCGGACCCGTGGTAGGCGGGCCACCCTGCGAGCGCCGCCAGGTCCTTGACGGCGGTGGGCACGCCGGCGAACGGGCGCTCGTCCCCGGGCTTGATCGCGTCGGCCGCGGCCAGGGCCTGCTCCGGCCTCACCTGCGTGAACGCGTTCACGTCCTCGCCCACAGCGTCGATCTGCGCGAGCGACTCCTCCACCAGCTCGCGCGAGCTCACCTCCCCCGAGCGCACGAGCGCGGCGAGCTCGGTGGCGGATTTGAAGAGCAGATCCCGCATCGGAGTCGGCGAGCCTAACGCTGCCGGCCCTCGAGCGGGAAATCGTTGAACGACAGCATCTCGGCGCGCAGCTTCTCGATCGCGTCCCGGTGGAGCGCCTCCTGGTCGTCCGAGCCGGTCGCGAAGACCATGCCGAAGTAGTCCGCCGGCGGCACGAGCTGACGCGCCTGCTCCAGATCGGAGGTGATGATCGGCCCGTTCTCGCCCGGTGCGGCCACCTGCCGCAGCCCGACGCTCGAGCCCGGCTCGAGCTCGGTACCGGTGTGCACGATCGCGCCCGCGCCAACCCTCGCCCCACGGCCGACTCGCGCGCCGTAAAACACGATCGCCTGCGTGGCGATGTACGCGTCGTCGCCGATCGAGCAGCCGGCGAGCGCGACCAGCGGGCCGATCAGCGCGCTGTCGCCGATCCAGGTGGGGAAGACCGGCAGCCCGGCCGAGCCTCCGCCGACCGAGCGGATCACGGCGTTCTGCATGATCACGCTGGCGCGGCCGATCGTGACCGCCGGCCCGGTGGACTCGATCAGCGTGCCGTGCCCCACGTAGGTGTCGGCGCCGACATGCACGTCGCCGACGAGCACGGCGGTGGGAGCGATGCGCGCGCTGCGGTCCACCGAGGGCACCGTGCCATCGCGTTCGATGAGCATCGGCCGAACGCTACCGAGCCGCGCAACTGCGTCGTGCGGCGCGTGGGCGGTACGCGGTCGTCACACTCCCCGCCGAGGCGACGTGAGGCGGGGGCTTCTCACAGCGGCGTTCGTGGCGGCAGGCTTGCTTGCGGCCGTTGCCCCTGCGTCCGCTGCCGATCGGATCCAGGTGGGCGTGGGCCGCGCCGACATCACGCCGCCCACCGGCTACTACATGATGGGCTGGGTCCGCTCCGACGCGAAGATCAGCGGCGCCCACACCCGCCTGTGGGCGCGCGTGATCGTGCTCGAGCAGGGGGGACGCAAGCTCGCGCTCGTGTCCGAGGACCTGAACGGGATTCCCGGCGGCATGCTCGCGCAAGCCGCGAACCTCGACTCGGACCTCGGCTTCAGC
>JBJMLG010000175.1:0-7919 GCA_045805385.1 Thermoleophilaceae bacterium
AGCGCCGACACGCGCTCGCCGGAGTCCTCGTCGAGCAGCGGCGGGTTCCACATCGCGATCTGCCGCTCCGACGCGGGCGCGCCGTCGCGGTCCACCAGCCGGAAGTCGAGCCCGGTGAGGCGCTCCGCGAGTTCGACCGGGTTGGCGATGGTCGCGCTGGTGAGGATGAATCGCGGCTCGGTGCCGTAGGCGTTCGCCAGCCGCCGCAGGCGGCGCAGCACGTTGCCCACGTGCGAACCGAACACCCCGCGGTACACGTGCGCCTCGTCCACCACCACCCATGCCAGGTTCGCCAGCACGTCGCCCCAGTTGCGGTGATGGGGAAGCACGCCCACGTTCAACATGTCGGGGTTGGTGAGGATCAGGTTCGAGCGCTGGCGGATCTGGCGGCGCTCCTCGCGCGGCGTATCGCCGTCGTAGATCGCGTGGCGCAGGAACGGCGCCTTCAGCTCGTGCAGCTTGCGCGCCTGGTCCTGCGCGAGCGCCTTGGTGGGGTAGAGGTAGATCGCGCGCGCGGACGGGTCACCGGCGAGCGTGTGCAGAACGGGCAGGTTGAACGCGAGCGACTTGCCGCTCGCGGTTCCGGTCGTGACGATCGTGTGCCCCTCGAAGGCGGACTCGAGCGCCTCGGCCTGGTGCGAGTAGAGCTGCGAGACGCCGGTGCGCTCGAGCGCGTCGCGCAGCGCCCCGTGGAGCTCGGACGGGACAGGGCGGAGCTCCGCAGGCCGGGCGCCGAGCCGGCTCTGGCGCACGAGCTGCTCGCCCCGCGCGGAGTCGAGCAGGTCGGTCCAGGGCATCTTCGAGCGGACGGTGGCCACGGGTTGCCATAGTAGGCGCCGCCCGAATGGCCATCCGCTGCGTGTACACCGACCTGGACGGAACGCTGCTCGGGCGCGGCGCGTCGCTGTTCCGCGACGCCGACGGCGCCTTCACGCTGCTGCCGGCGCGTGCTCTCGAGGCGTGCTTCCGCGCCGGCGTGGAGGTGGTGATCAAGTCCGGTCGCCGCCGCGCGCAGGTGATGGAGGATGCGCGGCTGCTCGGGCAGACGGCCTACATCTTCGAGGTCGGCTCCGGCATGGTCATCGACGGTGAGGAGAGCTGGCTCACCGGCGAGCTCGTGCCGCACGACGGTCTGACGATCCACGAGCAGATCGAGGACTCGGGCGCGCCCGCGCTGCTCCTCGAGGCCTACGAGGGCCGGCTCGAGTACCACGCGCCGTGGCACGTGGACCGAGAGGTGTCGCATCTGCTGCGCGGCCTGCTGGACACGGACGAGGCGAACACCCTGCTCGAGGTCAACGGTCTCGGCCACCTGCGTCTCGTGGACAACGGGGCCATCTCGCCGAAGGAGTCTCTGCTCGGTCTCGACGGTCCGCCGCATGCCTACCACCTGATCCCGCGGCCGGCGTCGAAGGCGGGCGCCGTCGAGGCTCACATGCGCGCGCGCGGGTACGAGCGCGAGGAGACGATCGCCGTGGGCGACTCGCGCGAGGACGTCGAGGTGGCCGACGTGGTTGGCCGCTTCTTCCTGGTGGCGAACGCGCTCGAGACGGACCCGGGCGCGGCGGCCGCGGCCGGTGCCCGCCCGAACGTGGAGATCACGGAGGGGCGCAACGGCGAGGGCTTCTACGAGGCTGTGGTCCGCTCGCTCGCAGAGAGCCGCTGATCAAAAAAGCTTGTAACAAACGTCACGCCCGGGTGTACCATCGGGGGTAAGGCAATCGAGGCTTTCCAAGGGGGTCTTGGATGTCCGGTATCTCTGACGCGCACCACTTCCGCAAGATGGTCGCCGGTGCGTGCATGCTCGTGGCGCCGCTGCTGTTCCTGGCGGCATCGATAGTCAGTCCCGAGCAGTCCATGAACGCGGCGAAGCAGTACGCCGCGATCGCGTCGAACCTCGACCGCTGGTACGTGATGTCACTGATGCTCCTGATCGGGCTGGTGCTGGTGGTGCCGGTCGTGCTCGGGCTCATGCACATGCTGCGCGAGCGCGAGGTCGCCTACGGGCACGTGGGCGGGGGGCTGGCGATGCTCGGTGTGCTCGCGCTCACCGGCGTCGTCGCGATCGTGGGCTTCGCCGGCTGGCAGATCGCTCAGCCGGGCCGCCCGCAGCTGCAGATGATCAACCTGTTCCACGACCTGACTCACTCGGCCGGGATCGTGATCCCGTTCCTCGTGGTGAGCCTGGGATTCGGCCTCGGTATGGCCGTGCTCGCGATCGGGCTCTACCGGGCCCGCGCGGTGCAGTCCTGGATGGCGGCGGCTCTCGCGCTCGGCGGACTGGCAGTGGACGTCTCGCTGCTGGTGCCCGGCCGCGGCCTCTCGATCGCGTCATCGGCGATCCTCGCCGTGGCGCTCGTCTCGATCGGCCGCATGGTGATCGAGGAGACCGACGCGGACTGGGAGCACACCCCCGAATACAAGGACTTCCGCCCCCTGGCGGGGATGCGGTGAGAGCTGCGGCGTGGCTGGCGCAAGCGGCTGCGCGACGCAGGCAAGGCAAGGTGAGCGCCCCGCAAGGGGCGCTCATCCGTTTCTGAGGGTGCGCTACGCCGCTTGTCGCTCGGCCGCGAGTATGAAGTCGCGCACGGCGGCGTTGAACTCGTCCGGCCGCTCGATGTTCACGCTGTGGGCGGCGCGCTCGATCACGGTGAGCTTCGCGCCGGGGATGAGGTCGGCGATCTCCTCGCACTTCCACAGCGGCACGAGGCGGTCGTGCTCGGCGCCGATCACGTGCACTGGCATCTTGAGATGCGGGAGGCGCTCTCGAGTCTCGTGGCGACCCGCCGCGCCGGCCTGCCGTGCGAAGGCCTCGGTGGACTGCGGGAAGGGGTTCCCGAGCATCGTCTGGCGCATGAACGTGACCTTCTCCTGATCGTCGAAGAACTCCTCGGAGAACACCAGGAGCATCAGGTTGTCGACGTGCTCCTCCCACGGCGTGCGCTCCACCTGCGCTGTCCACAGGCGGTGCCACTTGCGGCCCCAGTTGCCGGCACCGGCCCACGTGATCGCGAGCGTGAGCGTGCTGATCCGGTCGGGAGAGGAGAGCGCCATCTCCTGAGCGATCGCTCCCCCAAGGGACGCGCCCACCAAATGGAAGCTGTCGAGCCTGAGCTCGTCTGCCAGGCCCATCGCGTCCGCGGCCATGTCCGTGATCTCGTACTCGCCTTCGGCCTGCGACGACTGGCCCACGTCGCGGTTGTCGAACGTGATCACGCGGAAGTGCTTCTGCAGCTCGCGCACCTGGAGGGCCCAGGCGAGATGGTCGGCGGTGAGTCCCATCACGAGCATCAGCGGCTCGCCCTCACCGGCCTCCTCCCAGTAGATGCGCTGGCCGTTGACCTCCGCGATCGGCACCGGCGGAGCCTACCCGGAGGCGGCCGCGCGGAACGCCTGTTCCGCCGCGTCACCGTGGACAGCGAACACCACGCGCTCGAGCGAGCTCGGCTCGTAGCCGCGCACAACGGCGCTCATGAGGCGCGCCGCGTCGTCGAGCGGGAAGCCGCCGACGCCGGTGCCGAACGCGACGAGCGCGAGCGAGCGGGCACCGAGCTCGTCCGCCTTCTCGAGCGTCGACCGCGTGGCGCGCTCGATGATCTCGCCCGAGGTCGGCCCGCCGAGTTCCATGGTCGCGGCATGGATGACCCAGCGCGCGGGCATGTCGCCGGCCGTCGTCTCGACGGCTTCACCGAGTCCGATCGGCGCCCGCTCGTGCGACTCGCGCTCCACCGCCGGGCCGCCCGCTCGTGCGATAGCGCCCGCAACTCCGCCGCCGTGCGCGAGGTCCGTGTTAGCTGCATTCGCGATGGCGTCGACGTCGAGCGTCGTGACGTCGGCCTGGAGGACCTCGGCGTGCACTAACGGATCACGCGGATCGTGCGCCGGACCGTGCTCCGGTTGCCACGTGCGTCGCGCGCGGTGACCGTCACGCGCACGGTCACGCGGCGGTGAGCGGCGAGCGCGCCGCGAACGGTGGCGAGCGTCCTGCGCGAGGCCTTCATCCGAAGCCTCGTGCGAACTCCCGTCTTCACCGTGCGCGCCACCGTGCGCAGGCGCAGAGCGCGGCTCTTGCTCGCGCGCGAGAGACTGACGCGTGCGCTCGACGTGACGGCGGAGTCCTCGCTGAAGCGGGCGGCGACAGTAACGAGGTGGGTTCTCAGGAGCCGCTGGCGCTTTCTGTAATAGAGATGCGCCGTGGGAGGGGTCTTGTCCTGAGCCGCTCCACCCGCGCCGGGGCCGGCGCCCACGCCGACGTCGATGCGGATGATCTTGCCGAGCAGGTTCTTCCTGATGTCCTGCGCGTTGTTCCCGGGATCGCCGCCGGAGCCGCCGTCCCCGATGCCCGCGTAGAGGTAGCCGTCCGGGCCGAACTGGAGCTGGCCACCGTTGTGGTTGTGGTAGGTGCGGTGCTCCTGCGTGAGCACGATCTGGCCGCTCGAGGGGTCCGCCACGTCGGGATTGGAGGACACCTTGAACTCCTCGATCGTCACGTCCCCGAGAGAGTTCGTGTAGTAGACGAAGAAGCGGCCGCTGGTCCCGTAGTCGGGTGAGAATGCCATCGACAGCAGGCCCTGCTCGGGGTCGCTCTTCTGAACCTGTCCCGAGATGTCGAGGAACGGCGTGGCCTGCTTCACGCCGTGGTCGACGACGTGGATCGTGCCTTGCCGCTCGACCACGAACAGCCGGCTCGCGTCGCCCGGCGGAGAGGTGACGTAGGTGGGGTAGCCGAAGGTGCCGACCGGAGAGAGCGCCGGCCCGCTGCCTCCCTGGACGATGCGCTGGACGTTGCCGCTGGTGCTGCCGACTCCGTAGCCGATGTAGAGGTGCCCGTCGGCGTCCTGACCGAAGGTGGTGAGACTGGCCGTGGCTGGAAGGCCCGTGGGCGTCGCCGTACTGCCGGGAAGCGCGACCGACCACGTCTCGCCGGTGCAGTAATCCCCGTAGATGTAGCGCCCGTAGAGATCCGTGACGGCCGGGTCCCTGAACACGTACCCACCCGTGACGGAGCAGCGTCCGCTGACGTGCCCGTACTCGAGCTGTGGGAGCGTGCCGAAGCTGCACGCGCTGCCGTCAACCGGATACTTGTGCTTCCCTTCGCACTTGTTCCAGCCGTAGTTCGCGCCGGCGCCCGTGCCCCGGGCGGCGAAGTCGATCTCCTCGTAGTCGTTCTGGCCCACGTCGCCGACCACCAGGTCGCCGGTGAGGCGGTCGAACGAGAACCGCCACGGGTTGCGCAGCCCGAAGGCCCAGATCTCGGGCTTCGCGCCGGGCGTGGACACGAACGGGTTGTCAGGTGGGACGGTGTAGGCAGACGCCGGCGCCGCGACCGCGAGCGTGAGCAGACCCGCGGCGATGAGGACCTTCCCTGCCTTCCGCACCGGCAGGATGGTAAAGGGCCTAGGAGCGGAGCTGCTCCATGCTGCACTCGCTCGGCTGCTTGTCCGGCCGCCAGCGGAGAAACTTCGCGCCGTGGCGAATCCGGTTGCCGGTGATGTGGTCGAACGCCACCTCGACCACAAGCTCTGGCCGCACGCCCTCCCAGACGAGCTCCTCGTCGGACTTCCAGCGCGAGGGCTCCCCCGAGCCCCGCTCGTAGGTGCGGTACGGCTCGAGCTTCTCGACGAGCTCGCGCTTCTGCTTCGCGGTGAAGCCGGACGTGTGGCCCACCTCGCGCAGGTTCCCGTCGTCGTCGTAGAGGGCGAGGATGAGCGAGCCCACCGTGCCCTCCTCCTTACCGAAGCGGAAGGCGTGCACCACCGTGTCAGCCGTGCGCACGCGCTTGATCTTCAGCATGCCCGTGCGCTCGCCCGGGCTGTAGGGAGCGTCGCCCTCCTTCGCGATCACACCCTCGGACGTGCCGGTGAGCCACTGTCCGGCTCCTTTCCGGTCGGGCGTCATCGGAGTGAGCTGCACCGGGTCCTCGACGAGCTGCTCGAGGCGCGCGCGCCGCTCGTCGTAGGGCAGCTCCATCAGCACCTCGTCGCCGACCTCGAGCACGTCGAAGGCGACGAACGCGGCGGGCGTCTCGCGCGCGAGTCTCTCCACGCGCGAGGCGGCGGGGTGGATGCGCTGGCTGAGCAGGTCGAACTCCTGAACGCCGTCGACGACCACGACCATCTCGCCGTCGATCACGATCTGGTCGTGCGAGAGCGCAGCCACCTGCTCGACCACCTCGGGGAAGTACCGGTTCATCGGCCGGCCGTTTCGGCTCTGCAGCTGTACGTCTACGCCGTCCTTGAAGGCGATCGTGCGGAAGCCGTCCCACTTCGGCTCGAAGCGCCAGCCGTTGCCCTCGGGCAGCTCCTTGGCGGACTTGGCCAGCTGGGGCTTTACGGGGGGCGAGAGCTTCACCGCCCGGATCCTATTGCGGGACGCGCTGACATTAGGATTGGCTCCGCACCACCCGACCGGAGAGAAGTTGGCAGCCGACCACGCAACCGTCGCCGAAGAGGAGTACCTCCAGACCATCTACTGGCTGGAGGAGGCGCGGCTGCCCATCACGGGCGCGAACATCGCACGGGCCATGCAGCTCTCCGCGCCGACGGTGCACGAGATGGTCGGGCGCCTCGAGTCCGACGGCTACGTGACGCGCAACGAGGACAAGTTGCTCGAGTTCACCGATTCCGGGCGAGAGCACGCGAGCGCGGTCGTCCGGCGCCACCGGCTGATCGAGCGCTTCCTCACGGACGTGCTCGGCATCCCCTGGGACGAGGTGCACGAGGAGGCTGAGCGGCTCGAGCACGCGATGTCGCCGGTGCTCGAGGAGCGCATGAGGGTTGCGATCGGCGACGCGAAGACCTGCCCCCACGGGCATCCGATCGTGGAGGGCGCGCGCGAACAGGGCGTGCCGCTCGCCGACGTGGACCAGGGCGCCAGCGTGGTCGTGCTCCGCTTCGAGAACGAGGCCGAGGACCTGCTGCATTATCTCAAGGAGGCGGGCCTCTATCCCGGCCTCGAGGGCACCGTCGCGAGTGAGCCGGGCGCGGAGGACGTCGTGGTGGAATCGGACGGCAACGCGTACACGGTCACGCGCAGCGTCGCGGAGACCGTCGCCGTCCGCGCTGACCCTTCGCCGCCGCCGCGTACGGCGCTCCCGGACAAGCTGGTGCTGACGAAGGATCGCTTTGGCCGCTGAGGGCCGATCGTCGCGTCGATGGTGATCCAGGCTCCGCCGCGAGGCGAAGCTGCCGACGCGCTAGGCGGTCGCGGCCGCGACGCCGCGACGGGACCGCAGGTCGAAGTAGAGCAGCGTGACCATCAGGGCCAGGAACGGCGTGGTGAGCGTGCGCACGAGGATCAGCCCGACGAGCCGGAGCGCGCCTGAGTCGGCCGAGCGGGCGCCGAGCTCGAACGGAAGGCCGACGAGCGCGGTGACCACCACCGCCACGAGTCCCGCGAGGAGGAGCACTCCGAACACCCGCCACCAATGACCGGTGGTGAGCTCGCTGCTCCGCTGGAGCGCCTGGGCGCCGCGGACGCGGTCGACTATTCCGGCCTGACTCGCGAACGTCCAGCGCACGGCGAGGAAGATGCCGGGCACGATGAACAGGATCAGCCCGAGCGAGATTCCCGCCGCTGCGATCAGCAGCGTGATGAAGAGCGGAGTGAATGCCTCGAGCGCCGCCACCACCGTGGCGCCGAGCCGCGGCCGCTGCCCCGCGCCGAGGCCTCTGAGCACGCCGACGGCGATCGCCGTCACGAGCGGTGCTACCACCGCGTACATCACCAGGATGTCCATCACCTGCGCGCCGCTCGACAGCGCCGCATTGGGATCCGCGGTGAACTGCTTCAACCCGAAGCCGAGCAGGATCAGTTCGATCGGCACCACAACGGCCGCCGCGCCTCCCACGAGCACGAGGAAGTTGCGAAAGTAGATCCCGAGGGAGTCGCCGAGCAGCTCACCCGCGCTGCGCGGCCGC
>JBJMLG010000176.1:0-48818 GCA_045805385.1 Thermoleophilaceae bacterium
GCGCCCGCATGTGGGACTCGCCGGCCTCGCCTTCATGGCGGGCTCGGGCGCGCTGCACGCCACGTACTTCGTCACGCTTCAGCGCGCCTACGCGGACGGCGACCTGTCGGTGGTCTATCCGCTGGCGCGCGGCCTCGGGCCGCTGATCTCGACGGCCGCGGCGATCGCCATTCTCGGAGAGCGCCCAGGGCCGATCGCCGTCGCGGGGGCGGTCCTGATCACCGCGTCCGTGCTGGCGCTCGCCGCCCGCGGCGCCGCGCAGCACCCGGGCCCCGAGCCGCGAGCGGGACTCGCGTGGGCGGTCGCCACAGGCGTATTGATCGGCGCCTACACGCTCTGGGACAAGCACGCGGTCGACGGCCTCGGCCAGGAGCCGATCCTCTACCTGTGGGGAGCCAACGTCTGCTGGGCGCTGCTGCTCGCGCCGTTCGCCCTGCGGCGGCCCGGCGAGCTGACGCGCGAGCGGCGGATCAACCTGCGTGGTGCGGCGGGCGTGGCGCTGCTGGCGCCGGTCGCGTACGTGCTCGTGCTGTTCGCCCTGAAGATCGCGCCGGTGAGCTACGTCGCACCGGCCCGCGAGGTGAGCATCTTGTTCGGAGCCGCCATGGGAAGTCGCCTGCTGGGCGAGGGCGACTCGACGTGGCGCCTCGCCGCCGCGAGCGCGATCGTCCTGGGGATATTGGGCTTGGCGATCGGCTGAGCGCTCGTCAGGAGCCCGTCGTCACCGGCTGCTGGCGCTCCGCCCCGGCGCCATCCGAGGTCGCCGACTGCGGACTTGCCTGCTGCTGCTGCGCCTGCTGCTGGGCGGCCCTGAGTGTGAGCTCGGAGCCGATCGCTCCGGCGGCCAGCTCGGCGATCGCCCACGGCGTGCCCCAGCGATCCTTGCCGAACAGCGCGTTGTCGAGCGACAGCGTTCCCGGGCCCTCCTCGGTGAAGGCATAGGCGGCGCCAAGAAGCACGACGTTGTACTCGTAGCCACCCTCGGTCACCCACGGGCCTTTCTCCAGGTGCACCGCGCGGATCGCGGTGATCATGCTGCCGGACACCATCGCCGCGCCGACCGGCGTCATGAAGCCCAGCGCGAGGAGGGCGCCGCCGATGGCCTCCGCTCCGCCGGCGGCCATCGCGTTGAGCTTGCCGGGCTTGAGCCCGACGCTCTCGAAGAACTGGCCGGTGCCCTCTGGTCCGTGCCCGCCGAACCAGCCGAAAAGCTTCTGTGTCCCGTGACCGAAGAAGAGCGCTCCCACGATCACTCGTACGAGGTTTCTGATCATTCGGACGCGGTACCCGACGCCTCGAGCGGCAACACGGCATTTCGGCGGCGACTGCCGATCGACAGCCAGGCGCGTGCCGGACTGCCGTCGCGGAACAGGAACGCGAGTCCGTAGAGGGCGGCGACCACTATCAGCAGCACGCGGTAGCCGGTGATGAGCGTGAGGTACTCGAGCACGCCTCCAACCATCGCCCCGAGCAGGTTCGCGCCGAACGCGGCGGTGGAGGAGCCCACCTCGCGGAAGCGCTGTGCGAACACCAGGTTCGCCACGAACACGGGCGTGAACGAGACGACGGTCGCCGCCAGGAAGCGGGGGAGCAGGCTCAGCTCCAGCAGCTTCTCGGGCGGGATGGCCCAGGCCACCACGAGCGCCGCGAGCAGCGCCAGGTACAACACGGTGGGTCTCGGCAACCGCACGCGCCGCGCCAGCTCGACCGCCGCGAAGACCGTGAGCAGCACGCCGGCGAACACGAGCGAGTTCACGACCCAGGTCGTGCCGAACAGGAGCGCGAACTGCACGACGCTCTTCGTCTCGAGCAGCAGGAAGGCGGCGCCCATGAAGAAGAGGTCCACGTAGCCGGCCATCGGCCGAAGCGGGCCGCCGCTCGCGCGCACGAGCAGCAGCGAGCCGAGCAGCAGGACCGCCAGCGCCTTGAGGTAGAAGGGCGGGATCGCGCGGCCGCGGAGGTAGGGGAAGGGATGGTCGTCGGTTGCCGTCTCGAGCCGCTTGCCGTTCCACGGGGTGGAGCAGCGAGGTGGCGTGCCTCCCGCGGTCGCGCTCAGCACGGCCTGCCGGCGCCCGCCGAGCTCGTTGCCGAGCTCCGAGCAGGGCCGCGTGCCGAAGGCGCCGAACAGCGTGCTCGCGTAGCGGTCGAGCAGGAAACGGGCGTAGTAGTTGTACATCGCGAACACGCCATGGGGACGGAGGTGCTCGCGCGCCTTTCGTATCGCCTCGATCGTGAACAGGTAGTTCTCGAGGCGCAGGCTCGACTGGCCCGCGAGGAGCGTGAGCGAGTCGGGTAGGGCGAACACGATCAGGTCGTAGCGCTTGTTCGTGCGCTCGAGGTAGGCGCGCCCGTCGTCCACGTGCGCGCTCACGCGCGGGTCCTGATACGGGTGGTTCGCGTGGTGCTGGCGTCCGAGCCGCTGGAGCACCGGGTCGATCTCCACAGCATCCACGTGCTGTGCTCCCTGGCTCAGCGCGACCGCCACGTCGTTGCCCGTTCCTGCGCCCACCACCAGCACGTCGCGCAGCGGCCCGCTCACGTGCCTGTAGGGGAAGAAGTAGAACGGGTGCGAGCGGCGCAGCCGCGACACCGGGTAGGCGGTCTGGTGGGGGATGTTGTTGGCCGACACCGTGAGCACGCCCGGCGCTCCACGCGGCTGCTCGGCCGTGATCTTGTAGTAGGGCGACCAGTAGTCGTGCGGCGCCGCCGACTGGATCGCGAGCAGCGTCACCACCCCGAGCGCGGCGGCCACCTGCCACCACCTCACTTCGCGTCCGATCAGCACGAGCAGCGCCGCCGCGACCACCACGCCCCAGGCGACCGGCGGGAGCTCGAGGAACGACAGCGCCGAGAAGGCCACGATGCCGCCGATGCTCCCGGCGATGTCGAGGCGGTATGCGTCGAGCGGCCGGAGCCGGCCGAACGTGCGGGCGAGGCTGTGGCCGATGCAGGCCATCACGGCGACCGCGAGCACGAACACCACCGCGAGGCTGAGCCAGCGCGGCAGCGGGTCCATTCCGAACCCGCCCTGGATCCGGCGCGAGCCGGAGAAGCGCGTGACCGAGACCGGGAACGCAAGCACGAAGCCCACGAGGGCCAGGAGCGCGACGGGCGCGAACCGCAGCAGGTCGGGCTTCGACCGCGCGCGCAGGAAGCCGATCCCGATGCCGAGGAAGCTCGCGAGCAGCACGAAGTTCGTCACGTAGACCAGCCACACGATGTTCGCGGCGGTCCAGCGGATCAGCGCGAGCTCGGTGAACAGCAACAGGAAGCTCAGCGCGACGAGCCGGGCGCCCAAACCGCGGGGCACCTCTCGCTCGGCGGCTGTCGCCACTGCCGGCGGCATTGGCGCGGAAGTCTCTCACGCGCGTCTTGGCGCGCGCCGCGCTTGACCCACGCTCGCGACTGGGACGAGAATCAGCACAACCCTGCCCAGAGTCGCGAGGAGGTCGCGATGAAGTTCCTCGTCACTGTCACTCCCCGGCCGAACCCGATGATCCCTCCGCAGGTGCTCGCCGAGATCCTGAAGGCTCAGCGAGGCTGGCTACAGGCGCATCTCGCCGACGGCACGTTCGACTGCAACTACGCCTTCCCGAGCGGAGGAGGGATGGCTGTGGTCAACGTCGATTCGCACGAGGCGCTGAACGAGCTGATCTACGATGCGCCGGCCTTCGGCGTGACCGACATCGAGACGAAGGCCCTCGCGGACGCAGGTGCGTCGCTCGCGAACGCCATCGCGGCGCTCGAGCGCGCGTCGAGCATGATGGCCGGGACGGCGTAGCCGTAGGTCGGATTCCAGGGGCCCCGCGTCCGGGGCCCTTGGATAAATTCCCTTGCACCAATTCTCGCCGGGTAGAGTCGCGGCATGACCACACCAACGGAACTCAGTCCGTCGACCACGGGTCGTCAGGTCGTCGCGACCTACACGACGTACGAGGAGGCGCAGCGCGCCGTCGACAAGCTCTCCGACGCCTCGTTCCCGGTCGAGCACGTGGAGATCGTCGGACTCGACCTGAGGCTGCTGGAGAAGGTGACCGGGCGTCTCACGAACGCGACCGCAGCGGCGGCCGGCGCCGCAAGCGGTGCCTGGTTCGGCCTCTTCATCGGCCTCCTGGTGGGCCTGTTCACCACCGGCCCTGCCTGGCTCGGGCTGATCCTCGGCGGCGTGCTGATCGGCGCGTTCTGGGGTGCGGTATTCGGCTTCTTCGCGCACTGGAGCACCCAGGGCCAGCGCGACTTCGCGTCGACCCGCGGTCTCGTCGCGGCCCGGCACGAGCTGTGGGTCGCGGACGACTACGCCGGCCGCGCGCGCGAGCTGCTCGGGATCACGCGCTAGCGCCCCGTCGCGCGGCTGCCGGCGTCACAGCCCGGTTTCGGCGCTGATCCTGCCGGACTCGACAGCGTTGGTGAGCGCCTTGTAATCGCGCTCGTTCTGGTCCGCGTACGCCCGCGAGAACTCCACGATCGCCCGGTCGAACCGGTCGCTCCCGCCGAGGTAGGCGGCGATCGCGATCCGGTCGCCGCTGCGCGCATGGGCGCGCGCGAGCGTCCAGCCGCACAGCTTTCCGTAGGCCGCCATGCCGTCCGGGACCATCCGCTCGATCTCCGCGGAGCCCTTCCAGTCCTTGAGCTGGCGGACGTAGAAGTCCCGGCGCCGGCCGTCGAGGCCGGCCGGGACGTGCACCCACCCGAGAAAGATGTCGCTCGCGGCTTGCATCAGCCGCTGCCCGGTCACCACGCGCTCGCCGTGGTTCGAGAACTCGCTCGGGCCGAGGAAGGGCTCGAGCACCGACGCCTCCGCCTCTTTCATCTGGAGGAACAGCGGGTCCCCGCTGTCGCGGCCGAGCATGAGGGCAATCCACGCCCGCGTCCCCACGCTGCCGACGCCGACCACCTTGCGCGCGAAGTCGTGGAGCTGGAACTCCTGGAGGAGCATGCGGCGGTCGAAATCGAGCGTGCTCACGTATTCGCGCAGCAGCGCGCGCAGCTCGTCGAACACGGTGTCGGCCCGGTCGCCGGCGAGCGTCGTGATCGGCACGATAAGCGGGGACTCGTCCACGATCTCGACGTGTCCGTTCACCAGGTGAGTCAGCTTGGAGAACGCCGACATGCTGTCGCGCGTGCGGGCCTTCGCAAGCGCCTTCTCGGTTCGCTTGACCTGCTTCTGCTTGAACTGCGACCCGTACTTCTCGAGCGCGGAATCGATGTCCAGCCGGGCGTACCAGACGTCGAGATTCTTCATGTCCGCGAACTCGCGGATCGAGTTCCGGTACGCGCCAACGGTCTGGAGGACGATCTGATCCTGCTCTTTGGCGGAGAAGCCGTTGTAGACGGCCGCGATCAGCATGCTCGCGGCGAGCCGCTTCACGTCCCACTCCCACGGCCCCGGGAGCGTCTCGTCGAAGTCGTTGAGGTCGAACACCAGCCGGCGGTCGGGAGACCCGAACACGCCGAAGTTCGAGAGGTGCGCGTCGCCGCAGCACTGCACCTGAAGGCCCGAGCGCGGGGTCGCCGCGAGGTCGTCGGCCATGAGCATGGCCGCCCCCCGGTAGAAGGTGAACGGCGAGACGAGCATGCGGCCGTACCGGATCGGCACGAGCTCGGGCACGCGAGTCTCCGCCTGGGTCTCGAGCAGCTCGACGGGATCGGGCCTGGTCGTGCTCGGCTCGAACCGGCCGTGCTCCGATCGCGGCACCTCCGCGCGCGCCGCCTTCCCTCGCGCGATGCGCTCGGATACGGAGAGGTGCGGATCCGGTGTCGGCTGCCCGGGGGCGCCGTTGGCGGACTTGGCTTTTGAGGTTGAAGTCTTCGTTGCGGTGGCCATGAGCGGAGTCTCGTGTGACGAGGTCGGCCGATCCTCACCCGTTCCGGGTGAAAGGACGGCGAAGGGTCTCGAGCCCCAACTGAAAAAACCGCCCCGTGGGGGCGGTTTCTTAAAGCGTCGTGGGTCGGTTTGGACCTCCCTCGCTCCTATGCGGCTTGTTCGTGGCTCTGCTGCGCGACGGTTCGTGGCTGGCCGCGGGTGGGCATGTCGAACCACACGAGGAGGCCCGATGCTGTTGTCACGGCGGCCACCAGTGCGATCGCAGCGCTGTAGTCGATTGCGTCGGCGGTGAGTCCTGCGGTGAGTCCGCCGGCGACGTAGCCCATGTCGCGCCAGAAGCGGTAGATGCCGACCGCTGGTGCGCGCGCTACGGGCGCGACGGCGTCGGAGATGGCGGCGATGAGGGTGGGGTAGACGAGTGCGGTGCCGAGACCGAGCACGACCGCCGCGAGTGCCGCGATCGAGACGGTGCCGGCGGATGCGGAGAGCAACGCGAGCGCGCCGCCTTGAAGCAGCATGCCGGCGACGATCAGCGGTTTGCGCCCGGCGCTGTCGGACCAGTGGCCGGTCCAGATCTGGGCCGCGCCCCATACGGCCGGGTAGAGGCCGGCCACGAGGCCGATCTGGGCGGCGCTTGCGCCGTGGGCCGCCAGGAAGAGTGGCACGATGCCCCAGGCGAGCGCGTCGTTGAGGTTGTTCACGAGCCCGGCCTGCGAGCATGAGCGGAGGGTGGGCTGACGGTAGGTCGCGTCGGCGTAGGCTTTGCGCAAGCGGGGTGGTGCAGTGTCGGTGCTGGGGTGTGCCTGGGCCTGCTCGAGCGCCATATGGGCGCCGGTATCCCGGACGAACCGGAGCGAGATGATGAAGGCGGTGACCGCGACGATGGCGCCGGCAACCACCAGCAGGTCGCGGGGAGCGAACTCGGAGGCGAGCCAGCCGCTAAGAGCTGCCGCGATCGCCACTCCGCCGTAGCCGGCTGCCTCGTTGAGCCCGAGCGCGAGACCTCGGCGCTTTGGCCCGACGAGGTCGATCTTCATCACGACGGTCATTGACCACGCGAGTCCCTGGTTGATGCCGAGCAAGATGTTGGCTGCAACGACCCATGCCCAACTCGGCGCGACGGCGATGATCAGAGGCACCGGTAAGGCGAAGGCCCAGCCGAGGACCAGGAGGCGTTTGCGCCCGACGCGCTCAGCAAGTGTGCCAGCGGCGAGATTGGTGAGAGCCTTGGCGAGACCGAACGCGACGATGAACGAGAGCACGGCGGCGCTCGATCCGACCCCAAAGTCGTTCCTGCCGATCAGCGGCAGCGTCGAGCGTTCCAGGCCGACCATCGCCCCGACGAAGGCAGTGACCGCGACGAGCAGCGCAAACTGCCTGCGGTTATCGCTCAGGCCGAGCTGGAGCGGCCGGCCCGGCACGGCGCTACTCCGCGCGCGCGGGCAGCCGGCCGGTACGGTTGGCAGCGATGATCTGGGCCTGATGTTCGGGTGCCGGCGGGGTGTCCTCGAGCAGCGCCGCGACGAACTCGTCCTCCGACTCGAACCGGAGCGTCGCATTGAATCGGCGCTCGAAGCCGATCGTCGACGCCGGGTTGGCCGAGAGCGCTCGGCCACAGACAGAGCCCGAGTAGTGGGCCGGGTAGAGCAGGAGGTGATCGGGCAGCGCGAGCAGCCTGTCGTGCAGCGAGCGGTACAGGGTCCGCGCCATGTCTTCGCTCGAGATATCGCCGCGGGCGTGCAGGTCCGGCCGACCGGCGTCGCCTACGAGCAGCGCGTCCCCGGTCAGGACCATCCACGGCTCCTCGCCGCGGACACGGTCGGTCACTAGGTATGCGTGATGGGCCGGCGCATGGCCGGGCGTCGCCACCGCGGTGATCTCGGTATTGCCGAGCTCGACGACATCCCCGTCCGCGACCGGGACGTACTCGAAGTCGACACCTGCACCCTCGGGCAGATGCGCGGTCGCTCCGGTCCGCAAGACGAGCTGCGGCAGGCCCGAGACGTGGTCGGCCTGGACGTGCGTCTCGAACACGGCGACGATCGGGATGCCCTGCGCCTCGGCCAGGGCGATGTAGTCGTCGACCAGGTCGACGTGCGGATCGACGACGGCGAACTTCGCCTTCGACTTGCAGCCGAGTAGATAGGAGGCGCAGGCCGTGTCGTCATTCAGCAGCTGCCGAAAGAACACCGCGGTCTCCGGGTAGTCGTTCTCGCCGTCACCCTTGACAAGCTATCAAGTGATCTATTGAATAGCAATTATGGCCACTCACAGCGAGAAGGATGCGCTCTTCGACGCGATCGCGGTCATGGGCAAGGCGTTCGCCAGCCCGCGCCGACTCGAGCTCGTCGACCTGCTCGCGCAGGCGCCGCGAACGGTGGATGAGCTGGCCCGCGCGAGCGGGCAGTCAACCGCCAACACGTCGCAGCACCTGCAGGCACTGCACGCCGCAGGGCTTGTCACTCGCACGCGCGAGGGCACAAGCGTCCGGTACGCCCTTGCCGACGACGAGGTGTTGTCGCTCTGGCTGTCGCTCCGCCAGGTCTCGGTCATCCGGCTGGCGGAGGTCGAGCGGGCCGCGCGTGAGTATCTGGGCGGAGACGTGGACGCGATCGGCCGTGACGAGCTGATCGCCCGGATGCGCAGCGGTGAGGTCGTCCTCGTCGACGTCCGCCCGAGCGAGGAGTTCGAGGCCGGCCACATCGAGGGCGCGCGCTCGGTCCCGCTGGACGAGCTCGAGGACCGGCTCGCGGAGCTGCCTGCCGACCGCGAGGTTGTGGCTTACTGCCGGGGGCCGCTGTGCGCATTCGCGCACGACGCCGTGCGCCGCCTGCGCGCGGCCGGCCGCGACGCCCGGCGCCTCGAGGAGGGCTGGCCCGAATGGCGGCTCGCGGATCGCCGGAGCGAGGCGATCGCATGACCGACGTGACGGTCGACGTCGAGCTGCTGCGATCGGAGATCGAGAGGACCTACACCGACGTCTCGATCGACCCCGCCAAGGATTTCATCTTCCCGACCGGGCGCGCCTGGGCGGAGGACCTCGGCTACCCGCAGCCGGAGCTCTCGCGCGTGCCCGAGGCGACCGTCGAGAGCTTCGCCGGCGTCGCGAACCCGTTCTCGCTCGGTCGGATCGTCGAGGGCGCAACCGTCCTCGACCTCGGCTGCGGCGCCGGCACGGACCTGCTGATCGCCGCCCAGATGGTCGGCCCGACGGGGGCGGTGAGCGGAGTCGACATGACGCCGTCGATGCTCGCGCGCGCACGCGCGAGTGCGGCGGGGATGGGCCTCGCGAACGTCGACCTGCACCAGAACCTGATCGAGTCGCTGCCGCTCGATGACGAGTCGGTCGACGTCGTGATCTCCAACGGCGTCATCGACCTCGTCCCCGACAAGGAGGCCGTCTTCTCGGAGATCGACCGCGTGCTTCGGCCGGGAGGGCGGCTGCAGGTCGCCGACGTGGTGATCCACACCGAGGTGTCGGACGACGCGCGTGACCGCATCGACCTCTGGACCGGGTGAATTGCCGGCGCTCTCCTGGAGGGAGAGCACGCGCGCCTGCTGGTGCAAATGGGCTACACCGACATCGCGCAGGGCGCCCTGGTCGACACCTACGCACGCTCGAAATTCGAGGACACCAGGCGCAAGGCGCGGAAGTTCGGCGCGATGGGCTCGACCATCAGGGCGACGAAGCCAAGGAGGAAGTAGATGGCAGGCAATGGACGTGTGGTGGTGGGCTGCTCGCACGGCGAGGAGGATCCCGACAACGTGGCGGTTGCCTACCTGACCGCGGGGGCGGCGCTCGACAGGGGCAAGGACGTTGTGATGTGGCTCACGTCGAATGGCGTACGCCTCGGAGTCCGGGGATACGCGGATCTCATCCGCGCTGACAAGGACCCGCCAATCGAGCGGTTGCACTCGCAGTTCGTCGAGAAGGGCGGGCGTTTCTACGTCTGTCCGATCTGCTTCAACGAGCGTGACTTGAGCGAAAAGGAGCTGGTGGAGAACGCCGAGTTGAAGGGCGCCTCGCCGCTGATGGATTTTGCCGGCGACGGTGCCCTGACGTTCACGTACTAGGAGCCAGGATCGGACTGAGCGCGGCCCACGGGCATACTGGCGCGACATGACGACACTCGAACAGGACCCCAAGACCCTTGCCCGGCGCGCGCTTGAGGAAGTCTGCGCCCGCGGCGACTTCGCGAAGGCCGAGCAGTTCTACAGCCCGGCTTTCCGCGACCACGTCAACGCACTCGACTTCACCGGACTCGAGGGTGTCAGGCAGTCGGTCAACCTCTATCGCTCCGTCTTCCCGGACCTCGAGATCGACGTCGTCGAGCAGGTCGTGGATGGGGACCGGGTGGCGTCACGCTGGACGGCGCGCGGCACCAACCGGGGCCGGCGGGCCACGCTCGACGGCATCACCATCAGCCATATCCAGGACGGCAAGATCGTCGAGGACTGGACCGTCTCCGACAGCATCGGGCTAGTGCGTCAGCTCGGCGTCTGGCGGCTGGGGGTCCTCCTTGCCGAACAGGTCCGCGAACGCTTGCTAAGCCGGTCAGCCAGCACGTGACGGCAATGCCCCGAGCGGCCGGAGTTCGTCGCGAGGACAATCGGGCGCCAGCCAAGCAGTGACGCAACACTCCGACATCACGGCCGCGGAGCTGGAGGAACTCGGCCTGTACGAGCCCGGAGTGCCGCACGCAGCCGAGCGGCTCGAGCTGCTCCGGTATCTCGTGAGCCTCGGCGCCACTGCCGAGGACTTGGTCGCGTACCGGGACGGGCTACCGGGTCTGGCCTCTGTCGTCGCGATCCGCGGCGGCACCGCCTTGACCTTGGACGAAGCGGCGGAACGCTCAGGTGTGCAAGTCGACAAGCTTCGCCGCTTCAACCGGCTGGCCGGCTTCCCTCACCCCGGCGCCGACGACCGAGTGTTCGCCGAGAGCTTTGTCGACCTCGCCCGCGGAATGAACGAAGCCGAGTCGCTCTTCGGCGAGGACGCGGTGCTCCAGCTGGTGCGCGTCATGGGGTCGGCGACGGCTCGCGTCGCGGACGCGCTGGTATCGGCCTTCCTCGTCAACGTAGAACCCACGGCGCGCGGCCAGGATCCGGTCGGGATGGCCGTCGCACGCGCGAATGCAGACGCGGCGGCGCTGCTCCCGCTCGTCGGCGACACGCTTGACGTTCTGCTCCGCCAACACCTCATCGCCGCGCGACGCACCATGCTCGGAGACGCCGCTGATCCAGGCTACGAGACACAGCGCATGACCGTCGGCTTCGTCGACCTGGTCGCGTCAACCGCCCTGGCCCAGCGGCTCTCGATCCGCGAGCTCGGCGCCACGCTCTCAGAGTTCGAGAACACCGCCGCCGACACCGTGACCGCCGCCGGCGCGCGGGTGGTCAAGCTCATCGGTGATGAGGTGCTCTATGTCGCTGGCGACGAAGCCTCGGCATGCAAGGTCGCATTTGACCTGGCGGCAGCCTTTGCCGAACACCCGCGCCTGCCCCCAGTCCGCGCAGGCCTAGCCAGCGGCGACGTGCTGCTGCGCGACGGCGACGTTTTCGGCCCGGTCGTCAACCTCGCCGCCCGCGCCGTGAAGTTGGCCCGCGCAGGCGAGGTACTCGCACCACCGGCCGTCGCGGAGGCCGCCGGCCTGCGAGCCGAATCGCTCGGCCCACAGTCGCTCGAGGGCTTCGAGAACGCCATTGAGCTCTGCCGGTTACCCGCTGAGCGCGCGTGACGCCAGCTGTTGGCGGGGGCGATTCACGTACGGCTCCCTTCCGGCGATCGTACGCGCGACCGCAGATCCGGTCCGGTCAGTCGCAGCAGTCGTCGTCGCACGCAGCGCCCGCAGGCGTCAGCTCGGGGGCCGTGGTCCGTCGCCGTCGCGGCGCCACTTGGTGGGGTAGGCTGAACTCCTCCGACAAGGCACCACTCGCCACGCCATGTCCGCCCCCCCGGTCAACGGGCTCGAGCGCGCGGAAGAACGCGCTCGGGAGATCGCCGCCGAACAGGCCGCCCTGCGGCAGGTCGCGTCCTTCGTCGCGCGCGAATCGTCTCCAGATCGGCTCTTTGCCGTCGTCGCAGAGCAGGTCGCCCGGATCTTCGCTGTCCCGCACGTCAGGCTGGTCCGCTACGACCCGGACGGCTCGGTCGTAGTCGGCGGCTTCGGCGAGGGCGAGGACAAGCCGTTCCCCATCGGATCGCGCTGGGCGCTGGACAGCCCGGGTGTAGTTGCAACCGTTCGGCAGACCGGCCGTCCGGCCCGCGTCGAGGACTATGCGCTCGTGACGGGGGAGGTCGCTGATGTCGTTCGTGGCGCGGGCATGCGCTCGGCCGTCGCGAGCCCAATTGTGGTCGAGGGTCGCTTGTGGGGCGCGATGGTGCTTCTCACGCCGCGGCACGAGCCTCTCCGTGAAGACACCGAGGCCCGGGTCACAGACTTCGCCGAGCTCATCGCGACGGCGATCGCGAACGCGGAGTCTCGACGGGCGCGAGCGGTGCTCACCGAGGAGCAGGTAGCGCTGCGGCGCATGGCCACAATGGTGGCCGAGGCTGCGCCGCCCGCCGAGATCTTCTCTGCGGTCAGCAACGAGGTGGCGGCCATCTTCCAAACAGAGCTGGTGGTGGTAGGCAAGTTCGACGGCGATCCGGCGGAACTCCTCGTGGTCGGCGTCGGAGATGGCGCCGATGAGCCCGTCCTCGGATCCCGATGGAGGCTCGACGACGCGTTGGCGTCGGCGGCGGTGTACCGAACTGGCCTCCCGGCGCGTCTTGATCACCCCGGAGGGGGCGCTGACCTGGACGTCGCCGCGGTCGTGGAGCGCATTCACCCCGTCGCAACCGTCGCCGTCCCGATCAAAGTGGAGGGCCGGCTCTGGGGCGCGATGATCATCTCGACGCTTAGAGAGCCGCTGCCACCTGACACAGACGGGCGGCTGCAAAGCTTTACGGACCTGATCGCGACCGCGCTAGCGAACGCCGAGGCGCGCGGGGAGGTTGAGCGGCTCGCCGAGGAGCAAGCGGCGCTTCGCCGAGTGGCGGTACTCGTCGCGCAGCAGCCGTCCCCCAGCGAGGTCTTCGCGGCCGTCACCCAGGCGGTCGGGCCGCTCCTTGATGCCGACCTTGCGGTATTGCAGGTCTTCCCCGGCGACGGCACAGCGACGACGATCGCCAGCTGGAGCGGCGATGGCCCCATGCTGCCGATGGAGACCCGGTTTCCGCTGGATGGGGACAGCCTCGCAGCCCGTATCTTCGAGACCGGCGCGCCAGCGCGAATGTACAGCTACGACGAGGCGTGGGAGCGTGAGACAACGGATCTCGCACGGAGTCTGCGCTTGCGCTCGGCCGTCGGGGCGCCGATCCTCGTCGAGGGAAAGCTCTGGGGCGCGTTGATGGCCGCGACTCGCGGCGTCGAACCATGGGCCGAGAACGCCGAGACCCGTATCGCCGCGTTCACAGAGCTGGTTGCGACCGCGATCGCTAACGCCGAGTCGCGCGAGGCGCGTAGCGAGCTCGCCGACGAGCAGGCGGCGCTGCGACGTGTGGCGACGCTGGTGGCGCGGGGCGTCCAACCCGCGGAGATCTTCACGGCAGTCAGCATGGAGGTGGAGGGCCTGTTCGGCTCGGGCGCAGGGGTACTCAGGTTCGAGGACGACGGTCCGGCCGTCGTTTTCGTCGGCGTATCCAGAATCGAAATTCCGATCGGCACACGATGGGAGCTTCAGGACGGAATGGCCTCGGCGGAGGTCTATCGCACCGAACACTCCGCTCGTCTGGACGCCATGGACTGGTCGTCGAACAGCAGGCCTGTTGCGGCGAGAGCACGTCGCATGGGCGTGGTCTCGGCCGTGGCGAGCCCCATAGTCGTTGAAGGTCGTCTCTGGGGCGCGATGACCGTTTGGTCCGCACACGAGGCATTGCCGCCCGATACCGAGGGTCGCTTGGAGAAGTTCACCGAGCTCGTCGCAACCGCGATCGCCAACGCCGAGTCTCGAGAGGCGCGAGCGGTGCTCACCGAAGAGCAGGCGGCGCTGCGGCGCGTCGCGACGCTGGTGGCACGAGGGGTATCGCCTCAGGATCTGTTCGAGGCTGTCGCCGAGGAGGTCGGCCGCGTCTTACCCGTCGGGAGCGCCACGATGGGTCGCTTCGAACCGGACGGCAGCGTCACCACGGTGGCCTCGTGGAGCACCACCGAGGCTGCCTTTCCTACCGGCAGGCGGTGGCCGACCGAGGGTACGAACGTCGCGTGGATGGTGCTCCAGACGGGTCGGTCCGCTCGTCTCGACGACTTCTCAGCTGCCACCGACCCGCTCGGCGTCGCTGCGAGGGAGTCGGGCATCAAGTCGGCGGTTGGAAGCCCGATCGTCGTCGAAGGCCATCTCTGGGGCGTCATGACGGCTACCTCGACCGCAGGGCCGCTTCCGCCGGACACCGAGGCGCGCCTCGCTTCGTTCACCGAGCTCGTCGCGACAGCGATCGCGAACGCGGAAAGCTCGGCGGAGATCGCCGCGTCGCGCAGAAGGGTCGTCGCCGCTTCGGACGATGCGCGCCGCCGGATCGTCCGCGATCTGCACGACGGCGCGCAGCAGCGCCTGGTCCACACGGTGATCACCCTCAAGCTGGCGCAGCAGGCGCTGGCGAAGGGAGCAGAGAACGTGCCGCTGCTGCTGCAGGACGCGATCGGGCACGCGGAGCAGGCGACGGCCGAGGTGCGCGAGCTCGCGCACGGGATCCTGCCTTCGGTCCTCACGCACGGCGGCCTGCGCGCGGGCATCGATGCGCTCGGCTCACGCACGCCGGTTCCCGTCGAAATCGACGTGTCGGTCGACCGGCTCCCGGCGCCGGTCGAGGCGACCGCCTACTTCGTGGTGGCCGAGGCGCTGACGAACGTGGCCAAGCACTCCTCGGCCGGTCACGCTGTGGTCGTCGCGCGGATCGAGGACGGCATGCTCCGCGTCGAAGTGCGCGACGACGGAGTGGGAGGCGCCAGCCCCGACGGGACCGGGCTAGTCGGGTTGCAGGACCGAGTCGAGGCGCTCGGCGGCACGATCACGATCGACAGCTCGGCGGGAAGTGGAACTTGCGTCGTCGTCACGCTCCCGATCGCTACAGAGCCAGATCAGGAGATCGAGAACTTCCCCGGCCCGACGCAAGAGCTCGGGTCGCCCACGAGTCCGGCCTGAAGGGCGAACCAAGGCCGGTGGCTCAGGCCGATCCGACCGATCCAGAGAAGTCACGCCCGATATGCGCCTCGACCTGGACGTCAACAGACGCGTGACTTCGAGAGCGAAGCCGTAGGCGAAGCGTCCTGAGCCGCCTTCAAATAGAGAAAAACCCCGCATTTGCGGGGCGTTTTCTGGCGAAGCGGATGAAGGGACTCGAACCCTCGACCTTCTGCATGGCAAGCAGACGCTCTAGCCAACTGAGCTACATCCGCGTGAGCGGGTGAGTATAGCCAGGGATCCGGCGCCGTCAGGCGACGCTGGCGGGCTCCGCAGCGCGCTCGGGGAGCGGCCCCGGAGCGGCCTGCTCGCGAGGCGCGAGGCGCCCAGCGGTGCCCACGGTCCAGAGCATCGCGACCCACGTGATCGTCGCCAGCGCGACGTGCACCCAGACGAGCTCGGCGGGCAATTTCAGCTGGTACTGAGTGAAGCCGACGAGGCCCTGAACCGCGAGCAGCGCGATCACCCACGTGAGCGGACGGAGCGCGCGGCGGTCGCCGCCGTCGCGCCGAAGCAGCAGCCAGACGGCGATCGCCGAGAGCCCGAACAGCCCGGCGATCAAGCTGTGCCGCTGCACCATCCAGTTGAGCGTGTTACCGCCCTTGAACGTGAAGCGGTGCACGAGCTCCTCGCCGTGGGCGCCCGCGTGCGGGCCCGCGGCGGTCGTGATCGTGCCCACGAGGATCGTGAGCTGGCCGATCGGGATCAAGAGACGCACCGCCCAGACCCCGAGGCGGTCGGTGGAGGGGCGGCGCTCGCCGGGCTCGTAGGTGGCGCACCAGGCGAGTGCGAAGGCGGCGTCGAGCAGCATCATCGAGAGGATGAAATGGCTCATCACGAGACCGGGCGCGAGGTGATGCTTCACGACGAGCGCGCCGAGGATCGCCTGCGCCACGACGCCAAGCGGCAGTAGCCCGCCGAAGAGCGCCAGATGCCAGCGGAACGGTCTGCGGAACCAGGCGAGCAGGCCGGCCGCGATCACCGCGATGCCGACGAAGCCCGACAGCAGCCGGTTCGTGTACTCGATCACCGCATGTGACTCGAGCGGCGCGACGGTGCGCCCGTAGCAGCGCGGCCAGTCGGGGCAGCCGAGCCCCGAGCCCGTGAGCCGCACGGCGGCGCCGGTGAGCACGATCAGCACGAGAGCGCCGAGCGCCGTCACAGCCACCTTTCGGTAGAGCTCCGGGCTGATCTGAATGCGGTCCCGCACGGCCCCTCAATGTAGCCGTCCGCGCGCCCGGCAGGTCGCTACCCTAGGCGGGCTCCGGCGCCGTGGCGGAGTGGTTACGCAGCGGCCTGCAAAGCCGTTTACACCGGTTCGATTCCGGTCGGCGCCTCTCGCTCGACGTTTCCTTTCGGGCCCTACCGCCCGAAGCGGCGAACTGTTAGCGTCGTGCCCGACACAGCTCCGACGCGAAGGGCTGGATCGATGTACAGGCGATTTGCCGTTCTGGGCGCACTGTTCGTCGTTGCCTTCGCGGCGGTGCTACTGGGTCGTCCCGCCTCGGAAGGGCTTGCGACCACTTCTGGGACGAACGGCCTCATCGTGTACGCGAAGGAGGTGAGCGGGCACTTCCAGCTGTTCACGATTCGTCCCGACGGCACGGGGGCACGCCAGATCACGCGGGTTGCCGGCGACGCGGTCCACCCGGACTGGTCGCCCGACGGGAGCCGGATCGTGTTCGAATTCGACCGCCAGCACGGCTGCTCCGTGGCGATTGTCAATGCCGACGGGAGCGGGCTCACCGATCTCACCGGCACGAGGAACGGCTGCGAGAACCAGCCCGCGTTCACGCCTGACGGGCAAAGAGTCGTATTCGTGCGCTTCGACGACAAGACGGAGGTCGAATCGATCCAGAGCATGAACCTGTCCGGCGCCGATCTGCGTCTGATCACAGGGAGAAAGGGAACGGGGCGCACCGATCCCAACGTGTCGCCGGACGGCAAGACGATCACCTTCGTCCGGCTCAAGAAGGACCACGAGCTGCAGGCGCTCTTCGCCGTGAACTCGGACGGTTCCGGGCTGCGGCGGCTGACGCCTTACCGCTGGGAGGTCGCCATCAAGCACGACTGGGCACCGAACGGCCGGCGGATTGCCCTGACGACAAACGCCGACTTCGTGCGGCCGCGCGCGTCTGCGAACCTCGTGACGATCCGACCGGACGGCTCGGGCCTCAAGCGGCTCACGAACTTCACTGGCGGCCCGCAGAACGGAAAGAACGCTTTCGCCGGCTCGTACTCACCTGACGGCAAGCAGATCGTGGTCCGGATCGAACAGCGCGACAAGGGCGGCCTCGCCGTCATCGGCCGCGACGGCAGGAACCTGCGCATGCTCACCAAGGCCAGCAAGAGCAAGCCCAGGTTCATCGACTGGGGCACGCACGCCCCGTGACTCAGCGCAGGTCGAGCGCCGGTCCCGCCGACAGCGCCTCGTCGCGGCTGTGGAAGCTCTGCATCGCCACGACGCTCCGGCCATGCAGCGTGACGGTCACGAAGATCAGCCGCTCGCCGGGCGGCAGGTCCGGCCGCCCTGAGGTGCGGACCACGGCGACCACATGGTCGCCCAGATCAATCAGCTCCTCGGGCTCGACCTGCACACCCTGAGCGGCGCGGTCGCGGAGTAGCTGCACCACTTCGGCCGAGCCGTTGCAGTCGCCCTCCTCCGGCTTCAGGCCCACCCACTGAACGTCCAGTGAGAAAGCTCGGTCGAGCGCGTCGAAGTCGCCCGCGTGCCAGGCCTCGAAAATCCCCCGCACGAACGCGACGTTCTCCGCTCCCATGCACGCAGTCTCCCGCGCGCACTCAGCACTGTCCAGCACGGCCGTCCGCGCCTGTAGCTGCCAGTTTCGCGCCTGCCCGACTGGGGCACCCCACGTGTAGGAGCTAGGGGGCGTTAGGGAGGCGAGGTTGATGGAGGCACTGCAGGCAAACGGCCGGAGGATCTTCTTCTTCGGCGCGTTGGGCGGGCTGCTGTTCGGTTATGACACCGGCGTCATATCCGGCGCGATCCTGTTCATCAAGAAGGACTTCGGATTGTCGCCGTTCATGCAGGGCGCGGTGGTCGCCGCGCTGCTGCTCGGGGCGATGGTCGGAGCGGGGCTCGCGGGCCCATTGTCGGACCGGCTGGGGCGGCGGCGGCTGATCATGATCGCCGCGGTCACGTTCACGGTCGGCGCGCTCGGCGCGGCGGCCGCACCGAACCCCGGCACGCTGCTCGCGGCGCGCTTCGTGCTCGGCCTGGCGGTCGGCTCGGCGGCGCTCGTGGTGCCGCTGTACCTGTCGGAGATCGCTCCGACCGAAATCCGCGGCGCGATCGCATCGCTCAACCAGCTGATGATCGTGATCGGCATCCTGGCCGCTTTCATCGTCAACGCCATCCTGGCGTCGTCCGGTGATTGGCGGCTGATGCTCGGCCTCGCCGCGGTGCCGTCCGTGATCCTGTTCGTCGGCATGTTCTTCATGCCGGAAACGCCCCGGTTCCTCGTCAGGACAGGCGAGGAGGGCGATGCGCGCGACGTGCTCGAGGAGGTCCACCAGGACGGTGGCAGCGCGAAGGATCAGCCGGACCGCAAGATCGACGAGATCCGTGAGGCGGACGAGCGCGAGGAGGAGGGCGGCGGCCTGCGCATGCTGAAGCAGCCGTGGGTTCGCCCGGCGCTGATCGTCGCAATCGGGCTGGCCGTGTTCCAGCAGTTCATCGGGATCAACACGATCATCTACTACGCCCCGACGACCCTCACGAGTGTGGGCTTCGGGCCAGAGTCGGCGATCTATCTCAACCTCATCATCGGCGTGCTCAACGTGGCCGCCACGGTGGTGGCGATACGGATCATCGACCGCGTCGGTCGCAAGCCGATGCTGCTCGGCGGCCTCGTCGGCATGGTCACGAGCCTCACGGTGCTCGGACTGTCGTCGCTGCTGCTGGCGAAGCCTCACCACGCGACGGATCCGGAGGCAGTCATCACGCTGATCTGCCTCGCGGGCTTCATCGTCTCCTTCGCGGCGACGTGGGGGCCGGTCGTGTGGGTGATGCTGCCCGAGGTTCTGCCGCTCAGCGTGCGCGGCACCGCGATGGGAGTTGCCGTGTTCCTGCACTGGGGCGCGAACTTCCTGGTGTCGCAGACCTTCCCGGTGATGCTCAGCAGCTGGGGTCCCGGCCCGGTGTTCCTGGGCTATGCGGCGATCGGCGTGCTCGCGTTCCTGTTCGTGAAGTCGCTCGTGCCTGAGACGAAGGGGCGCAGCCTGGAGGAGATCGAGGCGGACCTCCAGCGCAAGGTGCACGCGGGAGCGCGCGAGCCGGCAATGGCCGGAGCGGGCGCGAGCGAGCGCACGGAGCGGAGGACGCCTACGGGCGCGGCCCACTGAGCGTCCGGGAGCCGGCTCGCGGCTCCCCGGTACGGTTCCGCGGCGATGACCGCGACCGACCCGGAGATCCGCGAGCTGCTCCCGCCCCATACCGGGCTGGCCTACGAGGCGATGCGCGCGCTGCGGACGCACCTCGAGTCGGAGGAGAAGTTCGTGGAGCGCGTGGACACGGTGCAGCGACAGCAGGGCTACCGGATCGTCGCGGTGTTCGAGGACGACGGAGAGCAGGCCACCGCGGTCGCGGGGTTCCGAGTGCTCGACAACCTCGCGTGGGGCAACGCGCTCTACGTGGACGACCTCTCGACCCATCCGGACCATCGCCGCAGGGGCCACGGAGCGCGGCTGATGCAGTGGCTGATCGGCGAGGCGCAGCGGCTGGGCTGCGACCAGTTCCACCTCGACTCGGGCGTCGGGCCGGAGCGCGAGGACGCCCACCGGCTCTACTTCAACAGCGGCCTGCGCATCACGAGCTACCACTTCGGGCGAGCCGCTCGATGAGGTCGGCTGCGCGCTTTGTGCCGGGCGCGGCCTGGAGGCGACGCGAGAGAGCGTCGAGGCGTCCGAGCAACGCCCGGTCGGCGAGCACCTCGTCGACCGCCCGGCACAGCTCGCCGTCCTCGAAGCCGTAGGTGTCGAGGCGCCGGCCGAAGCCCGCCTCCTCGATCCGCGTGGCGTTGTCGTGCTGGTCCCAGAAGACGGGCAGGGCGACCATCGGGCGGCCGAAGTGGAAGGACTCGGTGGTGGTGTTGTTGCCCGCGTGCGTGATCACGAGATCGACCTGCGGCAGCAGCGACGCCTGCGGCAGGAACTCGGCGCCGGCCATGTTCCCCGCCAGGCGCAGCTCGTCGTGGCGCGGGCCCATCGACACGAGCACCCGGTGCCGCGACTCGGCGAGCTCGTCGATCAGCCGCTGCATCAGCTCCACGTCGGCGCTTCCAAGTGAGCCGAGCGAGAGGTACACGAGCGCGCCCTCGCCCTCGCGCTGCTCCTCGGGCAGCTCGAACGGCTCGTCGGTCGCGCGCACGCACGACTCGAGGCGCTCCCAGGAGGAGGCCAGCGGCCGCGAGCGCGGGTAGTCGGCCTCGGCCGGATAGAGGTACAGGTCGAGGTCGGGCGACTCGTGGATGAAGTCGATCCCGGGGAGTGCGGGCGCGCCCTGCTCCTGCGCCCACTGGGAGAAGGAGGCGTGCAGCTCGCCGTGCGTGCGCGCGTACTCCTCGCGGAACTCCTCGAAGCGGTCGCGCTCGTCGGTCCGGTAGCCGGAGAAGGGCGGAGGCAGCTCCGGGTCTTTCATCTCGAGCGGGTTGCAGGACATGATCCGCACCCACGGCGCGTCCGCCGTCACTACCGCGGGGAATGCGACCACGTTGTCCTCGACGATCACGTCGGGGCGCAGCTCGTCGAAGATCTCGCGCAGGCGCGGCTCCACGTAACGGGCGCCGTCGGTGAGCGCCTCCCAGGTCGGCTTGATGAAGCCCTCGAGCTGGTCGAGCGTGGAGGTGCGGAACACCGGCGCGGTCTCCGCGATGTAGTCCTTCCAGAACTGCCCCGGCACCTCGGGCTCCTCCGGCGCCGGCCCGAGGCGCATGAGCCGCTCCTCGAAGCCTTTCGCCTCGAGCGTCCCCTGGAACGACTCCTCGATCACGAACACCACGCGCGCGCCGCGGCGGCGCAGCACATCCCCGATGCCGACGCAGTTGTTCGTCGGGCCGAACGCACCCTCGGGGAAGAACACGACCGTCGGCGCCGCCATCGCGGCGCATGGTCGCACACGCCGGAAGCCACGAACGTCCGCTTCGTGTTCGCCGCCTCAAGCCCCCGGGTACGCCAGCCGACAGGTAGCACAGGAGGACTGACGGGCCAGCCGCGCGCAAGCGCACTGGCGGCACGTCCTTCGAAGCACCGGGGGCCCCTTCGCGGGGCCCCCTTCTTTCTTACACTCCGGCGGTGATCAGGCTTGGTGTGGCGCTCGCTGTCGCAACCGCCGTGCTCGCGGGATGTGGGAGCGGTGAGAAGCCCGCCGGCAGTGCCGGTGGCAAGGAGGTGCGCGCCACGGGCGGCGACTACGTGTACACCGTGCCGCCCGGCTTCGTGGAGGAGCCGGTGCGTGGCAAGCTGGCGTCGCAGCCCGAGTCCCACACCACGGCGGTCGGCCTGAAGGGCGACGCCAAGAGCGGCGTGGTGGTGCACGAGGTGCCCGACCCCACCGGAGCGCGCAGCGTGGACGAGCTCGCCGCGTTCGTGGCGCCGCGCTTCCGCGACGTAGACGGCAAGGTGCCGGACCCGACCCACGGGCGGATGGCCGGGAGGCCGGCCCTGCGCTTCCAGCTCAAGGGTCGTTCCGTGCGAAACGGCGACCGCCTCGACGGCGAGGCCTGGTTCGTGCTCGCCCCGCGCGGCCAGCTCACGGTCGTGAGCTGCCAGTGGCCGCCGAACCGCCGCGACACCGTCGCGCGCGGCTGCGCCTGGGTCGTGAAGACGCTGCGCGTGTCGGAGCGGCGCGGATAGGATCGCGCCACGCCAGCCCAGGAGGAGGACTCGAACATGCGTTACCTGGTCACCGGAGGCTCCGGCTACATCGGCAGCCGGCTCGTGCAGCACCTGCTCGACCGCGACGACACCGAGCGGATCGTCGTCGCCGACGTGCGGCCGCCGCGCACCTTCAACCCGAAGGTCGAGTACGTGCAGATGGACGTGCGCGACAAGGACAGGGTGGAGGAGACGCTGTCGCGCGAGAAGCCGGACGTGCTCGTGCACCTCGCGTTCATCCTCAATCCGATGCGAGACGAGAACGCGATGTACGACATCGACGTCGGAGGCACGCAGAACGTGCTCGACGCTGCGGAGCGCGCCGGGATCGAGCAGCTGCTGGTGACGTCGTCGACCACCGCGTACGGCGCGTTCCCCGACAACCCTGAGCCGATCCCCGAGGACCATCCCGTGCGCGGCGTGCCCGACTTCGAGTACGCGCGCGACAAGGCCGAGTGCGACCGCCTCTGCCAGCTCTGGGCGCTGCGCAACCCCGACCGCGTGATGACGATCGTGCGGCCCTGCATCGTGATGGGCCCGAACGTGGACAACTACATCGTCAGGCTCTGGACCAACCAGCCGTTCCAGGCCGACTTCGGGCTGCCCGACGTCAACTTCCAGTTCATCCACGAGGACGACCTGGTGGACGCGATCATCGGCCTGATCGAGGGCAGGCACGCGGGCGCGTACAACATCGCGGGCGACGGCGTGATCCCGGCCGGCGAGCTCGCCGAGATGATCGGGCTGCCGCGGCGCAAGGTGCCGCTCAAGCTGTACTGGCGGCTCGCGGCGCTGATGTGGAAGCTGCACCAGTCGGAGACGCCCCCGGGCAATCTCCACTTCGCCATCCATCCCTGGGTCGCATCGAACGAGAAGGTGAAGGCGACGCTCGGCTGGCAGCCGCGCCACTCGAGCCTCGAGGCCTTCCAGGAGGCCATGCGCGCACGTGGGAAACTCCCCCGCGAGGACACGCCGGCGAGCGCGGATATAGCCGCGCCGGTGGGCGCCTGAGGCGGTCGCGGCGGCCCCTGGGCCGCTGCTATGCTCGCGCCGCAGAGGGCCGTTAGCTCAGTTGGGAGAGCACCAGCTCGACAAGCTGGGGGTCACTGGTTCGAGCCCAGTACGGCCCACTCGGGAGCCCCGCCGCGCGCGGGGTTTTCGCTTGTCCGGTTACAGTGCCGCCGCATGCGCGCACTCCAGATCTCCGAGCTGACCGGGCCCGACGGCCTCAGCGTCGTCGACGCGCCGGAGCCCGGCGCCTCGCACATGCTCACGCCGGGCGAGGGCGTCCTGATCGACGTCGAGACCGCGGCGGTCTCGTTTCCCGACGTGCTCCAGTCGCGCGGGCAATACCAGTTCAAGCCAGAGCTGCCGTTCGTGCCGGGCGCCGAGGTGGCGGGCACCGTGGTGGAGGCTTCCGGCAGCGCGGAGGTGAAACCGGGAGACCGGGTGGCCGCGATGACGATGCTCGGCGGCATGGCCGAGCGCGCCGTGGCGCCCGCGCCGCTCACGTTCAAGCTGCCCGACCAGCTCGACTTCGCGCAGGGCGCGGCGCTCGTCATGAACTACCACACCGCCTACTTCGCGCTGAAGCTGCGCGGGCGACTCGAACCGGGGGAGCAGGTGCTCGTGCACGGCGCGGCCGGCGGGGTGGGCACGGCGACGCTCCAGGTCGCCAAGGGACTCGGAGCGAAGACGTTCGCGGTCGTGTCGAGCGACGAGAAGGAGCGCGTCGCGCGCGAGGCCGGCGCCGACGAGGTCGTGCGCTCGGACGCCGAGTGGAAGGACCAGGTTCTCGAGCTGTCGGGCGGCGGTGTGGATGTGGTGATCGACCCGGTTGGCGGCGATCGCTTCACCGACAGCCTGCGCTCGCTGCGCGAGGACGGGCGGGTCGTGGTCGTCGGCTTCACCGGCGGCTCGATCCCGGAGGTGAAGGTGAATCGCCTGCTGCTCAAGAACACCGAGGTGGTGGGGGCGGGCTGGGGCGCATACGTGATGAGCAAGCCTGAGCTGAACCGCCGGATCGGCCAGGAGATCGACCTCCTGATCTCGGAGGGGTACGTGAAGCCGATCGTGGGCGCGCGCTTTCCGCTCTCTCGGGCGGCCGACGCCATGAACCTGATCGACTCGCGTGGCGCGACCGGCAAGGTCGTGCTCGACGTGCGGGACGAGTAGGCCCGGCCGCTAGAGAACCGGCTCGGCCGGCTGCTCGGCCTCGACCGTCGAGTGCTCGAGCAGCTGCTTGAGCAGGCGCGGCGTGGGCGAGCCCCAGAGGGCGACGAGCGCGGTGAAGAGGATGCAGGCGCTGAGCATCATGCTTCCTCTATCGGCTCTCTGATGAAGCGCTTGATCGCTGGGACAGGTGAGATGCTTTGTCTCGGTGAGGGTTGAGCGCTCGATCGAGATCGCGCGTCCGCGCGAGGAGGTGTTCGCGTTCGTCGCCGACCCGCTGAACGACATGCGCTGGTGCAGCCGCGTGAAGTCGGTCGAGCAGGTCGAGGGAAACGGTCCCGCGCCGGGTGCCCGCTACGCCGTCGTGCACCAGCCGGTGAAGCTGAGGAAGGCGTCCCAACTCGACCACCGGATCGTGGAGCTCACGCCACCCGGTCGCATCCGGTTCAGGGAGGAGGATGACGACGGAGTGTTCGACGTCGTCTACGAGCTCGAGGAGAGTCCAGCCGGTACGCGCCTCACGCAGCGTGATCACCTCGACCTCAAGCTCCCGCGGTTGCTCTGGCCGATCGCCCGACGCAACGTCGGTCGCCACCTGACGGAGCAACTGGAAGCACTCAAGCGCCTGCTCGAACGGAGGGACTGAATGGCAACGAAGCGAGACGCGCGCATGGTCGCGCTCGGGTACGGCAAGTTCGTTCGAGCCGACCGCGTGTTCGCGCTCGTGCCGCTCGAGCCGGCCGAGCGCGGCGACGGGCGCCGCACCTACGTGCACGTCGAGGGGCTGAGCGAGCCGATCGTCGCGTCGCGTTCCGAGCGCGCGATCCTCGAGGACGTGGAGGCAGCGCTTGCGGAGGCGGCCGGGCTGCCGCGCCAGCGGAGGCGCGGGGCGCGCGGGGAGACTTTGTTCTGATGCTCGCCGTCCTCTACGACATCCACGGCAACCTGCCGGCGCTCGAAGCGGTCCTCGAGGACGCCGAGCGGCAGGACGCCGACAGGTTCTTCTTGGGCGGCGATTTCGCGGGCATGGGCGCGTGGCCCGTCGAGAGTCTCGCGCGGCTACAGCAACTCGAACCCGCAACGTGGATCCGCGGCAACTGGGAGCGCTGGCAGGCGCACCCCGAGGATGCCCCAGACGACGCGTGGCTCCAGCGCGCGATCGCATACGCGGAGGGCGCGCTCGGGCCCGACCTCGTCGCCGAGCTGGCGGCGCTCGAGCAGGCGTGCGTGCACGAGAACGCGCTCTTCTGCCACGCGTCGCCCCAGTCCGACATGCGGAGCTTCTTCCCAGAGCCGGCGGAGGACGAGGACGAGCTGATCGACGGGGTTGCCGAGCCGATGCTCGTGTTCGGCCACACACACCTGCAGTTCAGCCGCACGAGCGAGCACGACATCCTGATGCTCAACCCCGGCAGCGTGGGCCTGCCACTGGACGGCGACCGGCGCGCGGCGTACGCGCTCGTGGAGGAAAACGGCGGAATCGAGCTGCGCCGGGTCGGGTACGACTCGGACGCAGCGGCGATGGATACCCGGGCGCGGATGGGTGAGCTGGGGGAGCCGACCGCCCTCCGCCTCGAGGCCGCTCGTTTCGACGTCCAGGGCTGAATGTAAAAAACGTGTGAAGGGCTTACACTGCGCGCGCCGCCCGGGCGCGCCGGCGCTCAAGCGCCCCGTCCGTCACATCCAACTTCCAGAGGACTCACCAGATGGCACGCCTGTCACAGGTCTTCCTCCCGCGCGACCGCGAGTTCTTCGACCTCTTCGAGGAGGCGGGGGGCAATATCCGTCGCGCCGCCGAGCTGCTCGAGCAGATGCTGCGGGACTACCCCGAGCACGCCGAGCTCGCGCGCGAGATCCTGATCTGCGAGCAGCATGGGGACCGCATCACGCACGACATCATCCAGCGTCTGAACAACACGTTCGTCACCCCGATCGACCGCGAGGACATCCACCAGCTCGCCTCCGGGCTCGACGACATCCTCGACTTCACCGAGGAGACCGCCGACTTCCTCGGCCTCTACAAGATCGAGGCGCCGATGGAGCCGGCGCAGCGCCTCGCGGAGGTGCTGGTTCAGTCGGGCCGCCTGATCGCCGAGGCCATGCCACGGCTCCGCGGCTTCAACGACATCTCGCACTACACGGTCGAGCTGAACCGGCTCGAGAACGACGGCGACCGCATCCACCGCGAGGCGCTCGCAGCCCTGTTCGAGACCGGCACCGACCCGATGGTCGTGATCCGCTGGAAGGACATCTACGACCGCCTCGAGGCAGCCATCGACGCGACCGAGCAGGTCGCGTACCTCCTCGAGGGGATCGTCATCAAGAACTCCTAGGCAGCCGTGGGCAACGACATCGTCCTAGTCATCGTCGTCGCGACGGCCCTCCTGTTCGACTTCACGAACGGATTCCACGACACGGCCAACGTGGTGGCCACGTCGATCTCCACGCGCGCGCTGCCGCCGCGCCTGGCGGTCGGCTTCGCCGCCCTGCTCAACTTCGCGGGCGCGT
The DNA here is from genome assembly GCA_045805385.1 of Thermoleophilaceae bacterium. Classification (GTDB taxonomy): domain Bacteria; phylum Actinomycetota; class Thermoleophilia; order Solirubrobacterales; family Thermoleophilaceae; genus JADGHQ01. Next base: position 26,621 of record JBJMLG010000176.1, read on the forward strand.
TCATCTCGATCAAGGTCGCGGCCACCGTCGCGAAGGGGATCGTCGATGCCGGCGCGGTGACGCCGACGGTCGTGTTCGCCGGGCTGGTCGGCGCGATCGCGTGGAACCTGATCACCTGGTGGTACGGGCTGCCGTCGAGCTCCTCGCACGCGCTGATCGGGGGGATGATCGGCGCCACCATCGCGGCCGCCGGCGTCAGCGCGGTCAGCGCCGACGGGGTGTTCGGCAAGGTCGTGGTCCCGGCGCTCGTCGCGCCCACGGTGGCATTTGTGACGGCGGCGGTGTCGATCCTGCTCGCCTACCGGATCGTCGGCAGGCTGCGGCCGGGCCCGGTCACGAGCGGCTTCCGTGCGGGGCAGGTTGCCTCCGGGGGGCTGCTCGCGTTCGCGCACGGCACGAACGACGCGCAGAAGACGATGGGCGTGATCACCCTCGCGCTGATCGCGAACGGCAACCTGCCCTCAGGAGCGAATCCGCCCACGTGGGTGATCGCGTCGGCGGCGACGGCGATCGCGCTAGGCACCTACAGCGGCGGCTGGCGCATCATCCGCACGATGGGCAGCCGCATCATCAAGATGGATCCGGCACAGGGCTTCGCCGCGCAGGGCGCGGGCGCGGCGGTGATCCTCGCCTCGTCGCACTTCGGCTACCCGCTTTCCACCACCCACGTGATCTCGGGCGGCGTGATGGGCGCAGGGGCCGCGAAGCGCGTGTCGGCGGTTCGCTGGGGCGTCGCGGGCAACATGGTCACGGCCTGGGTGCTCACGCTTCCGGCGGCCGGGGCCATCGGGGCGGTCGTGTACGGAGTCACGCGCCTGTTCGGCACCGGCGCGGCAGGCCCGATCGTCGTCGCGGTGCTCATCGTCGCGGCGCTCGCGCTGCTGTTCGTGCGGCGCGTGCAGCGCGGCTCGCCGATCACGGCCGAGGCGCGCACATGATCGCCACGGTCGTCGACTGGAAGACGCTCGGCGAGTCCGTGCTCTACTCGCTGGTGGGCGGCATCGGCCTGACCACCGCGTTCTCCCTCGCTATCGCCGGAGCCACCCGCTCCTACGAGATGGCGCGTGACGGGCGGCGGACCCACGCCACGGCCTACGCCGCGCTCGCCGGAGTGGCGGTGCTGGTGTGCCTGGGTGCGGTTGCCGTGGGCATCTACTACACGACGAAGAAGAGCTGACCGGGCCCGGCTTCACGCTCCGGCGGGCAACGCCCTCCGACGCGCAGGAGCTCGCCCGCTGCGTAGGCGAGGGCTTCGCCGGCTACCGCTCGTTCGCTCCGCCGGGCTGGCAGCCGCCGGCCGAGGTGAGTGATCCCGAGCCGATAGCGGAGCGCCTGCGCGATCCCGAGGTGTGGGCGATGGTGGCCGAGCTCGAAGGAGAGCTGGCCGGGCACGTGTCGTTCGTTCCGGCGCGCAGTTCACGCTGGGGCAGTCCCGACGCGAGCCTGGCGCACCTCTGGCAGCTGTTCGTCCGTGCGCAGTACTGGGGGAGCGGGGTGGCCGCCACCCTGCACGGCGCGGCCGTCGCCGAGGCTGCGGACCGCGGCTTCACTTCGATCCGCCTATACACGCCGGCCGGTCAGGCGCGGGCGCGGCGCTTCTACGAGCGCGAGGGCTGGACCACCCGCGGCGCTCCGTTCCTCAGTCAGGACCTCGGCCTCAAGCTCGTCGAGTACCGGCGCCCGCTGGTGGCTTAGCGGACGACTGCCTCCACGAGACGCTCGAGCTCTTCCTCGCTCGTCCAGGCTCCCACCGACGCGCGCACGACCCCGGCGCCCGGGATGTGGCGCACGACGAGCTTCTGGGCCGCGAGGCGCTCCACGGTGGTCGGCGGGTCCGGGTCGCGCCAGCACACGAGGGTGGAGCGCCCGCGCGGCACCACGTCGAATCCGCGCTCGCGGAGCGAGTCGGCGAGCCGGTCCGCGAGCGACGCCGCGCGTTCGTGCATCCAACCGACCCCGAACTCCTCGAACAACTCGATCGCGGCGAGCGACCAGGCCGCGGAGTGGGAGGCGAGCACGCCGGAGTCGAAGCGATGGGCGTCCTCGCGCATGGGGCTCTCGAGCGCGCGCTCGGGATCCACGACCGACTCGAAGATCGGCCACGGCGTGGACAGCTCGGCGAGCCGCTCGCTCCGCACCCAGAGGCAGCCGCTCGAGTTCGGCCCGCACAGCCACTTCTGGCCGGACGCCGCGTAGAAGTCGCAGCCGAACGCGCGGACGTCGACCGGCACCGCGCCGAGGCCCTGCGCCCCGTCGAGCAGCACCATCGGCTCCGCCGCCGCCAGCGCTTCGAAATCCGCGACGCGCCCCGAGGCCCACGACACGTGCGAGCAGGCGACGAGCTTCGTCTGCGGCCGGATCTCCGAGGCGATCTCGTCGAACGGCACGACGCGCACCTCGATCCCGCGCCGGCGCCGCGCCTGGTTCAGCGGCGCGAGCAGACCGGGATGCTCCTCGTCGCTCGTGAGCACCTCGTCGCCCTCGCCGAGCTCGAGCGCCCAGATCACCGCATTGCAGCCGTCGGTCGTCGAGCGGGTGACGGCGACCTCGTCCACATCGCCGCCGAGCATCCGGGTGTAGCCCTCTCGCAGCCGCTCGGTCAGGTCGAGCAGGCTCTCCCACGCACTCTGCCCGGCGCGCCCCTCGAGCAGCTCGGTGTCGATCCGCTCGCGGGCGGCGGCGGCGCCCCGGCTCGGCACGGGGCCGACGCTGCCGGTGTTCAGGTACGCGATCCGGTCGAGCACCGGGAACTCGGCTCGGAAGGCGGCTGCGTCGGCGGCGGGCACGAGCGCGTGATCGTATGCTCTGCGCCGTGATCGTCGAGCGCTCGATGCAGCCGGACTGGCTCTCGAACACCTACCTCGTCGGCGACGAGGAGGGCGGAGTCGGCGTGGTGATCGACTCGGGCGGCCCGGCCGAGCCGATCGTCGAGGCGATCGACCGCCACGGCCTCACCGTGCGCCACCTGCTGCTCACTCATCACCACCACGACCACGTGGCCGAGAACCAGGTCTACAAGGACCGCTACGGCGTGGAGATCCTGGCGCACCCGCTCGAGGCGGCTCGGCTCGCGGACGTGGATCGCACGATCGAGCCGGGTGAGACGCTCCAGCTCGGCGGCCTCACCATCGAGGCGATCCACACGCCTGGCCACACCGACGGCATGCTGAACTTCCTCGTGAACGGCAGCGACGTGTTCACGGGCGACACGCTCTTCAAGGGCTCGGTGGGCGGCGTGCGCGCTCCGGGCTCGACCAGCTTCGAGGACATCCGCGCCTCGATCATGGACACGCTGATGAAGCTGCCGCACGAGGTGAATGTGCATCCTGGCCACACGGACCCCACGACCATCGGCGACGAGTGGGAGCGGAATGCCTTCGTGCGCGTCTGGCGGGGGGAGGACGCCGAGGGGTCGGACCGCTGCAGCGTGGAGGGTCAAGGCGCGACGCTCGTGCTCTGGGCGCCCGACTACGACGGCGGGCACAAGGCGTGGGTGCGCTGGGACGAGTCCGGGAAGGACGACATCGTCCCGGGCAGCAGGGTTGAGCGCGGCTAACACCCGAGCGGTCGACCGCGACATCCTGCGGCTGGCGCTGCCGGCGCTCGGGGCCCTGGCCGCTGAGCCGCTCTACGTGCTCGTGGACACCGCGATCGTGGGGCACCTCGGCACAGACCAGCTGGCGGCGCTCGCGATTGCGGCCACGCTGATCACCGGCAGCTTCACGATCTTCAACTTCCTCGCCTACGGCACCACAGCGCAGGTGGCGCGCTACCACGGTGCGGGGCAGGAGGAGATAGCGGGGCGCCTCGCCGCGCAGGCGCTGTGGCTCGCGCTCGGGATCGGCGCGCTGCTGGCCGTGCTGGCCGTGGGCCTCGCGCGTCCGGCGGTGTCGCTGATGGGCGGCGAGGGGCGCGTGGCCGACCTCGCGGTCCTGTACCTCCGGATCTCTGCGATCGGACTGCCGTGCGCGATGGTGGCGCTCGCCGGCCAGGGCTACCTGCGGGGCGTGTCCGACTTCCGGCTGCCGCTCGTGATCGTGATCGGCGCGAATCTCGTGAACGTGGTGCTGGAGGTGGTGTTCGTGTACGGCTTCGGGTGGGGTATCGCTGGCTCGGCCTGGGGCACCGTGATCGCGCAGCTCGGCATGGCCGCCGCGTTCGCCGCAGCGTTGCTGCGAACGCCGGCCGACACACGCCGGCCGAACCTCGCCTACCTGCGGCCGCTGCTGCGCGTGGGAAGCGACATCGCGGTGAGGACCACCGCGCTCTACGCCTCGTTCCTGCTCGCGAGCGCGCTGGCGGCGCGTGTGGGCGCGGCGTCGCTCGGCGCGCACCAGATCGGCTTCCAGCTGTTCGTGTTCCTCGCGCTCGTGCTCGATGCGATCGCCATAGCCGGGCAGGTGATCGTGGGCCGTACGCTCGGCGCCGGCCGCGCCGACGGGGCCTACGCCTCCGCCAAGCGCATGATCGGCTGGTCGGTGGTCGTGGGCCTCGCGTTCGCCCTGGTACTGGGAGCGCTCGTGACCGTGATCCCGCACGCCTTCACCGACGACCCGCGCGTGATCGACAGGGCGCGCGTGATGTGGCCGTTCCTGGCGATCATGCAGCCGGCCGCGGGCGCGGTGTTCGCACTCGACGGCATCCTCATCGGCGCCGGCGATACGCGCTTCATCAAGTGGGCGATGGTGGCGGCGTTCGCGTGCTTCGCGGTGGTGGCGCTTGCGACCTACCGGCTCGACCTCGGCATCGCCGGTGTGTGGACCGCACTGCTCGTGCTCATCGGAGTGCGCCTCGTGACCGGCCTGGCGCGCTTCCAGGGGCGGCGCTGGCTCGTGACGGGCGCGCCCAGCCCCGCCTGAACGTATCGCGCTGCCGCTAGCGTCGAGGTAAGCATGAGGAGCGGGCTGCTCACTGCTCTCGCGTGTGCCGCGCTCGTGGGAGGCACGGCTGCAACGGCGAGCGCCGATCTGCCCGGCCGCCTGCCCGGCTCGCCGCCCGTCGTTCGGGGCCTCACGCCGGGCACCACTTACCGCGAGCAGGCGCCGCTTCCCCCCGATGACGGCAGCCTGCCCTTCGGCGCGGACTCGTTCGACTCGGTGTATCCCGGGGCCCTCCACCGCTTCTACTACGCGATCGGAAGCAACGAGCTCGTGGGCGCGAGCGACGCCCAACTCGCGGCGACCGCGCGCCGAAATGCGCTGATCGTGCTGCCGCCCTGGAAGGACGCGATCGCGGCGAAGCTGAAGGCCGCGAACCCGGCTCTCCGGGTGCTCGTCTACAAGGAGACCTTCGTGTCGACCGAGACCGACCCGGCGACCGGTAAGTCCGTTTCCGGGGTGCCGTGGGCGGACGCGCAGCCCTCATGGCTCCTGCGCGGGCGCGACGGTCAGCCGCTCGCGTCCTCGAACGTGCCCTACTACTACTTCGCCGACGTCGGCGATCCGGCCTACCAGGACGCCTGGGCCTCGAACGTGCTGCGCGAGCTGGGTGCTCGCGGCTCGCCATGGGACGGCGTCTTCATCGACGACTTCCTGCCCACGACCTACTACCACACGAACGGCGACGTGAGCCAGGTGGCGAAGTACCCGAGCGACGCGGCGTGGCAGCCGGCGATGGAGTCGTTCGGCGCGCGCATCGGCCCCCGCATTCAGGCCGCAGGCAAGCTCGTGGTTGCGAACATGGGCGGCACCTGGGCAGACCCGCGCTACGCCGACTGGAACACCTCCGTGGTCCTCGGCTTCCTATCGGGCGGCCTCGACGAGTTCTTCATGCACTGGTGGGGCAGCGACCAGCCGCAGGACGCGTCCTATTTCGACACGGTCCAGCGCATCGGGCAGCGGCTCGAGCGCGCGGGAAAGCTCTTCCTCGCCCAGACCACGAACAACCAGGAGCCGGACGCGCGCGCCTCGTTGTACGGCTACGTGACGGCGCTCCTCTTCGCCAACGGGCACAGCGGCTTCTCGTACGCAGCGGACCCGAGCTATGACGTGGGCCAGAGCTGGCTGCCGCTATACGGGATGCCGGTGGGCAGTGCACTGGGGCCCGCCGCGCCGGTGTACGACCAGTCCCAGCCGGGCCCACCGGCGTGGCTGCGGAGGTTCAGCCGGGTCGTCGCGATCGCGAACCCGGGCGACAGCCCGAAGACCGTGGCGTTCGACGCGAGCGAATACTGCCCCGCCTCGTCAGGCTCAACGGTCACGGGGCATACGACGGTCGGACCGCGGGCCGGGGCCCTGCTCGATCCGACCGCCTTCTGCTGACGTCCCGCGGCTCAGCCGCAGACCGGCCAGGGCGATGAGCCCGCGCGCGAGTAGAGGATCGCGGCGCGCTTGTCCTGCTCGGCCTCGGGTGCGGCGGCGGGATCGCCGCTGCCTCCCACGGATGCCCAGGTGCCGTAGTCGAACTGGTACTTGCCGCGGAACTTCCCACCGCCGCCGACGGCAGCAGGGTTGCCCCCGGACTCACACGCCGCGATCGCTTCGAGCGCCGGGGGCGCGGCGGGTGCCGCGGCTGCCGTGCGCTTCGCCCGAGCACGGCGGAGCTTGTGGGCCGCGCGCCTGTGGGCAAGCCACTGCTTGTCCCGGGCCTCGCGCCGGAGGTCGATGCTCACTCGCTTGTCTACTGCGTTGACCTGAGCCGTTTCTCGGGCCTTGGTGGTGTCGGTGTGCGGCTCCGCGGCCAGGGCCACGGTTACGGGCGCGGCGGCCAGGCCGGCGCCGAGCACCGACAGAACGGGCTTCCGCAAGGGAAAACACCTCTTGGGTCGGGTTCATGCCGACCTCTCCTCACTCCCGGCGCGCTCTCGCGCGCGACTGCACCGGGGCCGCGACGTACTGCCTTCCAAGCGGGCCGGTTCGTATTCGACGGTACCCCGTTCGGGGGAGGTCACCGTGACGTGGGTCACACTGCAACCCGGCTCCCACAACTCTGCGGGCACGGGTAGGCTGGCCGGGTCGTGAGATGCGACGTCCACGCGATCGCGCCCGGTGTGAGAAAACCCGAGGCCTACGCGGGGAGCGCGGGGGAGGAGGCCGCGGAGACGGTCCGGCAGCTGGCAGAGCCGCTCGCCGGCGCTCGCGTGCTCCACCTCGCATCCGCCGCGGCTCCGGCGCGCCCGCCCGAGCCGCTACCGGGACTCGTCGCCCTGCTTCGCGGCGCGGGGCTCGACGCCGACTGGCGCCTGCTCGGCGGGGACCGCGAGTGGTTCGAGCTTGCGCGCCAGCTGGAGGACGGGCTGCGCGGGGGAGAGACGGCCCTCGAGCCGGCCGCGCTCGAGAGGTTCCGAGGCGCAGTGATGGAATCGGTGCGCCCCCTCTTCGACCAAAGCGACGTCGCCTTCCTCCACGGCGCGGGCGCGCTCGCAGCCGCGCCCGGCGCCGGCCTTCCCCTCGTGTGGGCCCCGGATGCAGCGGCCGCCTCGGTGTCGGAGCAGGCGTGGGACGTGCTCTCGCCCGCCGCCGCTCGCTGCCGCGCCTGGTTTCTGACCGGCGGCGCGACCGCGCCCCATCCCGACGAGGGAGTGGAGCTGCGCTCCGCGGCCGCCGCGCTCGACCCGCTGTCGCCCGCCGCGCTCGACCTGCCCGTCGCCACGGCGGGCGCGCTCGTGCGCGCTCTGGGCGTGGACCTCGCGCGTCCGTTCGTGTGCGAGCTGTGGCCGTTCGACCCGTGGGCCGACCCGTTCGCGTCACTCGACGGGTTCGAGGCCGCGCGCACCGAGATCGGCGAGCTGCAGCTCGTGCTCGCCGGCGCGCCACAGCGGGGCGACCAGGCCGGCTTCGCACTCATGCGGGAGGTCGAGCAGATGGCCGCCGACACGCCCGGCGTGGTGGTGGCCGGCCCACTCGGCGCGGCCGAGGCGGGCGCGCTCGTGCAGCTCGCGCGCGTGGCGATCGACTCGGCGCTGCGTCCCGGCGGCCCCGGGCCGGCGCTCGCGGCGATGTGGAAGCGCACGCCGGTGCTCGCACTCGGCGACGCGCGGGCCGGGCATCCCGTCCGCGACGGCCGCGACGGCTTCCTGCCGGACGGCCCGGAGTCGGCGGCGCTGCGGCTCGTCGAGCTCGTCGGCGATCCGGGCCTTGCGGCCGAGCTCGGCGATTCGGCGCACGAACTCGTTCGCGGCGCCCACCTGCTCCCGCGCCTGGCGGCCGAGGAGCTCGAGCTGATCGCCGTGCTCACGGCTGGGGATGCCGCTAGTTTGCAGCGTCCATGAAGGTCTTCCTCCCCGATGGCAGCCCGCTCGAACTCGAGGACGGTGCAACCGGTGCCGACGCCGCCCGCGCGATCGGCGAGGGCCTCGCGCGCGCTGCCCTCGCGATCCGCCGCAACGAGGGCCCGCCGCAGGACCTGACCGCCCCGCTGACGGACGGCGACGAGATCCAGATCGTCACCAAGAACGACCCGGAGGCGCTCGAGCTGATCCGCCACGACGCGGCGCACGTTCTCGCCGAGTCGGTGAGCGAGCTCTACCCGGGCACCAAGGTCTCGATCGGGCCGCCGATCGAGAACGGCTTCTACTACGACTTCGACTTCCCCGAGGGCGTGAAGGTCTCCGAGGAGGACTTCCCCCGCATCGAACAGCGCATGCGGGAGCACATCAAGGCCGGCGAGCAGTTCGAGCGCTCGGACGTGCCGGTGGAGGAGGCACTCGAGCGCTTCAGGGCAGAGGACCAGCCCTACAAGGTCGAGCTGATCGAGGACCTCGTCAAGAACGAGGGCGTCAGGACCGTGTCGCTCTACCGCAACGGCGACTTCACCGACCTCTGCCGCGGCCCGCACGCGCCCAGCACGAAGCCGATCAAGGCCGTGAAGCTGATGTCCACCGCGGGCGCGTACTGGCGTGGCGACGCGAACAAGCCGATGCTCACGCGCATCTACGGCACTGCCTTCTTCTCGAAGGACGACCTCGACCTCTACCTGGAGCGGCTCGAGCAGGCCCGCGCTCGCGACCACCGCAAGCTCGGCAAGGAGCTGGGCCTGTTCATGTTCAGCGACCTGTCGCCCGGCTCGCCTTTCTGGCAGCCGGCCGGCATCGCGATCTGGAACGAGCTCACGGAGCTCTGGCGCACCGAGAACCGCCGCCGCGGCTACCGCGAGGTGAAGACGCCGATCCTCTACGACGTGGAGCTGTGGAAGCAGTCCGGGCACTGGGACCAGTACCGCGACCACATGTATTTCACGGAGGTCGAGGACAAGCCCATGGGCCTGAAGCCCATGAACTGCCCGGCACACATCCAGCTCTACAAGGACGAACGGCGCTCCTACCGCGACCTGCCGATCCGCTACTCCGAGCAGGGACTTGTGCACCGACACGAGCCGAGCGGCACGCTGCACGGGCTGCTGCGGGTGCGGCACATCACCCAGGACGACGCCCACATCTTCTGCAGCGAGGACCAGATCGAGGACGAGGTGGTGGGCTGCCTCGAGTTCGGCTTCTTCCTCTACGACGTATTCGGGTTCGAGCCGCGGCTCGAGCTGTCGACCCGGCCGCCGAAGCGCGTCGGAACCGACGAGATGTGGGACCGCGCCGAGGCGGCGCTCAAGGGCGCACTCGATCGCCAGGGCCTCGAGTACGAGGTGAACGAGGGCGACGGCGCCTTCTACGGGCCGAAGATCGACCTGCACATGACCGATTCGCTCGGCCGCTCCTGGCAGCTCGGCACCGTCCAGCTCGACTACCAGATGCCGGAGCGGTTCGCGCTCGAGTACACCGGCGCCGACAACGCCGAGCACCAGCCCGTGATGATCCATCGCGCCCTGCTCGGCTCGTTCGAGCGCTTCATCGGGATCCTGATCGAGCACTACGCGGGTGAGTTCCCGCTCTGGCTCGCGCCTGTTCAGGCGATCGTGCTGCCTATCGCGGACCGCCACGTGGACTACGCGCGCATGGTGGACGCCCAGCTGCGAGTTGCCGACCTGCGCTCCGAGGTGGACGACCGCAGCGAGACCATCGGCCGCAAGATCCGCGACGCGGAGCTGCGCAAGGTGCCCTACATGCTCATCGTGGGCGACAGCGAGCAGGAGGCCAACCAGGTGGGGCTGCGGCGCCACCGCGAGGGCGACCTCGGGCCGGTGGCTCTGGAGAGCTTCATCGAGCGCGCCCGGGAGGAGATCGCCGCCCGCGGGCGTGCCGAAAATTGATGTCGCCTAGGGTTAGCGCATCTCCCGAGCGTGGGTATACTCGATAGCGAATGAAGGGCACCACACGCACGCGAACCAACAGCTCGCCCGTGCCCTCCTGCCTACTCGATTGCTCTCAAGCCTGCCTTTTGACGTCTAGCCGCCTCCATTCCGCCTAGTGCCGATCCCTCGTAGGTTCGATCGGCGCCCGCCTGAGCGGGATCAGACGCGAATAAACGAGCGGATCCGCGTGCCGGAAGTCCGCCTCATAGGCGACGACGGCAACCAGATCGGCGTGGTTTCGCGCGACGATGCCCTCAAGTACGCGCGCGAGCGCGACCTCGACCTGGTCGAGGTGGCTGCGGATGCCCGCCCGCCCGTCTGCCGCGTGCTCGACTACTCGAAGTACAAGTACGAGCAGGAGCAGAAGGCCAAGGCCGCCCGCCGCCACCAGAAGTCGATCACGATCCGCGAGATCAAGCTGCGGCCGAAGATCGCCCAGAACGACTACGAGACCAAGCTTGGCCACGTGAAGCGTTTCCTCAAGGGCCAGGACAAGGTGAAGGTCACGATCATGTTCCGCGGCCGCGAGACCACCCACCCCGAGCGCGGCGAGCAACTTCTCATGCGCCTGGCGGAGGATGTCCACGAGCTCGGGACGATCGAGCAGCGGCCGAACCTCGACGGGCGCAACATGACGATGGTGCTCGCCCCGGCCCGCCCGAAGGAGGGCGAGGAGGCCGAGGAGGCGCCGCCCGAGCCCCAGGCGCAGCCCGCCAAGCGTGAACGACGCCAGCAGCGCCTCGAGCACGCCGCCGAGCACGAGGGTCCGGAGCAGCAGGACGATCAGCAGGACCAGCAGGAGCAGCAGGACCAGCCGGCGGAAGAGCCGGCGCCCGCTCCAGCACAGTCCTAACTCGCCCTCCGCGCCTGATCACCGCCCCGGCTGTCTGCTTAACTACGACGCCGCATGCCGAAGATGAAGACCCATTCCGGCGCGAAGAAGCGCTTCAAGGTGACCGCGAAGGGCAAGGTCCGTGGCCGCCACGCGATGACCAGCCACATGCTCGGCAAGAAGAGCCCCAAGCGTAAGCGCCGTCTCGAGAAGCCGGTCATCCTCAGCGATGCCGACGCCCCGCGGGTGAAGGACCTGCTCCGCAAATGAGCCGCGTCAAGCGTTCAGTCCACGCGCGCAAGAAGCGCCGCGCCACGCTGGAGCGGGCCAAGGGCTACCGCGGCGAGAAGCACTCGAGCTACCGCCGGGCCAAGGAGCAGCTGCTCAAGTCCGACACGTACGCCTACCGCGACCGCCGCAACAAGAAGCGCGACTTCCGCCGCCTCTGGATCACCCGCATCAACGCTGCCGCTCGCCGCGAGGGCCTCAGCTACTCCGAGTTCATGCACGGGCTGCGCGTCGCCGAGATCGAGCTGGACCGCAAGGTGCTGGCCGACATCGCCGTACGCGACCCCGAGACGTTCCGCCGATTTGCCGAGCGCGCCCGGGAGGCGACGGCTGCCTGATGCTTCGGTAGGCCATCGCAGAACCACCCGGGGCGCCCAGAGAGGCGCCCTTTTTCGTTCCAATGATCACTTCAGCCCACAACGAGACGCTCAAGACGATCCGCAAGCTCCACGACAAGCGCGGGCGGGACAAGAGCGGCCTGTTCCTGGCCGAGGGCGAGGACCTCGTGGAGGCCGCCGAGGCGGCGGGCTGGGAGCCGGAGGTGCTGCTCGTGGCGGGCATCGACGTGGAGCCCGACCTGCTCGCCGGCGTGAGCACGCTCGGGTCCGGCACGCGCGTGATCGGCGTGTACCGCCAGCGCTGGTCTGAGCCGGGCGGCGAGCTTTCGGTGTATCTCCACGGCGTGGGTGACCCGGGCAACGTCGGCACTGTCATTCGCTCGGCGCACGCGTTCGCCGACGGCCCCGTGGTGCTCGGCCCGGGCTGTGCCGACCCGTGGTCCCCGAAGGCGGTCCGGGCGAGCATGGGCTCGATCTTCTTCAGGCCGCCCGCGCGTGCCGCTTACGACGAGCTGCCGGGCGCCCTGATCGCCCTCGAGCGCGGGGCAACGCCGCTCGCCGACGTGAGCGCGCAGCGGCCGGAGGTGCTCTGCCTCGGGGCCGAGCGCGAGGGGCTGCCGGAGGAGCTGCGCTCGAAGGCCGCCGCCGTCGCCGGGATCCCGCTGCGCCCGGACGGGCCGGACTCGCTGAATGTCGCGATGGCGGCCACCGTCGCCCTCTACGAGCGCACTAGGATGGCCCGCCATGCCTGAAGCCCCCGCAAACGGCCGCCTCGATGAACTGCGCCGCGAGGGCGAGCAGGCGATTGCCGGTGCGGGCTCGGTCGCCGAGCTCGAGGATCTGCGGGTGCGCTACCTCGGGCGCAAGGCGGAGCTGACGAGCGTGCTGCGCTCGATCGGCGAGCTGCCGCCCGAGCAGCGCGGGCCGGTCGGCCAGGGCGCCAACGCGGTGCGCCGCGCGCTCGAGGAGCAGCTCGACTCGCGCGGCGCGGAGCTGGAGGCCGCCGAGCTGGAGCGCCGCCTGGTGCACGACCGCGTGGACGTCACGCTCCCGGGCGACCCCGCGCGGCCGCCGGGCCACCTGCACCTGATCACGGCCACGCGCCGCGAGATCGAGGACATCTTCGTCGGGCTCGGCTTCTCGGTCGTCGAGGGCCCGGAGGTCGAATACGACTTCTACAACTTCACGGCGCTCAACCATCCGCCCGGTCACCCGGCGCGCCAGCTGCAGGACACCTTCTACTTCTCGCCGGAGGTGCTGCTGCGCACGCACACCTCGCCGATGCAGACGCGCTCGATGGAGCTACAGAAGCCGCCCATCTACATCGTGGTTCCCGGCAAGACCTATCGGCGCGACTCGGATGCCACACACACGCCGATGTTCCACCAGGTGGAGGGGCTCGCGATCGACGACGAGCTCACGCTCGCCGATCTCCAGGGCACGCTCCTCGAGTTCGCTCGCCAGATGTTCGGCCGCGAGCGGAAGTCGCGGCTGCGCCCTCACTACTTCCCGTTCACGGAGCCGAGCGTGGAGGTCGACATCGACTGCTTCAACTGCGGTGGCACCGGCCGCCTGCCCGACGGCAGCCGCGACCCGCTCTGCAAGGGCTCCGGCTGGATCGAGATCCTCGGCGCCGGGATGGTCGACCCGAACGTGCTCGGCTTCGTCGAGGACATGGGCTACGACAACGAGCGCGTGCAGGGCTTCGCGTTCGGCATGGGCATCGAGCGGATCGCCTTCCTCAAGCACCAGGTCCCGGACTTGCGGATCCTGTTCGAGAACGACCTGAGACTGCTGGAGCAGTTCGGATGAGAGTTCCCGTCTCCTGGCTGCGCGAGTACTGCGACCCCGGGCTGTCGCCCGAGGAGCTTGCGGACCGGCTCAACATGACCGGCACCGAGGTGGTGCGGGTCGAGCACATCGGCGTTGGCTCGCCCGACCAGTTCGTGGTGGGCAAGGTGGTCTCTGCCGAGCAGCACCCCGACGCCGACCGCCTGCGCGTGTGCGAGGTGGAGGACGGCAACGGCCGGCGCACGATCGTCTGCGGCGCGCCCAACGTGGCCGCCGGCCAGACGGTCGGGGTCGCGCTGCCCGGAGCGGTGATGCCGAACGGCGAGACGCTCGGCGAGGCGAAGCTCCGCGGCGTGAAGTCGAGCGGGATGATCCTCGCGGAGGACGAGGTGGGCATGGGCGAGGACCACGCCGGCATCTTCGTGCTACCCGAGGACCTGCCGGCCGGCGCGCCGCTGCTCGACGCGCTCCAGATCGAGGACGACGTGCTCGACGCGGAGATCACGCCGAACCGCCCCGACTGCCTCGCGGTATACGGGATCGCGCGCGAGGTGCACGCGGTCACCGGGGCGCAGCTCGCTCCGGATCCGACGCTCGAGGACTCCGCGCCGGACGGCGACGACAACGCGGACGACTACGTGACGATCGAGATCGATCCCGAGGTGTGCCTGCGCTTCACCGGTCGCGTGTTCGAGGACGTGAAGGTGGGTCCCTCGCCGCTGTGGCTCAAGCAGCGGCTGATAGCCGCAGGGCAGCGGCCGATCTCGAACGTCGTGGACATCACCAACTACGTGATGCTCACCTGCGGGCAGCCGCTGCACGCGTTCGACCTCGACCAGGTCCGCGGCGGCACGATCATCGTCCGGCGCGCCGAGCCGGGGGAGAAGATGACGACGCTCGACGGCCTCGAGCGCGAGCTCGACCCGTCGATGGCAGTCGTCGCCGACGCGGGCGGCCCGACCAGCATCGCGGGCATCATGGGCGGCCAGGTCTCCGAGGTTTCCGACAAGACCACGCGCGTGCTGATGGAGGCCGCCACCTGGGTCGGGCCCAACATCCTCGAGACCTCGAAGAGGCTGCAGCTCCGCTCCGAGGCGAGCACGCGCTTCGAGAAGCAGCTCCATCCCGAGCTCGCGATGGCCGCGCAGCACCTCGCGGCCCGCCTGATGGTGGAGCTCTGCGGCGCACGGTTCGTGCCCGGCACGCTGGACGCCTATCCCGACCCCAAACCGCCGCGGGTGGTGACGCTGCGGCACGCGCGGATCACGAGGCTTCTGGGGAAGACCGTGCCGGAGGACGAGATCGTGCGGATCCTCGTGAGCCTCGGCTTCGAGCCCGAGCCCGCGTCGCCCGCCGATGGCGTCGCCTGGGACGTGACCGTGCCGTACTTCCGGGACTCCGACGTGCAGCGGGAGGCCGACCTGATCGAGGAGGTCGCCCGCGTGTACGGGCTCGAGAAGTTCCCACCCACGCTGCCCGCGCGCCGGGAGGCCGTCGGCAAGCTCACTCCCGAGCAGCGGCTGCGCCGCCGCGCCGAGGACGCCCTGCGCGACCGCGGCCTCTCCGAGATCGTGGCCTGGAGCTTCACCTCGCCCGAGACGCTCGACCGCGCCCGGGTGGGCGACGTCCCGGCGCTCAGGCTGGAGAACCCGATGAGCGAGGAGCACAGCGTGATGCGCCCGCTGCTGCTGCCGGGTCTGCTCGACGCCGCCCGGCACAACGCCGCCCACGGGCGCGGGGAGCTTGGGCTGTTCGAGTCCGCACACGTGTATCGCCCGTCGGGGCCGCTCACCGGCGCCCACGACGAGTCGGGCCGCGTGCCGAGCGGCGCCGTGCCGGCGCACGAGCGCCACCACATCGGCGCCCTCATGACCCAGGCGGTGCCGGGAACCTGGCGCCGTCAGGCCGAGCCGGCCGACTTCTTCGCCGCGAAGGGGATGCTCGCCGGTCTCCTCGATTCGCTGGCGCTCGAGTGGTGGGTCGAGGAGGGCCAGCGCCCGTTCCTCCACCCGGGGCGCGCGGCCAGCGTGATCGCGGGCGCGGACGAGCGCAAGCTCGGCTGGCTGGGGGAGA
This sequence comes from Thermoleophilaceae bacterium, assembly GCA_045805385.1. Taxonomy (GTDB): domain Bacteria; phylum Actinomycetota; class Thermoleophilia; order Solirubrobacterales; family Thermoleophilaceae; genus JADGHQ01. The sequence goes on from JBJMLG010000176.1 coordinate 42,122, forward strand.
TCCATCCGCTCGTGGCACGGGAGTGGGATCTCGGTCAGGCCGCGTCGTTCGAGATCGACGCGGACCTGCTCGCCGAGCTCGTGCCGGGCGACGTGCCCTACCGCGACATCGGCGTGTTTCCCCCCGTGGTGCAGGACATCGCCGTAGTTGTCGACGAGGACGTGCCGGCGGCCGACGTAGAGGCCGCGGTGGCACAGAACGGTGGCGAGCTGCTCGAGCGCGTGGAGGTGTTCGACGTGTACCGCGGCGAGCAGGTGGGCGAGGGCAAGAAGTCGCTCGCATTGCGGCTCGAGTTCCGCTCGCCCGAGCGCACGCTCACCGACGAGGAGGTCGCCGAGGTGCGCAGGGCGATCGAGCGCGGCCTCGAGCAGATCGGAGGCCGGCTCCGTGCCTAAGGTCGCCGTCATCGGCGCGTCGGGCTTCGCCGGCGCGCTCTGCGCGGCGATCGTGGATCGCCACCCGCAGCTCGACCTGACGATGGTCACGGCGCGCTCCGACGTGGGGCGCCGGCTCGAGGACGTCTACCCGCGCCACCGCGTCGCGCTCGAGCTCGAGGAGTACGAGCCCGACCGCGTCGCCGACCGCGCCGAGGCCGCCTTCGTGGGCTACCCGCACAAGGCAGCCGCCCCGGTCGTTCGCGACCTGCTCGAGCGCGGTTTGAAGGTGGTGGACCTGTCCGCCGACTTCCGCCTCGACCGCGAGCGCTACGAGCGCTACTACCAGCCTCACGAGGCTCCGGAGCTGCTCGAGCGAGCGGTCTACGGGCTCACCGAGCTTCATCGCGACGCGATCCGCGAGGCGGACCTGGTGGCGGCGCCGGGCTGCTATCCCACCGCCGCCATCCTCGCGCTCGCGCCGCTGAAGGGCCTGATGGCGGACGCGGTCGTGGACGCCAAGTCCGGCGTGTCTGGCGCGGGTCGCGAGGCGACCCAGACCACGCACTTCGTGTCGGTGGCCGAGAACGTGAACCCCTACAAGGTCGAGGGCCATCGCCACCGCGCCGAACTCGAGCAGGAGCTCGGACAGGACGGCATCACGTTCACGCCGCACCTGCTGCCCATCGACCAGGGCCTGCTCGCCTCCTGTTACGTGCGCACCCGCGCGGACCTGAGCGCCGGCGAAGTGCGCGCGCTGTTCGCCGACCATTACGACGGCGAGCCGTTCGTGGAGCTGGCCCTGGATCCGCCGGGCGTGCGCGAGGTGCGCGACACCAACCTCTGCCGCATCCACGCGACCGTGGAGCCCGCGAGCGGGCGCGTGCTCGTGTTCAGCGCGATCGACAACCTCTGGAAAGGCGCCGCCGGCCAGGCGGTCCAGGACATGAATCTGATGCTGGGGCTCGACGAGACGGCGGGCCTCTTGTGAACAACGGCTTCTTCCGCTCCCGCTGGGTGAGCGCGCCCGGTCACGTGGCGGAGCTGCCGCCGACGGCGTTACCGCGCGGCTACCGCGCCGCCGGCGTGGCGGCGGGCATCAAGGCGGGCGGGCTCGACGTGGGCGTGCTCGTGTCCGACGAGGAGGCGACCGTGTCGGCCGCCCGCTTCAGCGACAACGCGCTCGTGGGGGCCCCCATCGCGGTGTCGCGCGAGGCCTCGCTCGACGGGCTGCGCGCGGTGCTCGCCAACTCCGGCAACTCGAACGTGGCCGACGGCGAGCGCGGGCTGGCAACCGCCCGGGCCGGCCAGGAGGCCGCTGCCGAAGCGCTCGGTCTGGCGCCCGAGGAGGTGGGCGTCGCCTCGACGGGTGTGATCGGACGGGAGCTGCCACGCCAGAAGCTCGTGGAGGGCGCGCGCCAAGCCGCGGACGAGGCCACCGCCGACGCCGGCTCGTTCTCCGAGGCCATCCTCACCACCGACCGCGGCCCCAAGCGCGCCTGCCTGGAGGTGGACCTGCCGTCCGGCAGCGTGCGCCTCGCGGCGCAGGCCAAGGGCGCCGGGATGATCTCGCCGCGCTTCGCGACGATGTTCTGCTTCGTGCAGACCGACGCCGCGCTCGAACAGCCCACCCTCGACCTGCTCACGGGCGTGTGCGTGAAGCGGTCGTTCGACCGCATCAGCGTGGACGGCCAGCTGTCCACGAGCGACACCGTGTTCGCCTTTGCGAACGGTGCCTCCGGCGTGCGCGTGGAGCCGCAGACGCAGGACGAGGTCGCGCTCGGCGAGGCGCTCGACGCGCTGATGCGCCAGCTCGCGATCGAGATGGTGGCCGACGGCGAAGGCGCGGAGCGCGTCGGGCGCGTTGTGGTGCGCGGCGCGACCGAGCTGGTGGACGACGTCGCGCGGGCGGTGGCCGACTCGCCGCTCGTGAAGACAGCTCTGCTCGGCGCCGACCCCAACTTCGGCCGCATCCTCCAGGCGGCGGGGCAGGCAATGGCCGGCCGGGCGCCCTTCTACGTGGACCTCACGATCGAGGGGCGCGAGTGCGTGTCGGGCGGGGCCGTCGTCGACGTGAGCGGCGAGGCGCTGCGCGAGCTCCAGGGGCTCGTCGCGAAGCCCGAGGTGGAGTTCGAGCTCACGCTGCCCGGCAGCGGAGGTGAGACCGAGGTCTTCTTCTCCGACCTCTCGCACGGATACGTGTCACTCAACTCGGAGTACTCGACATGAGAGATGTCGCAACCCTCCTCGAGGCCCTGCCGTACATCCGCGAGTTCCACGGCAGGACCGTGGTGATCAAGTACGGCGGCGCCGCCATGATCGAGCCGCATCTCAAGGAGGAGTTCGCCCGCGACGTGGTGCTGCTCAAGTACGTGGGGCTGAACCCGGTGGTGGTGCACGGCGGCGGCCCTGACATCACGCGCTACATGGAGCGGCTCGGCATGGACGTGCGCTTCGTGGGCGGCCTGCGGGTGTCCGACGAGGCCACGGTCGAGGTGGCGAAGATGGTGCTGGTGGGCAAGCAGAACAAGGACATCGTGCTCCTGCTGAATCGCCACGGGCAGCCGGCGGTCGGGCTCTGCGGAGACGACGGGCTGCTCTTCCGCGTGCGCAAGCAGCAGCAGCCGGAGATCGACGAGGACCTCGGCTTCGTCGGCGAGATCGAGCACGTCAACGTCGATGTCCTCAACCACATCGCCGAGGACTACATCCCCGTGATCGCCTCGGTCGGTGCCGACGCGGAGGGCAGCTCCTACAACGTGAACGCCGACGCCGCGGCCGGCGCGGTCGCGTCCGCGCTGGGCGCCTACAAGGTGCTGTTCCTCACCGATGTGGCCGGCTGGATGCGCGATCCGGAGCAGCCGGACAGCCTCGTGTCGCAGGCAAGCGCCGAGGAGGTCCGTGCCGGCCTCGACGGCGTCGGCGGTGGCATGCGGCCGAAGCTCGAGGCCTGCCTCGAGGCCGTGAACGGCGGCGTGGACGCCGCGCACATCGTGGACGGCCGGCTCGAGCACTCGCTGCTGCTCGAGCTGTTTACGGATCAGGGCATCGGCACGAAGATCCGCGCGTGAGCGTCTCGGAGCTGCAGCAGCTCGAGCGCGACTACGTGATGGGCACGTACGCGCGCAACCGCGTGGAGTTCGTGCGCGGCGAGGGCACGCGCCTGTGGGACGACGAAGGCAACGAGTACCTCGACTTTCTCGCCGGCATCTCGGTCGTGCAGGTGGGGCACTGCAACCCGGCGGTCGTCGAGGCGGTGCGGGAGCAGGCTGGGCGCCTCATGCACGTGTCGAATCTCTTCTACACGGAGCCCGGCATGCTGCTCGCGGAGCGGCTCTCCGGCTCATCGCTCGGCGGCAAGCTGTTCTTCTGCAACTCCGGCGCGGAGGCAAACGAGGCGGCGATCAAGCTCGCGCGGCGGCACAAGCGCGGCGGCGAGATCGTCGTGCTCTCGCAGGGCTTCCACGGGCGCACCTACGGCGCGCTGTCCGCCACACCGCAGGAGGCGAAGCAGGCGCCGTTCGCGCCGCTCGTGCCGGGCTTCCTGGTGGTGCCGCGTGACGACGCGCGGGCGGTGGAGGATGCCGTGACGGAACGCACCGCCGCGGTCTTCATCGAGCCCGTGCAGGGCGAGTCCGGTATCCACCCGATCGCTCCGCAGGTGCTGGCCGCGGCACGCGAGGCCTGCGACCGCCACGGCGCGCTCCTGATCTTCGACGAGGTGCAATGCGGCATGGGCCGCACGGGCACGCTCTGGGCATACGAGCAGACCGACGTGCGCCCCGACGTCATGACGGTCGCGAAGGGACTCGGCGGCGGGCTGCCTATCGGCGCCTGCGTGACCTCGCCGGAGTACGCCGACGTGCTCCAGCCCGGCGACCACGGCTCCACGTTCGCCGGCGGCCCGGTGCCGTGCGCGGCCGCGAACGCGGTGCTCGGCATCGTCGATGACGAGGCCTTCCTTCGCGATGTGCGCGAGAAGGGGGAGGAGCTCGCCGAAGGGCTCCGCTCGGCCGGAGCCCAGGGCGTACGGGGGCGCGGGCTGATGCTGGCGTTCGACGTGGGCGACGCGCCCGAGGTCGCACGCCGCGCGCTGATGGAGCAGCGCCTCGTCGTGAATGCCACCGGACCGAGCACGGTCCGGCTGCTGCCGCCGCTCACCGTGAGCCGCGAGGAGATCGCCGAAGCGGTCCGGCGGCTCGAGCGCCTGCTGTCCTAGCGAGCCTCTCATAGGGTTGTGCTGACCGTTTGGTCGGGAGCCCGGACGGTTACTAACGAGGACGGTATGGGGATGCCCGCGCTCACAGTGGCTTTCGATGAGCGCTTGCCCCACGCGCGTTGGGGGCCGATGTTCCACGTCTTCCGGTTGGAGCGACCTGATGTGACGTTCGAGTGGAAGCCGGTCGGTTTTCCGCAGTCCGGGCGAGAGCTTCTCGAGGGCGCCGACGTCGGCTTGTTCCTCCAGCCAACGAACGACGATCGCCTGCGCGCCCTCACGCTCGATGAGAGTCCGATGGTCGTGATCATGGCCGTCGGCCATCCGCTCGCCACCAGTCACGAGCTGACCGTTGCCGACCTCCTCGACCAGCCGTTCCCGGGTGGCGCGGACCTGCACCCCGAATGGAGCGCCTTCTGGACATTTGACGAGCAGCGCGGCGGCCCGCCGCGGCGGACCGACGACGCTGTTCACAGCGCGGAGGAGGGAACCGAAGTGGTCGCGCAGGGACGCGCGGTCGCCACCGTCCCCGACTGGGTTGCGAGCGGCCTGTCCCACCCAGGCATAGTGGCGCTTGGCATTCGCGACGCGCCCTCCGTGAAGACTCGCCTGCTCTGGCGCGCCGACGACGACCGTCCCGTCGTGCAGTCGCTCGTGAACCTCGCCAGCGCGTGGACACGCGAAGCTCGGGGAAGCTAGGGGCGCCTAGTCAGTCCTCAGGCTCCGCTGCGTCGAGGAACTGCGGGATCATCGCCAGCAGCCAGTCCGTTCGGTCCAGGAGGCCGGAGCCCGGCGGCACGAAGTGCGAGGTGCCGGGAAGCACCGCGAGCTGCGATTGCGGCATTCCCGCTAGGTCGCCCATCACCCCGCCGCCGCGCAGCTTGAAGAGCTCGACCGCGTGCTCCAGGCGGACACCGTCGGAGTCGCCGAGGACGATCAGCGTGGGCGCGGGGATCGCCCGGATGTCGTCTTCTGACCAGGCGAACGGCGTCGTGTCGAGCTGGGTGAGCTTCTCGACCAGCTTCGGGAAGTCACCGGGGTTCGGGGCCGTTCGAAGGTACGCCTCCTCGATCGGGGACCCGGCGAACAACTCGGGCGTGATCGAGGGGAACATCTCGAGCGCCTCGGGGTGCATGCTGTCGCTTCTGAAGCCGGCCGAGGCGACAACGAGTCGCCGTACCAGGTCCGGGTGCCGGATCGCCAGCTGCAGCGCTGCGGCGCCGCCCATGCTGTAGCCGACCACGTCGGCATTGTCGATCTCCAGGTGGCGAACGAGCGCTGCCGTGTCGTCCGCCATCTGCTCATAGGTGAGCGGGCGATCGACGTCCGCGGTGCGCCCGTGCCCCTGGAGCTCCGGCGCGATCACCTGTCGAGACGCGGCCAGTCCGGGCACGATCGGGCCCATAAGGTCGACGGTCATGTACGCGCCGTGCAGCAGGATCGTCGGCCTGCCCCGGCCGTGGATCTCGTAGTACATGTTCAGATCGCCGACCTGCGCGTAGCCGGTCTGTGCGTCGGTGGTTGCCACTCCGCTCCTTCCATCGACAAATCGACTGGTGGAACGCGCCACGGTAGCGCGCACCTGGCAGCTTTCGCTCAGGCCGCCGGTCGGCGCTTCAGCGCATAGCCTCCGTAGGACGACGACGTGTCGCGGCTCTCCTTGATCCCCAGCCGCTCGCCCATCTCACGGTACGTGATTTTGCCGTGGCCCCGATCCCACATGGCTTTGACGGCGGTGGCCGGGTTGGCGGCGGCAAAGCCAACGCGGTCGCGCACCTCAAGGCCCGCCTGCTTCAGGTGCGCCTCGAGTTCCCCGGGCCGAATGAACATGTCGAACTCATGGAGGTCGGGCTCGGCCCAGGCGGTGGCGGACCAGTCCTGAGAGAGCTTGATCATCAGCAGCTTGCTGCGCATGGTGCGGTTGACCGTGTCGTAGAGGAACACGCCTCCGGGCTCGAGCACGCGAGCGATCTCTCCGACGGTGCGCCCGACGTCGTCGACGTGTTCGAGCACATCGCAGCAGTAGGCCGCGGGAAACTCGCCATCGGCGAAGGGCAACGCGTCCCCGGTTGCCTCTCGGTAGTCGATGTCGAGTTCCGCCTCGCGC
>JBJMLG010000177.1:0-7014 GCA_045805385.1 Thermoleophilaceae bacterium
GTCGTTGCCGTGCTCCGCGAGCAGAGCCAGTCAGGCCAGGACGCGCTGCGCGACCTTGCGGAGCGCGACGCGCTCACCGGCGTCGCCAACTACCGGACGCTGTACGAGCGGCTCGCGTATGAGATCGCACGGCACGAGCGCCACAACCGCCGTTTCGTGCTCACGCTGCTCGATCTCGACCGCTTCAAGCAGGTGAACGAGGAGCACGGCCACCTCGAAGGCGACCGCGTGCTGCGCGAGGTCGGCCGCGTCCTCTCCTTCAGCGTGCGCGAGCCTGACACGCTCGCGCGGCAGGGCGGCGACGAGTTCTCGGTGCTGGCCCCCGAGGCGGATGCGAGCGACGCGGAGCGGCTCGCCGGGCGCCTCTCTGGCGCGCTCGCCTCGATACGGATCGACGGGCGCCCGCTCACCGCCAGCATCGGCTGGGCGGTGTTCCCCGAGGACGGCACGAGCCCGGACGCGCTCGTCGCGCGGGCCGACAACGCGCTGCTCGAGAGCAAGCGCGACCGCCGCAGCCGCCAGTACGCCGTCTAGAGCGCTCCTCCCGCCGCCGGCGGCGCCGTCGGATCGACGGTCGCGCTGCCGGAGTGCTCACGCGCGATGAAGTCCTCCACGAGCATCGCGTTGTCGCGGCTTCGCTGGGCCACCGCGAGCAGCGCCGACATCGTCGCGACCTCCTCGACCTGCTCCTTGAGGAACCACTGGATGAACTGCTCGCTGGTGAAGTCGTTCTGCTCGCGCGCGATCTGCGCGAGCCGCTCGATCTGGTCGCTCACGCGCTTCTCCTGATCGAGGGCGGCGGCAACCGGCTCCACGATGTCTGCGAACTGCGTGCGCGGTGCGTCCACTCCGGCGATCGTGATCTCGGCGCCCGCGTCGAGCAGGTACTGGACCATCATCATCGCGTGGTTTCGTTCTTCGATCGACTGGCGGTAGAAGAAGGCGGCCAGCTGGGGGAGCGTCTCGGCGTCGTAGTGAACCGCCATCGCGGCGTACGACTGTGAGGCGCCGAACTCGTTGCCAATCTGCTCGTTGAGGGCCTCGACGAAGCGAGCTGCGGGCATCCGACCTCCTGGTAAGACGATGGCGTGCCGGGATACGATCTCACGTGAATGCCGCCCGGGCGTCCTCACCCAATGGAGCGAACTCGGTGCCGCTCGACTTGAGCGGCCAGCGAGCGCTCGTCACGGGCGCCTCGGGCGGCATCGGAAACGCAATCGCGAGGGAGCTCCATCGCAGCGGCGCGCACGTGATCCTGAGCGGGCGCCGAGCCGACGCGCTGGAGTCGCTGGCCGGCGAGCTCGGCACCCGCGTGGAGGTGATCCCGGCCGATCTCGCCGACCCGTCGGAGGTGCGCTCGCTGCTCGAGCGCGCGGGAACGCTGGACGTGCTCGTGGCGAACGCCGGGCTGCCGGCAGCAGGTGAGATCGAGAGCTTCTCGCCCGAGGAGATCGACCGCGCGCTCGGCGTGAACCTGCGCGCGCCGATGCAGATGGCGCGCGAGCTCGTACCTGGCATGGTCGAGCGGGGCCGCGGTCACCTGGTGTTCGTGTCCTCGTTGTCGGGGAAGGTCGCCTCGATGGGAACCGCGGTCTACAGCGCCACGAAGTTCGGCCTGCGCGGCTTCGCCTACTCCCTGCACGAGGACCTTCGCGGCACGGGCGTCGGCGTGACCACAGTGTTCCCGAGCTTCATACGCGGCGCCGGAATGTGGGCCGACACGGGCCTCGAGTTGCCCCCGGGCGTCGCCACGCGAACGCCGGAGCAGGTCGTCGCCGCGGTGATCCGCGGCATCGAGAGGAACAGGGCCGAGATCGACGTGGCGCCGTTGTCGCTGCGCCTCGGAGGCTGGCTATTCGGCTTCGCTCCCGGGATCACGGCGACCCTGTCGCGGCTCGGCGGCGGCCGCAAGCTGTCGGCGGCCACGACGCGCGCCCAGCTCAGCAAGCGCTGAGGGGATCAGGCGCGGTACCCCGGTTTGGGGATGCCGGGGACGGGAATCTTTCGAAACGGCTCTGGCGGGCGCGGTTGGTCGGCTATGCGGGGGGAGCTAGCGGCCAGCCCCCGCCGGGGCCTTATGAGGCGGTCTTGAGCGCCGCTTGCACGATGCGGTTCTGCTCCGCGCGGTGCGCTGCCGGATAGCCCTCGCCCGGGGAGGCGCGGAGCTCGCGGCCCACGTAGTCGTAGGCGATCGGATCGGGCAGGATCTCATCGAGGCGCGGCTTCATGAACGCGCGGGCCCCCATGTTCTTCGGCTCCTCCTGGACCCACACGACCTCGCGCAGGCTCGGGTAGCTCGCCATCAGCGCCTGGATCTCGCTCGCCGCGAACGGGTAGAGCAGCTCCACTCGCGCCACTGCCACGTTGCGCGCGTTGGGGCGGTCCTCGTGGGCGACGATGTCGTAGTACACCTTGCCGGTGCAGAGCACCAGGCGCGTGACCTCCTCCCGCGAGCCGGGGAGAGTCGGGTCGTCGATGACCGGCTGGAACGAGCCCTCGCTGAGGTCCTCGAGCTTCGACGCCGCGGCCGGCAGGCGCAGCAGGCTCTTCGGGGTCATCACCACGAGCGGGCGCTCCTTCGACACGAGCGCCTGGCGGCGCAGCAGGTGGAAGTACTGGGCGGGCGTGGTGCAGTTCGCGACGCGCATGTTGCCCTCGGCGGCGAGCTGCAGGAAGCGCTCGAGCCGGCCGCTCGAGTGCTCCGGCCCGGAGCCCTCGTAGCCGTGGGGCAGCAGCAGCGTGAGCCGTGACGACTGCCCCCACTTGGCCAGGCCGGAGGCGATGAACTGGTCCACGATCACCTGGCCGGAGTTCACGAAGTCGCCGAACTGCGCCTCCCAGAGCACGAGCGCCTCCGGTGCCTGCACGCTGTAGCCGTACTCGAAGCCCAGGCAGGCGGTCTCCGACAGCGGAGAGTTGTGAAGCTCGAAGGGCGCCGTCGCGTTCGGCAGGCTCTGGATCGGCGTGTGTCGCGCGCCCGTCTTGGCGTCGTGGAACACGAGGTGGCGCTGGCTGAAGGTGCCGCGCTCCGAGTCCTGCCCGGTGAGCCGGATCGGCACGGCCTGGGTGAGCAGCGAGGCCCACGCGAGCGACTCCGCCTGCGCCCAGTCGATGCCGCCCTCGGCGATCCCCTCGCGGCGGCGCTCGATCTGCGGCTTGAGCTTGCGATGCACGCTGAAGCCCTCGGGGACCTTGAGCAGTTGCTCGTTGAGCGACACGAGCTGCTCGGCCGGCACCGCGGTACGAGGCTCGGCGCTCGCGGAGCGGTCGAGTTGGAACTCGCCGGTGTCGGGGCCGGGCGCCGCCATCGAAGCCTTCAGCTCGTTGTGCGCGTCGGCCACAGCCTGGTACGCCGCCTTCGCGAACTCCTCGGCCTCTTCGGCGCTCACCACTCCCTGCTCCGTGAGCAGGTCGGCGTAGATCTTCCGCACCGTCGGATGCTTCTTGATCTTGTCGTACATCTGAGGCTGCGTGTAGGCGGGCTCGTCGGTCTCGTTGTGGCCGAAGCGCCGGTAGCCGATCAGGTCGATCAGCGCGTCGCGGCCGAAGCGGCTGCGGAACTCCATCGCCAGCCGCACCGCGGCGATGCAGGCCTCGGCGTCGTCGGCGTTCACGTGCACGATCGGCACGTCGAAGCCCTTGGCCAGGTCCGAGGCGTAGCGCGTGGAGCGCCCCTCCCACGGATCCGTGGTGAAGCCCACCTGGTTGTTGGCGATGAGGTGGACGGTGCCGCCGGTCGCGTAGCCGCTGATCGCCTGGAGGTTGAGCGTCTCCGCCACCACTCCCTGTCCCGGGAACGCGGCGTCGCCGTGGATCAAGACGGGCAGCACGACGGTCGGGTCGTGATGCTCCTCGCGCCCCTTGCGGCTCGTCTGGTCGGCGCGGGCGCGACCTTCGACCACCGGGTTCACATACTCGAGGTGGCTCGGGTTGTGCGACAGCGAGACGGTCACGCCCTTGCCCTCGCGCGTCTTGTACGTGCCCGAGGCCCCGTAGTGGTACTTCACGTCGCCGGTGCCCTCTTCGGGCTTGGCGGTGTCCGCGTCGAGCGAGCCCTCGCCCTCGAACTCCACGAGGATCGTCTCGTACGGGCGGCCGACCGTGTGCGCGAGCACGTTAAGCCGGCCGCGGTGCGCCATGCCGATCAGCGTCTCGCGTGAGCCCGCCTGGGCCGACTCCTCGATCGTCTCGTCGAGCATCGGCACGAGCATGTCGAGCCCCTCGATCGAGAACTGCTTCTTCCCAAGGAAGGCCTTGTGCAGGTAGGTCTCGAGCGCCTCCACCTGCGACAGCCGCTTCAGCAGCGCCCGCTTCTCGTCGGCGCTGAGCGGCTGGCGGTGCTCCCCGGCCTCGACGGTCTGGCGCAGCCAGACGCGCTGCTCGTGGTCGGAGATGTGCTCGATCTCGTAGGCGATCGTGCCGCAGTAGGTCTCTTGGAGATGGGGCAGCGCATCGGCGAAGGTCTCGCCCGGCACCGCCACGCGCAGCACCGAGGCCGGGATCGCGCGCATCAGCTCGGGGGTGAGGTGCACGGTCGCCGGGTCGAGCGCGGGGTCGCCCACGGGCTCCGACCCCAGTGGGTCGAGACGCGCGGCCAGGTGCCCGTGCATACGGTGCGCCTTCACGATCGAGGTGGCGGCCTGAACGGCCTGGAGCAGCGCCTCGTCGGGCTTGCCCACCACGTCGGGGGTGACGGCCGACGGGGCGGGCTCGGCGGCGGTGACCGGCCCGGCGCCGTCGATGGCGGGCGCTCCGATGTCGACGCCCACGGACGAGAAGACCGACTCGTAGAAGCCGTCCTCGCCTTGGAGCAGCTGGTCGATCCTCCGCAGGAACGCACCCGACTCCGCGCCCTGGATCACGCGGTGGTCGTAAGTGCTGGTCATCGTCATGACCTTGTTCACGCCGAGCTCGGCGAGCCGCTCCGGCGCCACCTGCTGGAGGCCGGGCGGGTAGCCGATCGCGCCGGTGGCAACGATCGTGCCCTGGCCGGGCATCAGCCGGGGCACCGAGGCGACTGTCCCGATGCCTCCCGGATTGGTGAGGCTGATGTTGGCGCCCTGGTAGTCGTCGGGCGCGAGCGTGTTGTCGCGAGCCCCCGCGACCAGCTCGTCGTAGCGCGCGACGAAGGCCTGGAAGTCCATCTCGCTCGCGTCGCGGATCACCGGCACGACCAGCGAACGAGTGCCGTCCTTGCGCTCCACGTCGACGGCGATGCCGAGGCTCACCGTGGCCGGCTCGACGCGCTGCGGCTTGCCGTCCACCTCGGCGTAGGCGTTGCCCATGACGGGCATCTCGCGCGCCGCGTCCACGATCGCCCAAGCGATCAAGTGCGTGAAGGAGAGCCGCTTGCCGGCGCCCTTGAGCGCCTTGCGGCGCCGGTCGAGCTCGTCGACGGACAGCGTGCGGAAGCTGGTGGCCGTCGGGATCGAGCGGCTCTCGTTCATGAACTTCGCGAGCATCGCCGCGGGACCGCGGATCGGCTTCGCATTGGGCACGCTCGGTGCCGAGGCGGCCGCGGGTGCGGCGCCCGCGCCGTTGCCGGCCATCGCGGCCTCCACGTCGCTCTTCGTCACGCGGCCGCGCGGGCCGCTTCCGCTCAGGTTGTTCACGTCAAGACCGTGGGCGCTCGCCATGCGCGCCGCCACGGGTGTCGCGTTCTCCGCGCCGTTGCCCGCGCTCGGGGTCGGCTGCGGCTGGCCCTCGAGGGCTGCCGTCTCCGCGGCAGGCGGCGCGGGTTCGGGAGCGGGAGCCGCAGCGCCGGCGCCCGCGGCGATACGCGCGAGCACGGTGCCGGTCGGCACCGTCTCGTCCGCCTGCACGAGGATCTCGGCGACGGTGCCCGAAACGGGCGACGGCACCTCGGCATCGACCTTGTCGGTGGAGATCTCGACGATCGTCTCCTCCACCTCCACGCGGTCGCCCACCTGCTTGGCCCACTCGAGGATCGTCCCCTCGGTGACGGAGTCACCCATCTGCGGGAACACGAGATCGACCAGCTCGCCGGTGGGCGCGGCGGGCTCTTCGGGCGCCGCGGCGCCGTTTCCGGTCTCGGGCGCGGCGGCCGCCGGGGCGGGGGCGCCGCCCTCGCCGTCGCCGACGGCGATCTCCCCGATCACGGTTCCGACCGGCACGGTCTCATCGGCCTCGACCGAGATCGAGATGAGAGTTCCCGAAGCCGGCGAGGGAATCTCGGTGTCGACCTTGTCGGTCGAGACGTCGACGAGCGGCTCGTCCTGCTCCACCGCCTCGCCGACCTGCTTGCGCCACTCGAGGATCGTCCCCTCGGTCACCGACTCGCCCATTTGGGGCATGGTGATCTGGACGGTGGTTCGCGTCGACATGTGCCCGCCGCGTAACGATAGAGCCTGAGAAGCTTCACGCCCGAATGGGCTCGCGCCGAATGAAGTTCTGGGGCTGGGGTTTCGAGGACCAGCAGCCCTCACACGACCAGGTGGCCGAGGCGGCGGCCGGCATCCGGGCGCACCTGGGGTTCGGCGACGGCGAGGTCGAAGGCGCGCCGCGGATCGAGGACCTCGAGCTGGCCGCCCCGCGCGTCCAGCCGCCGGGCACGCTTGCCCCGATCTGCTCGAGCGACACCCACGAGCGGGCGTCGCATGCCTACGGCAAGGCATACCGCGACGTGGTGCGCGCCTTCCGGGGGCGGATCGACCACCCGCCCGACATCGTGGCCCGTCCCACCAGCGAAGCGGAGCTGGAGGCGCTCCTCGAGTGGTGCGAGGGTGCCCGGCTCGCTGCTATCCCGTTCGGCGGCGGCACGAGCGTGGTGGGCGGGGTGGAGCCAAGGGTGGGCGGCGACTACGCCGGCTCGGTGTCGATCGACCTGAAGGCGCTCGATCGCGTGCTCGAGGTGGACCCGATCTCCCGTGCCGCTCGCATCCAGGCCGGCGCAACCGGGCCGGCGCTCGAGGACCAGCTTCGAGAGCACGGCCTCACGCTCCGCCACTACCCGCAGTCGTTCGAGTACTCCACGCTCGGCGGCTGGATCGCCAC